>NZ_JBYVMF010000026.1:0-80304 GCF_058145095.1 Pseudomonas sp. MDV22-iso1
AAATGCCCCATGGCGGTCAGAAATTGTCCGGTTACGGGAAGGACATGTCGATGTACGGGTTGGAGGACTACACCGTGGTTCGGCATGTGATGTTCAAGCACTAAAAGCATCGCCAGCAGGCTGGCTCCCACAGGGTTGTGTTGCGACCGGCCCTGCTGTGGCAAGCCTGCCCACAGGGTCGGGGGATGTACACCAATCCTGTGGGCAACTCAATACAGGTGGGAGCCAGCCTGCTGGCGATGGCGACCCTACGGTCACAACGTCCGCTGCCCGTTGCCGATCCCCTTGGCAATGTCCACCCCCCAATCCAGCGCCGCTTCCATGTCCAGCAAATGCGGTTTTGGATCAGGGTCTTCAAAGATGACCGAACCGTCCGGCCGGTAAACACCGATCAACATCTTCAACGAGCCGTCCCGCAATATTTCCGCTTTTACCTCGATGGTGCATCCGTTCGACAACGTCTCCTTATGGTCCAAATGGCGTTCAGTCATTGCGGCAATCCTCCGGTCGTTGAAGTCCGAGTCAGGTGTTCCCCTGCACTCATGTTAGCTCACCATTTCGCACCAAAATGGCCCACTGAATCGCCTGCAAACAGCGCCCTGACAGCGGCGCAATGCCACCTATACTCATAGCCACCGCCCCCTCGGGGTCTGCACGTCCAACAATAAAAAGCAGAGGTGGAACATGGTTTGGCAGCAAATCTACGATCCGTTCAACAACCCGGTCATATCCACGATCATGGCCGCCGTGCCGGTCGTGGTGATGCTGGCGTCCCTGGCTTTCTTTCACATCAAGGCGCATCTCGCTGCACTGCTTGCCTTGGCATCGGCCTTGCTGATCGCCATTTTTGCCTTCGGCATGCCTGCGAACATGGCAGGCTCCGCAGCGCTGTTCGGTGCCGCCAATGGCTTGCTGCCGATTGGCTGGATCGTGCTCAACATTATCTTCCTGCACCGGCTGACCACCGAGAACGGTTCGTTCAAGGTGCTGCAAGACTCGCTGGCGCGGATTACCGATGATCGACGATTGCAACTGCTGTTGATCGCGTTTTGCTTCGGCGCGTTCTTCGAAGGGGCCGCCGGGTTCGGTACCCCGGTGGCGGTCACCGGTGCCATTCTGATCGGCCTGGGCTTTTCGCCCCTCGCCGCTTCCGGCCTGGCATTGATCGCCAACACCGCGCCGGTCGCCTTCGGGGCGCTGGGCACACCGATCATTACCCTGGCCAAAGTGACCGGGCTGGATGAAATGGAACTGTCGATGATGGTTGGCCGGCAGCTACCGTTTTTCTCGGTGCTCGTGCCGTTCTGGTTGATCTGGGCGTTCGCGGGCTGGCGCAAAATGCTCGAAGTCTGGCCGGCGATCCTGGTGGCTGGGGTCAGTTTTGCGGTACCGCAGTTCCTCGTGTCCAACTACCACGGGCCGATGCTGGTGGATGTGATCGCGGCGCTGATCTCCATGGCTTGCCTGGCCGGGTTCCTCAAGGTGTGGAAACCCGCCACGGTGCACACCTCCGCAGCCCTGTCCGGCCGTGTCGACAACTCAAAAATCGACGCCGAGCATGACAAGAAGCCCGAACCCACCGCAGCCTTTGCCACCGACGCCAAGCCCGCCGTGATGCGCGCATGGATGCCGTGGATCATCCTGACCGTCTTCGTGTTTGCCTGGGGCACTCAAGGCTTCAAAAACATGTTCGACACCCGTCCGGCCATCGACCCGGTCACCCACTCGGCCAAGCTTGATCCACAGGGCAAGCCGATGCGCGAAGCGAACCCGATCTTCTCGCCGGCCCTGACATTCACTACCTTGCACCAGCAAGTCGAGAAGGTGCCGCCCGTGGTGCCTGCACCAAAAACCGAGGAGGCGATCTACAAGTTCAACTGGTTCACGGCGACCGGCAGCGGGATCCTGTTTTCAGCGATCCTCGGCGGGCTGCTGATGGGCTATTCCATCCCGCAGCTATTCAGCCAGTACGTGCGAACGTTGTGGGTGGTGCGCTATTCGCTGATCACCATCGCGGCGATGCTTGCGCTGGGCTACCTCACCCGCTATTCCGGTCTGGACGCAACCATGGGCCTGGCCTTCGCGGCGACGGGCATTTTCTACCCGATGTTCGGCACCCTCCTCGGCTGGCTCGGCGTGGCGCTGACGGGCTCGGACACGGCGTCAAACGTGCTCTTTGGTGGCTTGCAGCGCGTCACCGCCGAACAACTGGGGATCAGTCCGGTATTGATGGCCGCAGCCAACAGTTCCGGTGGGGTCATGGGCAAGATGGTCGATGCCCAGTCGATCGTCGTGGCGTCCACGGCGACGCGCTGGTATGGGCATGAAGGGGAAATTCTGCGCTACGTGTTTTTCCACTCGATCGTTCTGGCGATTCTGGTCGGCGGGTTGGTGACCTTGCAGGCGTACGTCGCGCCATTCAGCCATATGGTCGTCGGAGGGCACTGACATTCAATCAAGACCTGTGGCGAGGGAGCTTGCTCCCGTTGGGCTGCGAAGCGGCCCTAAAAAACAGGACTGCTGCGCAGCCCAGCGGGAGCAAGCTCCCTCGCCACAGGTGCAGTGTCGTTATTAGAGAGGTAGACCGATGACGCGTTTGACTGCGAAAGATTTTTCCCCGCAATTGCTCGAACTCTATGACTACTACGCTCACGGCAAGATCAATCGGCGCGAATTTCTGGACCGTGCGGCGCTGTTCACCCTCGGTGGTTTGACTGCCAGCGCCCTGCTGACTGCCCTGAGCCCGAACTACGCCCTCGCCGAGCAAGTGGAATTCACCGACCCGGACATCGTCGCCGAGTACATCACCTACCCTTCGCCCAAGGGTAACGGCCAGGTCCGGGCCTATCAGGTCAGACCGGCGAAGGCCACCGGCAAGGTGCCGGCGGTGGTGGTCGTGCATGAAAATCGCGGGCTCAACCCTTACATCGAAGACGTCGCCCGGCGTGTGGCCAAGGCCGGTTTCATCGCCCTCGCCCCCGATGGACTGACGTCCGTGGGTGGCTATCCAGGCAACGATGACAAGGGGCGGGAGCTGCAAGCTACGGTCGATCCGGAAAAACTCATGAATGATTTTTTCGCGGCCATCGAGTGGCTGATGAAGCACGACATGGGCACCGGGAAAGTCGGTATCACCGGTTTCTGCTACGGCGGCGGGGTCGCCAATGCGGCGGCCGTGGCTTATCCGGAACTGGGCGCCGCCGTGTCTTTCTACGGTCGCCAGCCTGAGGCAAAGGACGTGCCCCGGATCAAGGCCCCGGTGATGCTTCACTACGGCGAACTGGACACGCGCATCAATGAGGGCTGGCCCGCGTATGAGCAGGCGCTGAAAGCTGCGGGCAAGACCTACGAGGCGTACATCTACCCCGGCGCCAACCACGGCTTTCATAACGACTCGACACCCCGCTACGACGAGGCGGCGGCGAAGCTGGCGTGGGACCGCACACTGGCGTGGTTTCGGCGTTATCTGGTTTAAAAGCAATGCGACGACGCACTAACACATCCCGATCCCGATACGTCCTCTGTATGATGGCGCGCTTTTAGCGCGGGTCATTCATCGAGGAGTTTTCATGGGCAGGCATTACCGGACACGTCACAAGGGAATGTCCGCTCCGCGGTTCGCGCTCAACTGCTTCACTCTGGGCCTGCTCTCGGCCAACACCGCCCTGGCGGCCGAAACCGAGCTGCCGGCGCTGACCGTCACCGGCGAAGACACCTCCGGCTATCAAGCCGACAGCGCATCGGTCAGTGGTTTCGATGCCGCCCCCTTGCTTGACACGCCGGCGTCGATTTCGGTTTTCAACGACGCCCTGATCAAGGATCAACAGGCACGCCTGCTCAGCGAAGTGCTGCGCAACGATGCATCGGTCGGCCAGAGCTACGCGCCGGTCGGCTACTACGAAAACTTCGTGGTGCGCGGCTTCTCGCTGAATTCCGCCAGTAGCTACAAGATCAACGGGCGCACCATCACTGGCGAACAGAACGTCGGGCTGGAAAACAAACAACAGGTGGAGTTGCTCAAGGGGCTTTCCGGCCTGGAAAGTGGCGTCTCCGAACCGGGCGGACTGGTCAACTACGTGACCAAACGGCCCACCGATGTGCATTCGGTGACAGTGTCGACAGACGATCGGGGCAGCGGCTACCTGGCCACCGATGTCGGCGGTTTCTTCGGCAGCGAGCAGCAGTTCGGACTGCGCGCCAACCTCGCCCATGAAGACATTCATTCGTATGTCGAACACACCAACGGCCAGCGGGATTTCGCCTCCCTGGCGTTTGACTGGAACATCAGCCCTGACGCGCTCCTGCAACTGGACGCGGAATACCAGACCAAGGAACAGCGCTCGGCACCGGGCTACCAGCTACTCGGTGGCACGACGCTGCCGCACCACGCCTCACCGAAAAAACTGCTGGCTCACCAGAGCGGTTCCAGGCCGGTCACCACCGATGCGCTGAACCTCAACGGCAACTTCGAATACCGTTTCAGCGACGACTGGAAAGGCAACCTCAGCGCGTCGCGCAGCCGAGTGGTGATCGACGATTACAGTTCTTTCGCCTGGGGCTGCTACGGCGCCGCCAGTTGCGCCGACGCCGCGGTGCCGAACTACTTCAGCCCCGAAGGCGACTACGACATCTATGATTTCCGCAGCCCCGACGACACCCGCCGCAATGACGAGGTCCAGGCGACACTCAGCGGGCGTTTCGACACGGCCGGCCTCGGGCACGAACTGACTGTTGGTACCAGTGCATTTCGCCGGGTGGTGGATAAACGCGACCCGATCAACGTGATGATCGGCAGCGGCAACATCGACCGCGAACCGGAAGACTTCGCCCGCTACGACGGACCACTCAACGATTCCTTCCGCCGTCTGGACAGTCGCCAGTACGGAGTGTTTTTCAATGACCGGATCAGTTTCAACGAACGCTGGCAAACCGTGCTGGGTGGACGCGAAGTGCGACTGGATGAAGAAACCTTCGACAGCCAGGGCGACACCACGCGCCATACCCAGCGGTATGAATTCCTGCCCCAGGCCGCGCTGATCTACAAGCCGGTGCACAACCTGTCGTTGTATACCCGTTACAGCAAAGGGCTGTCCCTGGGCGGCGAAGCGGCCTGGTTCACTACCAACGCGTTCGAGATCCTGGCGCCAACGGTTTCCCGGCAGATCGAGGCAGGGATCAAGTACGACTGGCAGCGCATGACCCTGGGCGCGGCGCTGTTCCAGATTCGTCAGGACTACCAATACGCCCGGCCGAATGACGACGGCACCTTTACCTTTGCCCAACAGGGCGAACAGAAAAACACCGGGCTGGAACTCTCGGCCAACGGTTGGGCCACGCAGCGCCTACAGATCAGCGCCAGCGTTGCGGCGATTCGATCGCGGGTGACCGGTACCGGTACGCCTGCTTATGAAGGCCACCAGACGATCAATGTGCCGACGATGCGTGCCAGCCTTTATGGGGATTATGCGCTGCCGTGGGTCGAGGGTCTGGCAGTGCTGGGCGGCGTGCAGTACAGCGCCAGCAAGTACGCCAGTCAAGTGGGTGAAGTGGAGACGGGGGCGTATGCGATCTTCAACGTGGGGAGTCGCTTCAGTACGCGCATCGACGGCTATGAGACGGTGTTCCGGCTTAGCGTGGACAACCTGTTTGATAAGCGCTATTGGCGCGATGCAGGTGAATACATGGGGGATGACTATGTGTTCCAGGGCGCACCGCTGACCGCACGGCTGAGTGCTTCGATCAACTTCTGATCCGGGAGCATGGTGTTGGAGGCGGTGGCATATCCAGCATCTTCGTTACCTGACACGGCGTCATCGCGAGCAGGCTCACTCCCACAGGGGATCGGTTGAGGACAAAAATCTTTGTTAAATGCAAATCCCTGTGGGAGCCGAGCTTGCTCGCGATATCGCCCGTCCAGCCACTACCTGCATGCCTGACACACCGCCATCGCGGGCAAGCCCAGCTCCCACAGTTGATCGATGGTGCACACAAAGGCCAGATTCGCCGACGATCCTCTGTAGGAGTGAGCCTGCTCGCGATAGCGGTAGGAAATTCAACATCGAAGTCGCCTGACACGGCCCCATCGCGAGCAGGCTCACTCCTACATTTTGATCGGCGGTGAGCACTGGATCTGCGTCCAGCTCAGTTCCCCTGTGGGAGCGGGCTTGCTCGCGATGGCGGTCTGACATTAAGCATAGAGCCAGCCTGACACGACCCGCTCCGGCGGCATTCCAACAATCTGCACCTATGCTGAAACTATCCACCCGAGGATCAGCCCATGTGCGGTCGTCTATCGCAATACCGGGGTATTCACGATTTCGTCGCCGCGCTGAGCATTCCAGACGCGATGATCAATCACGTCGGTGATGAGCCGCTGGCCCGCTACAACGCCGCGCCTACCACCCAACTCGCCCTGCTGCATCTGGAAGACGACGGTCTGCACGCCGACACGGTTCGTTGGGGATGGCGCCCGCACTGGGCCAAGGATCGCCCGCCGCCGATCAATGCGCGTGTTGAAAAAGTCGCCCATGGACCTTTCTTTCGGGCGATCTGGCCGCACCGGGCAATTGTGCCGATCGACAACTGGTTCGAATGGGTGGAGGCCACGGACAAGACGAAGCAGCCCTGGCTCATCCGCCGCAAAGACCGCGAACCGGTTTTCTGCGCCGCCATCGGCCAGTTCCCCAGCCGAGACGCCGAGCCGCGGGCGGATGACGGATTCGTTATTGTCACGGCGGACAGCGCTGGCGGCATGCTCGACATCCATGACCGGCGCCCGATCGTATTGTCACCCGAACTTGCGCGGGAGTGGCTTGATCCTGCGACCCCGAGGGAACGCGCAGAACAGATAGCGCTGATGCAAGGTGAAAGCAGTGACGTTTTCGAGTGGTACAAGGTGGACAAAGCCGTCGGCAATTCAAGAAACCAGGGGCCGGCGTTAATTGAGAAAGTTGCTTGAACACTTCAACGAATCAGTCTTAGTTGTATAGACAGGCCCATAAGTTAAATCGTTACACTCACTGTTTCATCCAGGAAACACTGCCTTGAAAAAGTGGCAGTTTGCCGCCTCCACCGCCTGTCTGACATTTCGATTGTCATACATACATTTGAGACGACTGCCGCTAGCATGCGCGCCGCCATTCCCATGGCCTCAGCTTGATTGACCGAAGAGTCAACAAGCGAAAAAGGAGCCCCTGAAACTCAAGCCTTGCAGAGAATTAAGTTGCGCGACGATTTATCTACCAATGTACCTGGTGGTCTGGAGTGTGTTTTTCTTTCGACCACTGAACGCTATGCACTCGATTGTTTTATCGGGCAATACATCAACACCCGAAACCTGCAATCAATACCCGCCATTGAAGCGGTCCTGCGCGCCGCCTTGCGCAACTATCCGGGTAAACATCCGGTGATGGTCAATGAACTGAATGCCTGGATCGACAAGACGTTGGGTTATCGAGCGGCTCACCCTGACGAGCTGCTTGTGGAAGATGTTTGAGGCGACTCGACAGGGTTTGCTTATTCGTCGTGACCGCAAAAAATCAGCAGATCAAGATCAAAAGATCGAAGCCTCCGGCGGCTCACATGGATCGTGAGAGATGCCGAAGGCTCGGGCCGCGTGCGGACGATCTTTTGATCTGATCAAGGTTTTAGAGGGAACTCTCTGTCGCGGTCCGACAATTCTTTACCATCGTCGGGATGTTTCCAGGTCGGTGAAGAACGTCTCTGCTGCTCGATTTCTTCTTCCGATGGTTCATCCATGTCTTCATCCACGCCATTATTCGGGCCTGGATGCTTGGGATCATTTGCCATGTTCACCTCTCTTCCTGAAGGGATCAGTCATCAGGTTTCAGCGTAGAACAGATTTCGGCATCTGGCTTACAGCCACCACCGCAGCAAGAAGAAAAACGCCATGCTCAACAACATGCTCAGCAGCGTGTTGCGGGTGTAAATCACCAGCGCAACGGCCACCAACGAGCTGATCAGGTACGGATTGTCCCACTGCAGGTTCAGTTGCCTGTCGGGCATGAATACGATCGGCCCGCAGATCGCCGTCAACATGCCGGGCACAGCGAACCCCAGGAATTGCCGGACATTACTGCTCAGGCGCACCGGCAGCCGTGGCTCGAGAAACACGTAGCGGTTGAGAAACACCAACGCGCCCATCCCGAAAATCACCGCCCAGACCATCATGCTGCTTGCCTCACATAGAATTTGTTGCAGAGAAACCCTGTGGTCATCCCCGCCAGTCCCGCCAGGACCAGCGCCGAGCCCAATTGCCAGTAGCTGAACAGCACCGAGCAGAACAACGAGACCGCCACGCAGGCCACCGTCGGCACGTTGCGCACCACGGGTGTGATCAATGCGATGAAGGTCGCCGCGATGGAGAAATCCAGGCCCATATGCTCAAGCCCCGGAATGCTGCTGCCGAGCACGATGCCGGCCAGCGTGAAGAGGTTCCAGGCGATGTAGAACGTCAGCCCGACACCCAGCGCGTACCAACGATTGAATTGCTGCTTGTCATACTGGCTGGTCAGGGCGAACAGCTCATCGGTAAGCAAAAAACCCAACCCCACCCGCCAGCGACCCGGCAGGGGCGAGATCACCGAGCGCAGGCTCATGCCGTAGAGCAAATGTTGCGACGTCAGCAACAACGTGGTCAGCAGAATCGAAAAGATCCCGGCACCGCCCTTGAGCATGCCAATGGCAACCAATTGCGCGGCGCCGGCAAACACAATGCCGGACAGCGCCTGGCCTTGCAGAGGTGTGAGATTCGCTTCAATCGCCATGGAGCCTGCCAGCAGCCCCCAAGGCGCGGTCGCCAGGGATAATGGCAGGATCGCCACAGCGCCGCGCAAAAATGCGCTGCGGGGCAGGTGTGAGTTGGACATAACGCTCTTGACCGAAAAAAAGATGTCAGACTTTGCCAGCACTCATCGCCGATGGCTTTAAAAATTTGTCATTCGTTGAAGGGTGCACGAATCCCTACGCCCACTGCTCGCCTGACATCTCACGGAGTCGACATGCTGTATCGAATCGCTGCCGACGGGCTGGTGCTGTTCCACCTGATGTTCATCCTGTTCGTGCTGTTTGGCGGGCTGCTGGTGCTCAAGTGGCGCCCCCTGATCTGGTGGCACCTGCCCGCCGCTGCCTGGGGTGTCTCGGTGGAAGTCTTCCACCTGATCTGCCCGCTGACGGAATGGGAAAACCGCATGCGCCTGGCAGCCGGGCAAACCGGTTACGGTGGCGGCTTCATCGAACATTACGTGTGGCCGGTGATCTACCCCGCCGGCCTCACCCCCGCGATTCAGCTGGGGCTCGGCGCGGTGGTGCTGGTGATCAACGTTGGGGTCTATTTTCGAGTGTGGCGACGCGCCCATTGACTCAACAGATCGCCCGAGGACGTTGAACCCTGGCGCTCCCGACCCTGCGCGCGAACATTCTCGCCCAGGGCGATGGCTTGGCCGTGGGCTGGCCACGACCGCTTTGTCCGATATCAGTTGGCAATGACGCTCATGTTCCTGCCGCTGGCCTTGGCCACGTACAACGCCTTGTCCGCAGCGCGCACCAGGTCATCGGGTTGATCCTGCGAGGCGGTGTTGTAAGCGCAGACACCGATGCTGACCGTGACCGTGCCCTCGACCCCTTCACTGTGCTCGATACCGGCCTCCTTGACAGCGTTACGGATTTTTTCCGCGATCAGGAACGCGCCCACATAGTCGGTACCGGGCAACACCACGGTGAACTCTTCGCCGCCGTAGCGGGCGGCCAGGTCGCCTGGGCGCTTGATGTTGTCGCGAATGATTGCGCTGATCTTGCGCAAACAGAGGTCGCCCGCCACATGGCCGTACAGGTCATTGAAGCGCTTGAAGTGGTCGACATCGATCATCAGCAACGCCAGGTGAGTCTGGGTGCGCCGGGCACGGCCCATCTCGGCCAGGATGAACAGATCGAACTGCCGCCGGTTGGACAATCCGGTCAGGGCATCCTCCAGCGCCAGCAACTCCAGGCCATGATTGACCTCAAGCAGCTTTTCCTGAGCATCCAGCAAGACGCTCTGGATGTGATTCTGCTGCCTCATGAGTCGGATCAGGCGATAGCCCAAGACCCCGAGAAAACTCAACAGCAAGGCGACAATGCCGGCACTGAGCAGGGATTCGTCGCGCCAGCTGGTGAGGACTTCATCTTTGTCTAGCGCGGTAAAAATGATCAGCGGGTAACCCTCGACCCGGCGGAATCCCACCACGCGTTCCACACCGTCAACGATCGACTTGACCCTGGCCGTGCCTGAGTTGCCCTTGGGCAGTAATTGGGTAAACAGCGGTCCATTGGCAACGCTGGTGCCGATTTCTGCGTCATTGAATGGCCGGCGCACGACGATGGTCGCGTTGTCGGCGATCAGGTTGATGACGCCGTTGCGGCCCATGTCGATGCTGTCGTAGAGCCCGAGAAAATGATTCAGGTAGATCGTTGCCAGCGCCACGCCGGCAAAGCTGCCGTCCGGATGATTGACCCGGCGCGACACGGTCATGATCCATTCGCCGCTCGAACGACTCTTGATCGACGGGCCAATGTGCGGCCCCAGGTCGGGATGATCCCGATGAAAAATGAAATATTCACGGTCGGCATTATTGGAATTGGGCACCAGGGCGCCGTTGGAATTGGCGATCCACTGCCCCGTCGCGTCGTAGACGAACAAGCCATGCAACTGGCTCAACTCCGAGCGCTGCACACTGAGCAGCCGTTGCATCCTCGGCAGGCGCGCGGATTCGACACCTTCGTTTTCCAGGCGCTCGACCAGGGTCAACAGCAGCGTGTCCGCTTGCTTAATCGACGCCTGGGCTTGCCACGCCAGGGTCTGCGCAAGGTTGGACATTGCCACTTCCTTGTCCCGCAGATGGTACTGACGCGAACTCCAGGCTTCCCAGATGACAATAATCGTCATCGACAGACAGACCGCGACGAGCAGAAAGACCACGGACCGGACCTTGAGCCTGGACACGGGCCGCTCACCGTTCAACGGCGTGGCGAGCCTGGCGTTTTCGATGCGTTCGTTAATGGACAGCTGACCCATATCATTCCCTGATTACTTATGATTTCGGCGTTTGCTTGACGGCGTCCAGCCAGGCGGGATCCAGTCGCGTCTGGTCGGTATCAATGCCTAGCGCTTCCATTCGCGTTTTGTGCAGGTCAATCTCGCGATGCAACTGACCATGGTCGCTGGAATTGCCGTCCAGCTCATGCATCTGGCTCAACCCCAGATGGTAGAAGCGTAGCAACTTCATGGCGCGAGGATCGTCGCGCTCCACCGCGGCCGTCACCTGGTGCATGACGTTGGTGACGCTCATCAGGCTACGCTTGAGCTGCCAGCCGTATACGGCCGATGCCATCCACGGCTGGTTCCAGAAATAGCCGCGCATCAATGCAACCATCAACAGCACTGCCACGAACACGCCGCCAACGTTGAACCGCAGGTTGTCGCCGCCGGGCTCGCCGAACAGCGCCACAGCGGCGGTGGACAGCACCATCGCCAGCGCCAGGAACGTCAGGGCAATAATGACCGTGCTGCGCCGCGTCTGTTGTCGATAGGTCTGGGCATTTATCGGCTGAATTTCAAACATTGCGGCGGGGTTCCTTGGATCAAGGGAAAGAGACTCGGTGATAAAACTGCGGGGCATTATCGCCTCCCCGGCAGATTTAGCTATGCTGGAGCTCCTTTTCATCTTTTCATCGTCAAAGGGCAACGTGGCGATACTGCGCAGTTCGTGCCATCTTCTTTAATGGATACACACTATTCGGATGCCATTTGCCGATCCCCGTGTGAGTGACATCGTTTTAAGGATCATTGAATGACCCAACGCCATGTAATCAATGCCTCTGTCAGCCCAAAAGGCAGCCTGGAAACCCTTTCTCAGCGGGAAGTACAGCAACTGAGCGAAGCCGGATCCGGCAGCACCTACACCTTGTTTCGCCAATGCGCCCTGGCCATCCTCAATACTGGCGCCCATGTTGATAACGCCAAGACCATTCTGGAAGCCTACAAGGACTTCGAAATCCGCATTCACCAGCAGGACCGCGGCGTACGCCTCGAACTGCTGAACGCCCCGGCCAACGCCTTCGTCGACGGCGAAATGATCGCCAGCACCCGGGAAATGCTCTTCAGCGCCCTGCGCGACATCGTCTACACCGAAAACGAACTCGACAGCCAGCGTATCGACCTGAGCAATTCTCAGGGCATCAGCGATTACGTGTTCCACCTGCTGCGCAACGCCCGCACCTTGCGGCCCGGTATCGAACCGAAAATCGTTGTCTGCTGGGGCGGTCACTCGATCAACACCGAGGAGTACAAATACACCAAGGAAGTCGGCCATGAACTGGGCCTGCGCAGCCTGGATATCTGCACCGGTTGCGGCCCCGGTGTGATGAAAGGCCCGATGAAAGGCGCGACCATTGCCCACGCCAAGCAGCGCATTCACGGCGGCCGCTACCTTGGTTTGACCGAGCCCGGCATCATCGCGGCGGAAGCACCGAACCCGATCGTCAACGAGCTGGTGATTTTGCCGGACATCGAAAAACGCCTGGAAGCGTTCGTGCGCGTCGGCCACGGCATCATCATCTTCCCGGGCGGTGCCGGTACGGCGGAAGAGTTCCTGTACCTGCTCGGTATCCTGATGCACCCGGACAACGAAGGCCTGCCCTTCCCGGTCATCCTCACCGGACCGAAGCATGCCGCGCCTTACCTGGAGCAGCTGGACGCGTTCGTCGGCGCCACCTTGGGTGAAGCGGCGAAAAAGCATTACGAAATCATCATCGATGACCCGGCCGAAGTGGCCCGCCAGATGACCAAAGGCCTCAAGGAGGTCAAACAGTTCCGCCGCGAGCGCAACGACGCCTTCCATTTCAACTGGCTGCTGAAAATCGACGAAAGCCTGCAGCGCCCGTTCGATCCGACCCACGAGAACATGGCCAACCTGATACTGCGCCGTGATCTGCCCGCCCATGAACTGGCCGCCAACCTGCGCCGCGCGTTCTCCGGCATAGTCGCCGGCAACGTCAAGGACAAGGGCATCCGCCTGATCGAAGAACACGGGCCGTATCAGATCCGCGGCGACGCGGCGGTGATGCAGCCACTGGATAAACTGCTCAAGGCATTCGTCGCCCAGCACCGGATGAAACTGCCCGGCGGCGCTGCATATGTTCCGTGTTATCAAGTGGTTGCGTAAATAACCTAAAGTCAAATGTGTACTTGCGAGCCGAAGCTTTTGCTTCGGCTCGCTGCCTTCTACGGAAAGAGAAATCACGATGCGCCAACGTAATGCTGCACGACTCCTGGTGATAAACCCGCAGAACGAGGTGCTGCTGTTTCGCTTCCAGCACAAGGGCGATGCCCTGGATGGCCGCGATTATTGGGCCACGCTAGGCGGCGGGGTCGAGGATGGTGAAAGCTTTGAAGAAGCGGCGGTCCGCGAACTGCTGGAGGAAACCGGATTGCAGGTCGACAACGTGGGCACCTGCGTGGCCGAGCGCAATTTCACGATGATGCTGCCCAACGGCGAGACGGTGTTGTCCGTGGAACGCTACTTCGTCGTTCGCGCGGCGGGTGAGCAACTGACCCGTGATGGCTGGACCGTGGATGAGGCGCGAGTGATGACCGAGCACAAATGGTGGTCAGTCGGCGAGTTGGAGCAGACCGCTGAAACGGTGTGGCCGGAGCGGTTGATCGAGATGATCGAAAAGGTGTGACAACGCCATGCCAACTACCCGTGTAGGAGCTGCCGAGTGAAACGAGGCTGCGATCTTTTGATCTTTGATTTGTTAAAAACAAGATCAAAAGATCGCAGCCTCGTTTCACTCGACAGCTCCTACCAGTTCCTGCAAAGACGCGCGGTGGTGTTATAGCCGATCCGCATCAATCACTGCCTTGGCAAACGCCTGCGGGTCTTCTTGCGGCAGGTTGTGGCCGACACCCCCGTTGATCAGCCGGAATTCGTACTTGCCCGTGAACCGCTTGGCGTAATCTTCTGGCGCCGGGTGCGGCGCGCCGTTGGCGTCACCTTCCAGGGTAATGGTCGGCACGCTGATGGACGGCGCCTTGGCGAGTTTCTGCTCCAGGGCCTCGTACTGGCTTTCACCTTGCACCAGACCCAGGCGCCAGCGGTAGTTGAAGACCGTGATGGCGACATGGTCCGGGTTTTCCAGGGCCGCAGCACTGCGGTCGAAGGTGGCGTTATCGAATGACCACTTTGGCGACGCCAACTGCCAGATGAGCTTGGCGAAGTCGTGACGATTTTTTTCGTATCCCGCCTGACCGCGCTCCGTGGCGAAGTAAAACTGATACCACCACTGCAACTCGGCCTTGGGCGGCAGCGGGTTTTTCC
Organism: Pseudomonas sp. MDV22-iso1; assembly: GCF_058145095.1. NCBI lineage: Bacteria > Pseudomonadati > Pseudomonadota > Gammaproteobacteria > Pseudomonadales > Pseudomonadaceae > Pseudomonas > Pseudomonas sp. MDV22-iso1. Next base: position 14,376 of record NZ_JBYVMF010000026.1, read on the forward strand.
CCGCTGCCTGGTTACCGATCAGATAGCCACTGACCGACACCAGCGCCTCTACCCGCTCCGGCCAGAGTGCCGCAACGATGTCTGCCGAGCGCGCACCCCAATCGTAGCCCCCCAGCACCGCCCGCTTGATCTTGAGCGCGTCCATGAAATCGATCACGTCACTGGCCAGCGCGGCGGGCTGGCCGTTGCGAACGGTCTTGTCCGAGAGGAAATGCGTATCGCCGTAGCCCCGCGCATAGGGAATCAGCACGCGGTATCCCTTCGCCGCCAGCAAGGGCGCGACCTCGGTGTAGCTGTGAATATCGTAGGGCCAGCCGTGCAGCAGGATGACGACCGGCCCGTCCGCTGGACCCACTTCCGCGTAAGCCACATTCAGCAAGCCTGCGTCGACATGCTTCAGCGGGCCGAACGGTGTGTACGCCGGCGTCTTGACTGTCGCCGCCACCGGCTCTGCGCCGGCGGCATTGGCTACTCCGAGCACGCCCAGCTGCATCAGTGCTAACGCAAGCACCGAGGGGCCAATCAAGCGGCGGCGTTTTGGGGTTTTCGGACTCAATACGGTCATGTTCACAGTGATCTCTCCCCAAGTCGGCGGCGTTAGGAATCAGCGTAGTGGAAGGGTCAGCCGCCCTGATTGGCGCATTCGGCGAACTTGCTGTAATCGAGGACTTTTTGTGTGCCGCTGGAATCCAGGTAAGTCATGCGGGCATTCACGATGCCGCAGCTGCCACCGCTTTCGACGGTCGAGATCACTTTCTTGATATCCAGGTGGGTGCCGTAGGTATAGGTCTGCGGCGCGCTTTTGACGTCGGCGTGGGCGGAAAACGCAGCGATATTCAGAACAGCGAAGACGCCAGCGACGATAACGTTGTTTATGCTCATGGTGATGACCTCGGGGCTGCAATGGGAAGACGTTGCGAGCAAGTTGCCTTGTCTCGATGGAACCCATTTAATCGACGCGAGGTATCTGCCATGTGTCGTAAAACCGCGGCTACTGAGGCGTAAGGTGTCAAACCGGGCATTCGATACAGTGCGATACAAAACCTGCGACACATAACAAGAAGGTTGAGCGATGGAACACGTGAACCACATCCTGATCGTCGATGACGATCGAGAAATCCGCGAGCTGGTCGGTAATTACCTGAAGAAGAATGGGCTGCGCACCACAGTGGTCGCCGATGGCCGGCAAATGCGCAGTTTTCTCGATGCCAACCAGGTGGACCTGATCGTGCTGGACATCATGATGCCCGGCGATGACGGCTTGCTGCTGTGCCGCGAACTGCGCTCAGGCAAACACAAGGCCACGCCGATCCTGATGCTCACCGCCCGCAACGACGAAACCGACCGCATCCTCGGGCTGGAAATGGGCGCCGATGATTACCTGACCAAACCCTTCTCCGCCCGCGAACTGCTCGCGCGGATCAATGCCGTGTTGCGCCGCACGCGGATGCTGCCGCCTAACCTGCTGATCACCGAAAGCGGCCGGCTGCTCGGTTTCGGGCGCTGGCGCCTGGACACCACGGCCCGTCATCTGCTGGACCAGGACGACACGATGGTGGCGCTCAGTGGCGCCGAGTACCGCTTGCTGCGGGTCTTTCTCGATCATCCGCAGCGGGTGCTCAGCCGCGATCAACTGCTGAACCTGACGCAAGGCCGTGACGCGGACCTGTTCGACCGCTCCATCGATCTGCTGGTCAGCCGGCTGCGCCAGCGGCTGATGGACGACTCCCGAGAACCGACCTACATAAAGACCGTGCGCAGCGAGGGGTATGTGTTCTCGTATCCGGTTGAGATGCTGGGCGCGTAGACAGCGCCGTTGCGTTCCCTCGGATCAACGCGCGTGATAAAGACTATGCGTGCAGGTGTTTTTTCATGCCCTGGCTCCAGCTCTACAGTGGCCACATCTTCTTCCCACGCTCTGGAGCTACATCATGAAAAGCATTATCGGTCTTGGTTTCGCGCTTTCGATTCTCGGTGCAACGTCCGCCATTGCCGCACCCCATGGGGTGTCGCAAGTCGTTGCCGCCGCCAAGGTCAGCCAACCGGCTACGTTGAACGTCAATACGGTTGGCGTTGATCACAAGGACGCTCAGACGAGCAAGCTGTATGTCGCCGAGAACCGTCCTGAGTTTGGGTCGAAGTATCAGCGTTATTGATTGCTGGCTTTAAACCCCGGGTGGTTCCCATCTACCCGTAAGCGTGATGCATACCTCTGTGGCGAGGGGATTTAGCGAAACGTCGCACCGCCCCGTTGGGCTGCGAAGCAGCCCTAAAACTGCAACTGAGGTGTACCTGATACACCTCCGTTTCAGGTTCTGGGGCCGCTTCGCAGCCCAACGGGGCGGTGCGACGTTTCGCTAAATCCCCTCGCCACAGTGCTGCGCTCGCCTCAAGCTCTTCTTGAGCGAACAGTATTACGTTCTATCCGGTTTTTTTAGGATCAGTCGCGCGGCGAGTGCCTTGGCCTGGCTCGCGACATCGGTGACTGCCGTGCTTTCCCACCACATGCCGCGCAATGGCGGCCCCATTGCAAACAATCGATCAGATACGTCGCCGTTTGCATCCATGACGGCGCCATCCGCCGCGGCCGCGATGCCGAGTGCCAGCGGGCCCGGCTGAATCAGTCCACGCGCGAGTAGCTGCCGGGGCAACGGTCGCGCGACGCGGCGCCAGTCATATTCGATGCCGCTGGAGTTGATCAACGCCGCACCGCTGACGACGGAGGTTTCGGTCTCGCCGCGACGCCGGATGTAAAGGCTGACGTTGTCGCCATGGGTCGAAGGCGCCAGCCCTTTGAACGACGCCGCCTCAATGTGCAATCGACCTTCCCCGAGCAACCGCGCGACCAGCTCGGCGCTCAAGGGCGGCGAACGGTGGTGATGACTTTCCCACCACGGCCGCACATGCCGTACAAACTGCCGGCGCTGTGCATCCGTCGCCTGATTCCACAACCGGCCGATATGCGCCCGGACCGTGTCCAAGGGTGCCTGCCAGTCGATGCCCCGAGCGATGGCGTCCCGGCAATGCCGACGCAATTCGCGAACCAGCTGGCGTGGGGTGCGCAACGTCGCATCTTCGGCGAGAAAGTCCACCCAGGCCGGCGGCTGACGCCTTACGTGCGGCAGCAAACCATGGCGCGAAAACACCTTGATCGGCCCGCGGTGCCCGGCCTGCTCCAGTGACACCACGGCATCGACCATGGTCAACCCGGAACCGATGATCAACACCGTCGATTGTGGATCGAGCTGCCGCATGGCCGCCACATCCCAAGGATCGAGCGCGGCCGCGTTCACACCGCTGGATTGGGTCTGGGGTGTGCGCGCAGCGGGAAACATCCCGGTCGCCAACACGGCGTAAGCGCCCTGCAAGCGTTGGCCGTCGCTCAGGGTCAGCCGAACGCTATCGTCCAGAGTCTCAAGGTCCACCACTTCAGCCCGCACGTGCTCGACCGTCGACCCGTTCAGCGCGCCGACCGCTTGTGCTTCCCTCAGACGCTGCTGCACGTACACACCGAACAGCCCGCGAGGCGGGAACAACTCGCTGATGGGCACATGTTGCTGGTCAGACTCGGGCCAGCCGCCCGCCTCAATGTGTTCGGTGAGCCATTGCGTGAGGTCGTCGGCGTTGTCCGGATCGACGCTCATGCGGGCGGCATTGCCATTGAGCGTATGGCCCAATTCGACGGCGCTGTACGCTTCGCCCCGACCGAGTTCGGCACGCGGTTCGATGACCAGCACCGAGCGCTTGCCCGGCAAACGCAGAAGCTGCGCCGCCAGCATGGCGCCGCTCAGACCGCCGCCGACGATCAGAATGTCGGCGTGGCGAATGACGTCGGTCGCGTGTCCGCGTGGGGTTTCACTCATGGCGTTCTCACAGATCAGTGTTTACCTAAAGGGAAGTCATGCAGTTCGCGCGGCTGCTGCCGGATTGGCGAGGCGACTGTGAGCGCCACATTAAAGGGTCGCCCGGGAATCAGGAAGCGGGCAATTTCCTGAACGATCATAAGCCGCAAATCCATGAAGGGTTCGTCAGTCAGTACCAAAGTAGGACGCCTGGCTGGATCACGTTCACGCGGTGTCCCGTTTCAGTTCGAACAGCCAGTCAGCCCGCGGTTGCGTGCAAGGGTGTTGCGTGACGGGCCAGATAAAGTGCAGGTTCTGGAAGCCGAGCAGGCGTCGAACGCCCTGTTTGATCAGCCGTTGCGGGCCTTTCTCCGGGTGTATTTGGCACATCGACTCGCCACTCGGAGATGTCCCCGATGGGGGAACGCTTGAGTTCGTGCACGCTCATGAAATCGACCTCTGTTGATGGACGAAAGCATGCGGTGGTCCGCCGGGCCGGGATGTGTGTTGAATGGAAGGGCCTCATCGCGAGCAGGCTCGCTCCTACAGTTTTGTAGCTTTGCCGGGGGCGGTGTTTGTGTCCGACGCTGATCCCCTGTGGGAGTGAGCCTGCTCGCGATGGCGGTGTAACTGGCGACATCGATGCCGGATGTGCCGGCCTCATCGCTAGCAGGCTCACTCCTGCAGGGATTGATGTGTTATGCAGATACCGACTTTTTCTCTTCCTGCCGCAACGCCGCCAGGTCCCGATACCCCGCTCCGGGATGGATCGCCGGTAACGTTGGTCCTTCTCCAAATAGTTTCTCGCGCAAAGTCCCTGGCGCATATTCGGTCTTGTACACCCCGCGCTTCTGCAACTCCGACACTAGCAGTTCAACCGCGTCGATGAAGGTTTCATGGGTCAGCGCGTAGGCCAGGTTGAAGCCGTCCACATCGGTGTCTTCGACCCATTCCTGAAGCAGATCAGCGACGGTTTCAGGGCTGCCGACAAACAAGGGACCAAACCCTCCGATACCAACCAGTCCGCCAGCTCGTTCGGCGTCCAGACCTTGTTTGGATCAGCCGTCGAAAACGCCTCCACCGCCGATTGAATGGCGTTGGTGTGCACATGCTTGAGGGGCTCGTCTGGCTTGAACCGGCAGAAGTCGATGCCGGTCCAGCCAGAAATCAGCGCCATCGCCCCTTCATAGCTGACCCAGGTTTTGTATTCCTCAAACTTGGCTTTGGCCTTGGCATCGATCTCGCCGAGGATCACCGTCTGCAGGTTGAAGATCAGGATTTTCGAAGGATCACGTCCGGCTTCGGCGGCGCGACGGCGAATGTCCGCAACGGTTTTCTTCAGGAGGACCTTTGACGGCGCGGCGACAAACACACATTCGGCATGTTCAGCGGCGAATTGTTTGCCCCGACTCGATGCACCCGCCTGGTACAGCACGGGCGTGCGTTGCGGCGACGGTTCACAGAGGTGAATGCCGGGCACCTGGAAGTGTTTTCCGACGTGGCGGATTTCATGGATTTTGCTCGGGTCGCTGAAAATCCGACGCTCACGATCCCGCAGGATCGCGCCCTCCTCCCAACTGCCTTCCCAGAGCTTGTAGCAAACCTGCAGGTACTCTTCGGCGAAGTCGTAGCGGGCGTCGTGTTAGGCAGATTTCACGGGCCATTGCGCGGCGCTCCGAAAACGGTGGGAATCAATACCCAGAGCGTTTGCAGGAGTCATGTTTAAACTGTAATCCGTTATATATCAGCAGCTTATAGAACAATTCGAGAAAGACATGGAGCTTTAGAAAAGCAAAGTGTCTATTCAATGTTGCCGGGCAGACAGTCAGATCACCACGTTGCGCACAAACCTCGCGGCCACTGCCCCCTCATTTCGATACGAGTGAGGCTGGTTGCTGGCGAACATGTGGAACTCACCGGCAGCGATCGCATGGGGTGTCTCGCCCAGCATCAAAGTCAGACAGCCTTCAAAGACAAAGATCTGCTCGCTCCAGCCATCGGCATCCGGCAATGAGGGGTAAATTTCCCCCGGTTGGAGGCACCACTCCCACTGTTCGACTTCACGGGTGGCGGTGGCTTTGGACAGCAGAACCGCTTTACTGCCCGGAATGGTTCCAGCCCAGGCCACTTCATTGATACGGCTCGGATCACGTGCATCGGGCGCCTGGATCAGATCGCTGAACGCCACATCCAGCGCTTCGGCAACGCGATCAAGGGTGGTCAGGCTGACATTCTTTTCGCCCGCCTCGATCGCTACCAGCATCCGTCGACTGACACCCGACTTTTCCGCCAGGGCGGTCTGGCTCATGTCGGCTGCATGGCGCAAGCGTCGAACGTTCTGACTGACGTGCTGGAGGACCGAAGCCCGTGGCGTGGAATCTTTGTGCACTATATTGCTCACTTAGTGGGGTTGGGCAGTATACTGCGCAACATTCGACGCATTGTGCGTCTCCCTCAGGTAGCGCGCAAGGTCATGACGTCGGTGAACTCCTCTCACACTTCTCCCCGTTTCTCACGATTCAGCAAAGCCGAATGCGTGCTGGTGGTGATCACCATGATCTGGGGCGGCACCTTTTTGCTGGTGCAACATGCCATGACCGTCAGTGGGCCAATGTTTTTCGTTGGCCTGCGCTTTGCGGCGGCAGCCATCATTGTTGCGCTGTTCTCCTGGCGTCACCTGCGCGACCTGACGTTGTTCGAACTCAAGGCCGGGGCGTTTATCGGTGTGGCGATCATGCTCGGTTATGGCTTGCAGACTGTCGGCTTGCAGAGCATTCCGAGCAGTCAATCGGCATTTATTACCGCGCTGTACGTGCCCTTCGTGCCGCTGCTGCAATGGCTGGTGCTGGGACGGCGTCCCGGGTTGATGCCGAGCATCGGGATCATGCTGGCGTTTGCCGGGTTGATGCTGTTATCAGGGCCTGCCGGCGCTTCTTTCAACTTCAGTCCCGGTGAAATCGCAACATTGATCAGTGCCGTGGCGATTGCCGCCGAGATCATTTTGATCAGCACCTATGCAGGCCAGGTCGATGTGCGTCGCGTGACCGTGGTGCAATTGGCAGTCACTTCCGTGCTGGCGCTCTTGATGGTGGTGCCGACCCAGGAGCGGATACCGGACTTCTCCTGGTTGCTGCTTTGCAGCGCTCTGGGCCTGGGCGCGGCCAGTGCAGCGATTCAGGTCGCCATGAACTGGGCGCAGAAAAGTGTTTCGCCGACCCGGGCGACATTGATCTATGCCGGAGAGCCGGTGTGGGCCGGGATTGTCGGTCGGATCGCCGGGGAGCGGTTGCCGGCGATTGCCTTGGTGGGCGCCGGATTGATTGTGGCGGCGGTGATCGTGAGCGAGCTGAAGACCAAGGGAAAAGGTGTGGCTGTCGAGGAAGCGCTGGAGCGGGAAACGGAAGGTTGAGCGTGAGGATTGAGTCGCTGGGCAGATTGCTTTCGTGAGCAGGCTCGCTCCTACAGGGGAAATGCGCAGGACTTTCGTGTTCACCGTCTTTAGAAAGTGGGCGTGAGCCTGCTCGCGATGGGGCCGCAGCGGTTGATACCTGGTTGCTGAAACAATGTTAAACAGGCTTTTTCCGTCTACGGTGTAGGATTCTGCCACAGGTTGGAGTTTGGCGATCCGGGGGCTGGCACGTATGATGCTTCACAAACTTCCGCAGATTAGAAGCCTATGTCCCTGATAGTTCTACTGCTTCTGCCTTTCATAGGCAGCTGTCTGGCAGCCGTGCTGCCGCACAACGCGCGTAACGCCGAATCATTGCTCGCTGGTCTCGTTGCCCTGATAGGCACCGTCCAGGTCGCACTCCTGTACCCGCAGATCGCCCATGGCGGGGTGATTCGCGAAGAATTCTTCTGGCTGCCCAGCCTGGGCCTGAACTTCGTCCTGCGCATGGATGGTTTCGCCTGGCTGTTCTCGATGCTGGTGTTGGGCATCGGCACGCTGGTTTCGCTGTATGCACGCTATTACATGTCACCCGACGATCCAGTGCCGCGATTCTTCGCGTTCTTTCTCGCGTTCATGGGCGCCATGCTCGGGCTGGTCATCTCCGGCAACCTGATCCAGATCGTGTTCTTCTGGGAATTGACCAGCCTGTTTTCCTTTCTGCTGATCGGCTACTGGCACCACCGCTCCGACGCGCGACGCGGCGCTTACATGGCGCTGATGGTCACGGGCGCAGGGGGATTATGCCTGCTGGCGGGGGTAATACTGCTCGGCCATGTGGTGGGCAGCTATGACCTGGACAAGGTCCTGGCCGCCGGCGATCTGATTCGCGCACACGCCCTCTACCCTATTCTGCTTCCTCTCATTCTCATCGGCGCCTTGAGCAAAAGCGCGCAATTCCCCTTCCATTTCTGGCTGCCACACGCAATGGCAGCACCGACGCCAGTCTCGGCGTACCTGCACTCGGCAACGATGGTCAAGGCCGGGGTGTTCCTGCTGGCGCGACTCTGGCCATCCTTGTCCGGCAGTGAAGAATGGTTCTACATCGTCAGCGGCGCCGGCGCCTGTACCTTGTTGCTCGGCGCGTACTGCGCGATGTTCCAGAACGACCTCAAGGGACTGCTCGCCTACTCGACCATCAGCCATCTCGGGCTGATCACCCTGCTGCTGGGCCTGAACAGTCCGCTGGCCGCCGTGGCCGCCGTGTTCCACATCCTCAACCACGCCACGTTCAAAGCCTCGCTGTTCATGGCTGCCGGTATCATCGACCACGAGAGCGGCACCCGGGACATTCGCAAGCTCAGTGGCTTGATCAAACTGATCCCCTACACCGCCACCCTGGCCATGGTCGCCAGCGCCTCGATGGCCGGCGTACCGTTGCTCAACGGCTTCCTCTCCAAAGAGATGTTCTTCGCCGAAACGGTATTCATCAACGCCACCGCCTGGGTCGAGATGACCTTGCCGATCGTTGCGACCATCGCCGGTACGTTCAGCGTTGCTTACTCCCTTCGCTTTACCGCCGATGTATTTTTCGGCCCGACCGCCACTGACCTGCCGCACACCCCTCATGAGCCACCACGCTGGATGCGCGCGCCCGTCGAGTTGCTGGTGTTCGCGTGCCTGGTGGTGGGGATTTTCCCGGCGCAGGTGGTCGGCCCGATCCTGGCGGCTGCCGCGCTGCCCGTGGTCGGTGGCACGCTGCCGGAATACAGCCTGGCGATCTGGCACGGCTGGAACGCACCAATGATCATGAGCCTGATCGCCATGACCGGCGGCATCGTGCTCTATTTGCTGCTGCGCAATCAGCTCAAGCGCGGACGCTTCAAGTATCCGCCGATCATTGGCCGGTTCAACGGCAAGCGCCTGTTCGAACGCTGCCTGGTGATCATGATGCGCCTGGGTCGTCGTCTTGAACGGCGGATCAGCACCAAGCGCCTGCAAACCCAGCTGTTCCTCGTGGTCCTTGCGGCAGTGCTGGCCGGGTTGATACCCATGCTGCACAGCAGCCTAAGTTGGGGCGACCGCCCGAAGATCCCGGGTTCGATCGTGTTCGTGACCCTCTGGCTCCTGGCGATCGCCTGCGCGTTGGGCGCGGCATGGCAAGCCAAGTATCACCGGCTCGCGGCCCTGACCATGGTCAGCGTCTGCGGCCTGATGACGTGCGTGACCTTCGTCTGGTTCTCGGCGCCGGACCTGGCGCTGACTCAACTGGCGGTCGAAGTCGTCACCACAGTGCTGATCCTGTTGGGCCTGCGCTGGTTGCCGCGACGCATCGAAGAGGTCGCGCCGTTGCCGAGCACCCTGCGCAAGGCGCGCATCCGTCGCTTGCGTGACTTGCTGTTGTCGACCGCGGTCGGTGGTGGGATGGCGCTGTTGTCCTACGCCATGCTGACGCGGCAGACCCCCAACGTCATTTCCTCGTTTTACCTCAGCCGCGCCCTGCCTGAAGGTGGTGGCAGCAACGTGGTCAACGTGATGCTGGTGGACTTCCGGGGCTTCGATACTCTCGGTGAAATTACCGTGCTGGCCGCCGTGGCCCTGACCGTGTTCGCCCTGCTGCGCCGCTTCCGCCCACCGAAAGAGAGCCTGCAGTTGCCGGCCCAGCAACGTTTGCTGGCTCCGGACGTGGTCACTGACCTGGTCAACCCGCGTCACGCCAGCGATACCGCCCTGGGCTTCATGATGGTGCCGGCAGTGCTGGTGCGGCTGCTGTTGCCCATCGCGTTTGTGGTGTCGATCTACCTGTTCATGCGCGGCCACAATCAGCCGGGGGGCGGGTTTGTCGCCGGACTGGTCATGTCGGTAGCGTTCATCCTGCAGTACCTGGTTGCCGGCACGCAGTGGGTCGAAGCGCAGATGAGCCTGCGGCCGTTGCGCTGGATGGGCACCGGGCTCCTGTTTGCCACGGTCACTGGCCTTGGCGCACTAACCGTCGGGTACCCGTTCCTGACCACCCACACCTGGCATTTCTCTCTGCCGGTGTTTGGCGACATCCACATCGCCAGCGCCCTGTTCTTCGATATTGGCGTGTACTCCGTGGTCGTGGGTTCGACATTGCTGATCCTGACCGCCCTCGCCCACCAATCGGTCCGCGGACACAAAACCGCGGCCTTGCCAAAATCCGTCGCCAGCAAAGGAGCCGTCTGATGGAAGAAGTCATCGCAATCGCCATCGGCGTCCTCGCGGCGTCCGGTGTCTGGCTGATACTGCGGCCGCGAACGTTCCAGGTGGTCATGGGCTTGTGCCTGCTGTCCTATGGCGTCAACCTGTTCATCTTCAGCATGGGCAGCCTGTTCATCGGCAAGGAACCGATCATCAAGGACGGCGTACCGCAAGACCTGTTGAACTACACCGACCCGCTGCCCCAGGCACTGGTGTTGACCGCCATTGTCATCAGCTTCGCCATGACCGCGCTGTTTCTCGTTGTGCTGCTGGCCTCTCGGGGTCTGACCGGCACCGACCATGTGGACGGCCGGGAGCCTAAAGAATGACGCTGATGCCGCACCTGATCGCTGCACCTATTCTGCTGCCGCTGCTGACTGCCGCCGTGATGCTGATGCTGGGCGAGAAGCACCGCCCGCTGAAAGCCAGGATCAACCTGTTCTCCAGCCTCGTAGGCCTGGGCATCGCCGTGCTGCTGCTGCAATGGACCCAGGAGACCGGTGTTCCCGGCTCGATCGGCGTGTACCTGCCAGGCAACTGGCAGGCCCCGTTCGGTATCGTGCTGGTGGTTGATCGACTCTCGGCCCTGATGCTGGTGCTGACCGGAATCATCGGCGTCAGCGCCCTGCTCTTTGCCATGGCACGATGGGACGGGGCCGGTTCGAGCTTCCACGCGCTGTTCCAGATTCAGATGATGGGCCTCTACGGCGCGTTCCTGACCGCCGACCTGTTCAACCTGTTCGTGTTCTTTGAAGTGCTGCTGGCGGCATCGTACGGGCTGATGCTCCACGGCTCGGGCCGTGCACGGGTGTCGGCGGGCCTGCATTACGTCTCGATCAACCTGCTGGCCTCGTCGTTGTTCCTGATTGGCGCGGCGCTGATCTATGGCGTCACCGGAACGCTCAACATGGCTGACCTTGCGTTGAAAATCCCGCTGGTGCCGGAAGCCGATCGCGGCCTGTTGCATGCCGGCGCGGCGATTCTGGCGGTGGCCTTCCTGGCCAAAGCCGGGATGTGGCCGCTGAATTTCTGGCTGGTGCCGGCGTACAGCGCGGCGAGTGCCCCCGTGGCGGCGATGTTCGCGATCATGACCAAAGTCGGCGTCTATACCTTGCTGCGCCTGTGGACCCTGCTGTTCTCCGGCCAGGCGGGCGCGTCGGCGTACTTTGGCGGTGACTGGCTGATCTACGGCGGTATGGCAACCATCGTCTGTGCGGCGGTGGCCATCCTTGCGGCGCAACGTCTGGAACGTCTGGCCAGCCTGAGCATTCTGGTGTCGGCGGGGATTCTGCTGGCGGCCATCGGCTTCGCCCAGCCCAACCTGATCGGCGCTGCATTGTTCTATCTGGTCAGCTCAACCTTGGCCTTGAGTGCACTGTTCCTGCTGGCCGAACTCATCGAGCGTTCGCGTTCGGCCAATGATATGCCGCTGTTCGACGACGGCGACCTGCTGCCTCGGCCGATGGAATCCCTACAGCCCCCCAAAGGCATCAACCTCGACGATGAGCAAAAAGCGGTTGTCGGCCAAGTGATTCCCTGGACCATGGCGTTCCTGGGGTTGAGCTTTATCGCCTGCTCCCTGCTGATCATCGGCATGCCGCCGCTGTCCGGTTTCATCGGCAAGCTCGGCTTGCTACACGCCCTGCTCAACCCGCTGGGGCTGGGTACCGGCGCCGATGAGCCGGTCTCGAACGTTGCGTGGGGCTTGCTCGCGCTGCTGATCATCTCGGGGCTGGCCTCGTTGATTGCTTTCTCACGCCTGGGCATCCAGCGTTTCTGGACACCTGAAGAACGACCGTCGCCTTTGCTGCGCCGTCTGGAGTGCGTACCGATCATTGCGCTGTTGGGTCTGAGCATTGCACTGACCTTCAAGGCCGAGCCCCTGATGCGCTATACCCAGGACGCCGCTGCGGCCCTGAACAATCCGCAGCAATACGTCATGGCGGTGCTCGGTACCCGCGCCGTTCCCAGCCCCGAGGCAAAAGCCGTGATCGTGGAGGTGCAACCATGAAGCGTCTGTTTCCTGCACCGTGGCTATCGCTGGCGCTGTGGGTGTTGTGGTTGGTGCTGAACCTGTCGATGAGTCCCGGCAACTTGCTGTTGGGCGCGATACTCGGCTTCTGCGCGCCCCTGATGATGCGCAAGCTGCGGCCACTGCCGATTCGCATTCGTCGACCGGGCGTCATCCTCCGTTTGCTGCTGGTGGTCGGGCGTGACGTCGTGCTGTCCAACCTCGCCGTGGCCTGGGGCGTGCTCAACGCCGGTCGCCGTCCGCCGCGTTCGCACTTCATCAAGGTGCCGATGGACTTGCGCGATGCCAACGGCCTGGCCGCACTGTCCATGATCACCACGGTCGAACCAGGCACGGTCTGGTCGGAGCTGGCGCTGGACCGCAGCATCCTGCTGCTGCACGTGTTCGATCTGGAGGACGAGGCGTTGTTCATCGAGCATTTCAAGGCGACCTACGAGCGCCCCCTGATGGAGATCTTCGAATGAGCCCCTTGCTGTCGAATGCCATCCTGCTGAGCCTGTTCATTTTCTCGGTCGCGATGGTCCTGACCCTGATCCGCCTGTTCAAGGGGCCATCGGCACAGGACCGCGTACTCGCGCTGGATTACCTGTACATCCTGGCGATGTTGATGATGCTCACGCTGGGGATTCGTTATGCCAGTGACACCTACTTCGAAGCGGCGCTGCTGATTGCGCTGTTCGGATTTGTGGGCTCGTTTGCCCTGGCTAAATTCCTGCTGCGTGGCGAGGTGATTGAATGAGCGCGCAACTGTCTTTGTGGGTTGAAGTGCCGGTGGCGATCCTGTTGGTGCTCAGCAGTCTCTTTGCGTTGATCGGCGGCATCGGGCTGTTGCGCATGAAAGATTATTTTCAACGCATGCACCCGCCTGCGCTCGCGTCGACACTGGGGGCCTGGTGCGTGGCCCTGGCGTCCATCATTTACTTCTCGGCGCTCAAGTCCGGACCGGTGCTGCACGCGTGGCTGATTCCGATCCTGCTGGCGATTACCGTGCCGGTCACCACGTTGCTGCTGGCGCGAGCGGCGTTGTTTCGCAAACGCATGGCCGGGGATGATGTGCCGGCTGAGGTGAGCAGCCGACGCAAACCAGAACGGTAGGCGCAAAGCTTGCTCGTGATGGCGTCTCTGGAGCTTGTGCCGGGCTTCATGGCCTTATCGCGGGCAAGCCCGGCGGTCTTCGGTGTCTGGAAGCGCCTGTAGGAGCTGTCGAGTGAAACCAAACTGCGATCTTTTGATCCTGCTTTGAATCAGATCCAGGCCACGGCCAGCAATCCCGCCCCCAGCACCACGCACAAGGGTGAATAAGCCCAGGTATCCAGGCGGGCGAATCGCGAATCCTTGACCTGCTTGAAGAACCCCACCAGATTCGAATCGCCAATCGCCCGGGCAAACATCAACATGGCGATCGCGCTAATGACCCATTGCAGCGACCAGTGATGCACCGCCGGCAGGTACAAGCCGACCCGCAGGCACACCAGCATCGCAATCAGCAGCAACCCCACCGCCACCAGCAAGGTTGTGAAGCCTGAAGGTTTGAACGCCGGCCTGGGTGCCTGGCCGTCCTCCCCGGGCACACGAGGCACCGCGGCCTCGCTTCCCAGTTTGCCTCCCGCCGCCCAATACAGATGTATCAGGCTGATCAACAGGAAGACGGCAGCCATCCATTGCGCAATTATCAGGCTCATAGTCAAACATCCAGCGTGAAATGTCGCCGCAGGATGAACCTCCCCAAACGTTTATGTAAGGGCAGGTTCGAACTCACTTCAAATCGGCCGAGACTTTGTCCGCCACATCCTTGGGCACCCAGGCCTGCCAGACGTCCGGATGCGCCCTCATGAAGGCTTGCGCGGCCTGACGAGGCGCGGTGTGTTTTTCGCTCATTTCGGCCAGCGCCTTGTTCAACGGATCAATCGGAAAATCGACTTTGCTGAAGAACTCGGCAATCTCCGGGTACTGCTTCTGGAACGGTGTGGACACGCCGATGGACAGCTTCGAGGCCAATGAACGCGTCGGTTTCGGATTGGGGTTGTCGGCGTCGGTGAGGGTTTTCCAGGCCTCGGCATCAAACGGTGGCTCTTCCAGTTGAATCAACTTGAAGCGTCCCAACAATGGCGTGGGCGACCAGTAATAAAACAGGATCGGTTTGCCCCGGCGGATCGATGAGCTGATCTCGGCGTCCAAAGCAGCCCCGGAACCACTGCGAAAATTCACATAGCTGTCTTCCAGGCCATACGCCCTCAACTTTTGCTTGTTGACCACTTCGGACGTCCAGCCGATCGGACTGTTGAGGAAGCGGCCTTTGCCTGGTGATTCCGGGTCACTGAAGACGTCTTTGTATTTGGGCAGGTCGCTGACGCTACGCAGACCCGGCGCGGCGGGTTTGATGCCCTTGGCAGGGTCGCCCTTGATCACGTACTCCGGAACCCACCAACCTTCTGTGGCGCCCTTTACCGTATCGCCCAGGCTCACGACCTTGCCTTCAGCCTCGGCCTTGACCCAGACCGGACTGCGCCCCGCCCACTCTTCACCAATGACCTGGATGTCGTTATTGGCCAGTGCAGTTTCCAGAGTGATGGTCGTCCCGGGCAACGTATCGGTCGGCAGCCCGTAACCCTTTTCGACAATGATCCGCAGGATGTCGGTGATCAGGCTGCCGCTTTCCCAGTTCAGGTCCGCAAAGTGGATGGGCGCCTGTGCCGCAAGCCCCGGAACGGGTGAAGCCAACACACTGCAGGTGACCACCGTAGCGGCCAGCAACCGTCGTAGTCCTTTCATGCTTTGCACCTCGTGCTGATCACAGCAATAGCAGGATGGCCGCGCGGAAGACCGCAAGCCTCAAAATACTCAGTCAACTGACTGTAGTAGAGGTTCCTGCTTTCGAGGGGTGTGAATCGATTTTCGGATATTTCCCGCAAACCCGAGGCGGTTACTCGCTGGCCTTGAAGGTTACCAGCTCGCCCTTGCGCCATTTTGCAGCCTTGGCGGTGACGGCCTTGAGGGTCTTGGTCAAGCCTTCCTGCAACTGTTGATGGGCGGCAAACACCATCACCACGCTATGACCTTCCTTGAACACAATGCCGTGCCCGTCAGCGGTGGTCACGAACGCGTAATCGCCCAATCCGTAGACGGTCAGTTTGATTTCGCGAAACTTGATCTCCAGCTTGCCGCCTTCGCGACTGGGTAGCACGGAGGCGCTGAAATGATCGCCGACCTTGAGTTTGAGCCCGGGTTTGTCATCGACGACCAAGGCTTCTTCGGTGTCGATCTCGGCAATGTAAATGCCTTCAGCGTTTTGTTCGGTGATGTAAACGAAACGCGACTGAAACTGTTTAACCAGCTTTGCGCGCAGATCACCCAGCACGAACAAAGCATGCATATCTAGATTACTTACTGCCAAGGAAACATCCCCACATCTGAAATGACGCCGCGCGCGAAAAGAGCGTGCGGAAGAAAAAAAGCGGCCATGCCGAAAGTGAAACCAAACTACCGAATTGAAATCCGGAGACGAGCAGCCTACTGGAAGTTTGCTCGCATCGCTCTGCCTGGCGTTCTTCAACGCCTGAAGGAAAAGGTACTTTCTATCGCCAGACAAAACGGACTATCAACTTTAGGGAAAAATCGCTTTGAAAAAAGCATTTTTCCGACAGATCGCCAGCGAAAAATTGCTTTAGATAATCAACGATCACTCACCAATACGGGTGATTCTAGAGCAGCGATGCTCACCGAGACTACCCATAACGGCGTTCAAACGTCGGCAAAACAACGAAAAGGATTTCACATGTGCACCCTGACACACTTTTTCCATCCTCATGCCCTTAAATTAAACGACTCGCAAGCCATGAAATCCGGGCTTTTCCCACTGGGAGACGCGCATTTCGCGGCCCCCGCCCCCGCTCGTTTTCAGGTCGTTCTGGCCGGTAACGCCTTCTTCCATATCAAGGAAACTTCCACGGGGCACGTAAGAGGTTTCCGTCGTCACCATAACGAAGCCTGCGCGTTGGCCCGCTCCCTGGAGTTGCGCCACTGACAACCCTGGCCCTTGTTCTCGATAGACGTTTCGTCATGCCGACGACTTAACTCAGCCGTCGGCAGGCAACTACTGCCATACTGCCCGACCAAAGAAACTGTCCCCAAGCCGGACGGCGTTCAAAACAACAGAATATTTTCAAGGGAAGGCAGCTACGTGACGGAATTTGATATCGGCGAATTTTTTATCCGGGGCGAAGCCAGAGAAGTCGAGGGTGAATTCCAGGCGGTTATTGTCATGCGAGCCAAACCGCCATTGACGACTGTGACCTATCACCAGGTCGAGAAGGATCGCTGGTTCAAGACATCGGACGTCGCTGATTTCGCCGCCAAAGAAGCAGCCAAAGCCCTCAAGCTTGCCGTTGATGAAGGCGCACTGAAAGCCTGATACCGGGTTTGCAGTCTATGCTTGCTCTGCTTTCGAACAACGCTATCGAACTCCTGGAGTGCGGGCCCCTCAGATGCAATGAGCCGCACTTCAGATCTCGCACTCGGCGCGACCCGCAAGGAGAGAAACATGGATTCACCTACACATGACTTGAAAGGACTGTTCGACCAACTTGGCCTGGACTCCAGCGAAAAGGCCATCGACGATTTCATCGAAAGTCATTCCCCCCTGCCCGAAGACAAGAAACTCATTGATGCCGAGTTCTGGACGCCACAACAGGCAGCCTTCCTGAAAGAACAATTACGCGAAGACGCTGATTGGGCGCGCGTGGTCGATGACCTCAACCTGCGCATGCACCAGATTCACTAGTCCCGGATCAATGCAGGCTGCCAGGATTCCCGACGCTCAATTGCGCCAGCCAGGCAGCCCTGCACTCCTCCGCCTCGTTACGACTGGAGAAGGCTGTCCCGCGGCGTTCACCATTGAGCAGCACCACCCAGCAGACACTCTGCCCCATCGCTCGCAGGCAAGCGGGCACACCGCTGCCAATCATCACCGCCACATCGACTTTGCTTTGCATGCTGACCTCTGAACTTAATTAGCCACCTAACTATGTAGGCATGGTAGTAAGTTCCTGAACGAGGAAACAGCGACGCCGCTGCACAGCTTCATTGCCGAACCGGTAACAATCCGCGGCTCCTCAGTGCGGATTCTCTGGTCTATAGCCCATGCGCAAACCGCCCCAATGCCGTCCTTTGATAACGATCGGCACAGAAAGATCGTGCATGAGCTCGCCGGTATCGCGGGTATAGGTTTGCAACAGAACGGCTTGCTGATGGCTGCCGCAACGGATGCCAGTGCGGTCGGCAAATTTGCGCTTGGTACGGTTCTGCAGCGCATCCACCTGGGCATCCCCCGTCAGCGGCTGGCTGAAGACCTTGTTATGGGTCGGCACATAACCTTGCTGGGTACAGGCGATGGCGAACACCAAGCCTTCATGGCGCGTCAGTAAAGGTTCCTGAATGGCCGGCAACACCTGATCGGTATAGCGATCGAAACGGGTCTGGAATTTGGCCGGTTGAGTGTTCGCGATTGCCTGGTAATGCCGGTCGAACAGGTCGTCCAGGCTGACTCGCCCCTGATCGATATCGGCTTCAAAACACGCCGCAATTTGTGCGGCCCCTTCGCGCGCCAGGTCGTAGATACGCTGGTGATAGTCATCCAGACCGACTTCGGCCAGCCGCTCACTGATGGTTTCTGCCTGCCCTTCCATTTGCACCGCCGCCTGGGCCAGGCGTTGTGTCTGTTGATCGCTGACGGCCAGGTCACTGCGCATTTGCTCGATGGCGTGGAACAGGCTGTCGAGTTGCTCACGGTTGGTGTCAGCGCCTTGAGCGATTTCCCCGACCTGGATTTCTACGCCCGCCGCCAGACGCGCAATGTTGTCCAGGTGCTGCCCCGTCTGTTCGACTTGCTCGACACCTATATCCAGATCGGTGGAAAGTTGGCGAATCTGTTCCACCACCTGCGCGGTGCGCTGCTGGATATCGGCGACCATCTCGCCCACTTCACCCGTCGCCGCAGCCGTGCGCGCTGCCAGGCCACGCACCTCATCGGCGACCACCGCAAAGCCCCGACCGTGTTCGCCGGCTCGCGCGGCTTCGATGGCCGCGTTCAACGCCAACAAATTGGTTTGGCTGGCAATGGATTGAATGACCAGGGTGACTCGCTGAATGTCGTCGCTGCGCAGGCTCAAGGCCTCGATCAGCTCGCGGCTGTTACTGGCGCGTTGGCTGAGCTGGTGCATGCGAGCAATGGACTCGACCAGTTCCGAGCGCCCCGCTGCGCTGCTTTGATGGGCTTCACTGGCGGCGCTGAGGGCGTTGCGGCTCAAGGTCGAGGTGGCTTGTTCGGTGGCGATCATCACTTCGGCATTGCTGACGATTTGCGCCGCCGCGCCAAGCTGCGATTGCAGCCTGTCGGCTAACTGCTTGACCGAAAACGCTACGCCAGCGGCTGACAGCGCGTTGTGACTGGTGGTGTAGGACAGATCGCGAGTCAGTTCGGCAATCGTGCCGTGACTGTCCACCAAGGCGGGTTCTGGAAGGGTTCGCGATCGCAGGCGCGGTAGCCAGATGATCATCACGGCCAGCGGCAAGCCGAGGTAGAGCGGCCAGTTACCTAGCGCGACGCCACACAACAGGAGCATCAGTGCGATGCTTTGCAGGGTCGGCGCCAGCCAGCGGGTTGGGGTCACAGGTACTGGTACGGGCACTTGCCCAACCAGAGATCCGTCTCTTGTCATCTTCGTCACCCTACGACTCTTCTAATTGTATGTGCATTAGACGCCACTAGATCGCCATTATCTATGGTCCCTTAGTCGGAGGCGTTGCAGCAGATCAATAAAAGAGGACGCTTTCTGGCAGACGAAAAAAAGCATCGCGCGCAAGCCTTGCTCTTGATGGAGCCGGGCTTGCCCGCGATGCGGGGCGTTACGAAATCAGGCCTGACGCTGGTGCTTGTCGATCTGTTCGTGACGCTCTTGAGCTTCGATGCAGTACTTGGTGGTCGGGCTGATCAGCAGGCGCTTGAGGCCAATCGCCTCGCCGCTGTCATCACACCAGCCGAAGCTGTCTTCTTTGATGCGTTCCAGAGCCTGTTCCAACTGAGGCAGCATGCGCTGGTCACGATCGATAGCGTTCACCAGCCAGGTGCGCTCTTCTTCAACAGAAGCAGCATCGGCCGGATCGGCTGGAGTGTCCAGGCTCTCGATGGCGATGCGGTTCTGTTCAATGCGCTCATGGGTTTCGACTTTCATGTTCTGCAACAGCTCGGAGAAGAAAGCATGTTGCTCGGCATTCATGTAGTCATCCGCCGGCATGGCCAGCAACTTGTCCTTTGTCATTGATATCTCTATAAAAAAACGTGCATTAAGGCGAATTAGGGAGCGTTCCGCGGGACCTGGTCTGGCCATCGGAAAGGCGCCGTTTATTCCAAGCGCCACCCGGCACTCAATTTACGAGGGGCGGCAGTCTAAGGCCGACTTGAGGCCTCAGCAACTGAAAAGACAGCGAATTCGTCCGACAAAGCCTTGAAAGTGCGCTACGGCAGCCTTTGTGGTGGTTATCGGAGTGCGTTTATAGCAAGAAATTCCATCCAGCGGCTGTATATGGAAGACAAATGGCTGATCGGTATCGGGGATCAGCCTGACATCCATTGCAGCGAATGGAACCTAAGCTAAGGTTGAACATCCGAAATCGTCATCTCAAGGAGAGCCCAAATGAAGCTGATCGGCATGCTGGATTCCCCCTACGTGCGGCGCGTCGCCATTTCTGCCAAGTGCCTTGGCATTCAGCTGGAACATCAGTCGGTTTCCGTGTTCCGCCATTTCGAGCAATTCCAGCAGATCAACCCGGTGGTCAAGGCGCCGACGCTGGTACTGGATAATGGCGACGTACTCATCGACTCGACCCTGATCATCGATTACCTGGAAGCGCTGGCCGGGACCGGCAACAGCCTGATGCCGACCGACATTGATCAACGTGTGCGGTCCTTGCGTTTGATTGGTCTGGCGTTGGCGGCGTGCGAGAAGTCCGTGCAGCTTTATTACGAGCGCACCCTGCGTCCGGTCGAGATTCAATTTGAACCCTGGGTGGAACGGGTTGAAGGGCAACTTGCCGCCGCGTACCTGGCGCTTGAGCGGGAACTGGAAAAACAGTCACTGAAGACCGACGGTTCGATTACCCAGGACGGAATCACCCTGGCGGTGGCCTGGAGTTTCGCCAGGCTTGTGGTTCCTGAACAAGCAGACGCTGCCCAATTTCCACGGATCGCAGCGTATACGGCGTACGCGGAGCAGCTTGAGGAGTTTCTCAATACGCCGATTGAATGAATGCCCTCACCCGAAAAAATCAGGCCCCACAAAAAAGCCGCTTCTACCCGAGGTAGAAGCGGCCGAGGCATCAGCCCCAGTGTTATCAGTGCATGAACAGGGCGATCAGGATAATGATCGGGATCGGTACGCCGAGGAAAAACAACAGTAATGAGCGCATGAGTATTCTCCTGGATTAACGAATAGAGGACGGGGTGGTGACATAAGCATCGGATTCGACATACACCACCGCATCCCGACGACGACCGCCGAAGGTTGCAGCGAAGCTGGCGAAGAACGCGCCGATCAACAGGGCAACGAACATCCACAACGCCGTCATGGCAGCGACTTTGGCTGCGGTATCAGCCGCTTCCTTGGCCGCTTGCTTGGCATCGGCCACGGCTTTCTGGGTGCGGGCATACACTTCGTCGACACGACGCTCAGCGTCGGCCTGGGTCAGGTTGGTCCGTTGGGCAACCAGTTGCGCGAGGTAGGTACGGTCTTCAGCGGCCAGCTGACCGTCGTTCAGGCTGCGCACAAAGATGCGGGTGACGGTGCCACGGGCAGCGTCATCGCTGACGGCGGCAGGACGATCATCACGGAACAGGCTGTCGACGAAGTAGCCATACTGGTCACTGCTGGTGTTATTGGCCGCTGTACCGGCGGCTTGAGTCGCGGCACTGGCGGCACCGCCGACAACATTGGCGCCGGCCTGCACACCCCCACTGACAATGCTGCTGACCGAGCCAACGACCAGTGTGGCCGCAACCAGTGTCGCAACACACCAGGCCAGGAAGCCATGGGCGGTGTCACGGAAGTACACTTCGTCACCGTGCATGTTGGCCCATTTCACCCGCAGACGACCGGCGATGTAGCCACCGAGCCCCGAGGCGATGATTTGGGTAAACGCCAACCAGACGATCGTCGATATGCCAAGGCCCTTGGCGCTGACGCCTTCGTTAGCCCAAGGGGAAACCGCCGAAAAGCCCAGACCGAAACCGAGCAATACCAGGATCAACGACAACGCCGCCGCCGCAGCGGCCCCAGCGAAGATCGCACCCCAGGAAACGCCCGACCGCGCGTTTGATTCTTCTGCGGCAGGATAGAAACCATCCGAGGATCTATTCATTATTATGTCGCTCCAGGCAGGAAAGATGTTGTTACAAGTTGTTGATTGAGTCAGTGCAGTCAGCGTGCCAATGCGGAATTTTTAAAAAGTCTTTATTTTTCATAATCTTAAAAATTTTGAACTTCCAAAAGCCATGCAAATTGCAACGAAACGTCATAACCAGCGGGTTTTATGCATTGCGCCTTTAGATGAAGTTTTATTTAGAAAGACCGGCGCTAATTATTGGCAAAATGCCGGCAACGTTTTGAACCACCATCAGGCCTTCCTATGACCCGAATCTTGACCATCGAAGACGACGCCGTGACCGCCCGGGAAATTGTTGCGGAACTCAGCAGCCATGGCCTCGACGTGGACTGGGTCGACAATGGCCGCGAAGGACTGGAGCGTGCAGTCAGTGGCAACTACGACTTGATCACCCTCGACCGCATGCTGCCCGAGCTGGACGGCCTGGCCATTGTCACCACGCTCAGGACCATGGGTGTCGCCACGCCAATCCTGATGATCAGCGCCCTCTCCGATGTCGATGAGCGAGTACGAGGCCTGCGCGCAGGGGGTGACGATTACCTGACCAAACCCTTTGCCACCGATGAAATGGCCGCTCGGGTTGAAGTCCTGCTGCGCCGCCAGAACACCGTCGCCACCCAGGCCACCACGCTGCGGGTCGCTGACCTCGAACTGAACCTGATCAGCCACGAAGCCAGCCGCGACGGTCAACTGCTGACGCTGTTGCCCACCGAGTACAAACTGCTGGAGTTTCTGATGCGCAACACCGGGCAGATCCTGTCGCGCATGATGATTTTCGAAGAGGTCTGGGGCTATCACTTTGATCCCGGCACCAACCTCATCGACGTGCACATCGGCCGGTTGCGCAAAAAGATCGACCCCCCCGGCAATGCCCCACTGATACGGACCGTGCGAGGCTCGGGTTATGTCATTGCCGAACCCGTCTAAAGGCTGGCGCTCTTCCAGCAGTCGTTTGCTCGCGCTCTACAGTTCACTGTTCGTGATCTGGAGCGGCATTCTCATGGGGGTCATGTACTACGAGGTTTCCGCCTACCTGGACAACCTGGCCAAACACTCTCTTTTGCAACGCCAGCATCTGTTCTCGCACTTTCAGGGCCAGCAACTGGTCGACGCCCTCGCCGTCAGCATGACCTTCGACATCCGCGGCATCGACGCCTATGGCCTGTTCGACGAGCAGCACCGCTACCTGAGCGGCGCGCTGAACCACGTTCCCGAAGGATTGCCACTGGACGGCAAGATTCACATGCTCAGCGATTGCGCCGATTCCGACGACCCGAGCCTGCCGGCCGACAGTTGTGATGCGGTCGCCACCCAGACGCTCGACGGTCGCTGGCTGATTCTGGTGCGCGACAACGGCTCTCTGTTTGCCGTCACGCGAATCATCCTCCACGCCTTGTTCTGGGGCGTCACCCTGACCATCCTCCCGGGCATCGCTGGTTGGCACCTGTTGCGGCGCCGCCCCTTGAAACGGATTCGCGGGATTCAGGCCAGCGCCGAAGCCATCGTGGCCGGTGACTTGACGCGCCGATTGCCGCTGTCCAACCGTCGCGATGAACTGGACATGCTCGCAGCCATCGTCAATGCCATGCTCGAACGCATCGAGCGGTTGATGAACGAGGTCAAGGGCGTCTGCGACAACATCGCCCATGATCTGCGCACGCCACTGACCCGCTTGCGGGCGCAGTTGTACCGCATCCAGCAGCAGGCGGACGAAGGCTCACCCCTGGCCGTGCAACTGGACTCCGTGCTCGGCGAAGCAGACACCTTGATGGCGCGTTTTCGCGGCCTGTTGCGGATTTCCGAACTGGAAGATCGCCAGCGCCGTTCCGGTTTTGTGCAGCTGGATCCCGTGCCGATGTTGCAGGAGCTGCATGACTTTTACTTGCCGCTGGCCGAAGAAGGCGAACTGAAATTCCAGCTGCAAATACCACTCTCATTGCCGCCGCTAAACGGTGATCGGGCGTTGTTGTTTGAAGCCGTGGCCAACCTGTTGAGCAATTCGATCAAGTTCACCCCACCAGGTGGCGAAGTGATTTTGCGTGGGGTCAATGAGGGTGGGCATACGCGGATCGAAGTACTCGACTCCGGACCCGGCATACCGTTGGCCGAACGGGAAGCGGTGTTCCAGCGCTTCTATCGCGCCGAGGGTGGCAACCAGCAAAGCGGGTTTGGACTTGGACTGTCCATCGTCGCCGCGATTGTCAGCCTGCACGGGTTTACGCTGGAGGTAGGGAGCAGTGAAAGGGGTGGCGCGCGGTTGGTGCTCGATTGCCGGCAGAGCCTGATCCCACAGACCTGACCCCTCCTGCATGTCAATGAAGATCAACATGTGGGAGCGCGCTTGCTCCCCCAGGGTAAAGCTGTTCACTTAAGCCTGACACTGCAACTGTGGCGAGGGAGCTTGCTCCCGCTGGGCTGCGTAGCAGTCCCTCTTTTGGGGCCGCTTCGCGACCCAGCGGGAGCAAGCTCCCTCGCCACGGATTCAACCCAGATCAAATGTGGGAGCAGGCCTGCCAGCGATTGCGGGGTTCCAGGCGAAATCGTGCTGAATGTGCCACCGCCATCGCGAGCAGGCTCACTCTCACAAGGTTTTGGGTTGGTTATCAACCCGGGTAATTGGCCCGCAACGCTTTGAGCCCGCCCTCATAGATCCCCGTAAACAAGGCCACCACTTCTTCGTCACTGACGCCGACCGGTTCAAACTTCCCTGACCACGTCACCCGCGCACCCTCCCCTCGAGCCTCAACGCTCAAGGTCGCCAGGTAATCCTTCGCCGGAAACGGCGCCTGCAAAATCGAATAGCTGTAAGTCTTCGCCGCGTTATCAAACAGCTCAAGCCGCTCGACCACCACCGCGCCATCCGAGGTTTGCAGGCTGCGCACACGTCCGCCTTCACTCAACTCACTGTTGGGAATGAACGGCAGCCAGTCCGGCAGCGTGTCGAAGCCACCAATCAATTGCCACACCTGGTCGGCCGAAGCCGGGATATCGATAAAAGCTGATGCAGTTGCCATAGTGCGTTCTCTCTAGATGAAAAGGGTTCAGATTGCCATGCTGTCGACGACACCGCCGTCGACCCGCAGGGCCGCGCCAGTGGTGGCCGAGGACAGTGGCGACGCAATGTAGGCCACCAGATTCGCGACTTCCTCGACATCCGCCACGCGCTGGATGATCGACGTCGGACGGGCCTTACGCACAAAGGCGTCGGCTTCTTCCCGGGCGCTGCGTCCGGATTCGGCGATGGCATCCTTGAGCATGTGTTCCAGGCCGTCGGTGAATGTCGGGCCGGGCAGCACCGAATTGACCGTTACGCCAGTGCCTGCCAAGCGCTTGGCCAAACCATGGGACACCGCGAGGTTAGCGCTTTTGGTGACGCCATAGTTGATCATGTCTGCCGGGGTCGCGACGCCGGATTCGGAGGACAGGAAAATCACCCGCCCCCATCCTTGCTTGACCATGTCCGGCACGTAATGCCGAGACAGGCGCACACCGGAGATCACGTTGACTTCGTAGAAGCGCGTCCACTCACTGTCTGACGCGTCGAAGAAATCCACGTCATTGAAGATCCCCAGGTTGTTCACCAGGATGTCCGCCCGCGGTTCGGCGGCGAACAACTGTTCAGCGCCTTCAGCAGTGCCCAGGTCAGCTGTCACACCGCGCAACTGCGCACCTGGCACGCTTTGGCGAATGCTGGCCAACGCTTGCTCGACCTTCGCCGCTTCCCGGCCGATCACCACTACCGTTGCGCCGGATTCGGCCAGCGCCTTGCTGATGCCCAAGCCAATGCCGGCGGTACTGCCGCTGACAATCGCCAGTTTTCCGCTGAGATCAATTTTCATACGTCACCATCCTTCATGTAAGCGCTGCCGAAGGCTCGGGCTGCGATCTTTTGGCCTGGCAGCGGAGCCCGCTCGGACACCAGCTTCGCGTCACGCAGTGCCTGCCAGAACGCCGCAGGAATCACCGCCGACAACGCCGCCACATCTTCAGCAATCCGGTCAGGACGGCTGGAGCCTGGAATCACCGCCGCCACCGCCGGATTCGCCAGGGAAAACTGCAACGCCGCTGCTTTGATATCGACGCCGTGGGCCGCGGCAATGCGCTTGATCTGGTCGACCTTATTGACGATCGCCGGACTGGCTTTCTGGTACTCGAAGTGCGTGCCGCCCGCCAGAATGCCCGAGCTGTACGGACCGCCGACCACGATCTCGACGTTCTGCGCCAACGCGGCATCCATCAAACGCTGTAAGGCACGGTCATGGTCGAGCAGCGTGTAGCGCCCCGCCAAGAGAAAACCGTCCGGCTGAGCTTCGGTCAGGTCAAGGGTCAGTTCGCAAGGCTCTACCTTGTTCACACCCAGGCCCCAGCCCTTGATCACCCCTTCCTCACGCAACCGCGTCAGCACTTTGAACGCGCCGGTGCGGGCCTGATTGAAGTACTCGAGCCACTGATCACCGTAAAAATCCTGGGCAATGTCATGCACCCAGACAATGTCCAGACGGTCGGTTTGCAGACGCTTGAGGCTGTCTTCGATCGAACGTATCGTCGCGTCAGCACTGTAGTCATTAACGATCTTGTTCGGGCGACCGTGCTCGAACACCCCACTCTTTTCGCCCAGGTCCCGGGCCGAAGCATCTTCGACTTCATCAAGAATCACCCGGCCAACCTTGCTGCTGAGCACATAGTCGTCGCGGTTGTATTGCGCCAGCGCGGTGCCGAGGCGAATCTCCGAGAGGCCGGAGCCGTAGAACGGCGCGGTATCAAAGTACCGAACGCCCGCGTCCCAGGCCGCGTGCACGGTGGCCATCGCCTCTTCTTCGGGAATGGCGCGGAACATGTTGCCCAGTGGCGCGGTGCCGAAACCCAGGGTGCCGGGCAATTTGTCTTTCAAGCTCATGATTCAATCCTCGTCAGTTTCAGAGGTCGCCTTGCTAAAGGAGTGCAGGTGACCGTTGAGCAGATCCTAGATTGCTACGATCGGACCGTCCAAGACATAATGTGCAGCACTTGAGTCCCAAGAGGTCTGACATGATCGACATCCGCCAATTGCGCTACTTCGTCGCCGTCGCTGAAGAAGAGCACGTCGGACGCGCTGCCGAACGCCTGCACATTTCCCAATCACCCCTGAGCCGTCAGATCGCCCAGCTCGAAGAACGTCTGGGCCTGACACTGTTCGAGCGCAGCCAGCAACGCATCCGCCTGACCCGCGATGGGCAGACTTTCCTGGCAGAAACCCGCGCACTGCTCACCCACGCCAATCGACTTGAATCCCTCGGCAAGCGTCTGGGTCGAGGCGAAGAAGGCGGCCTGTGCATCGGCTACATCGAGAACGCCATGCACGCCGGCGTGCTGCCCAATGCCCTGCGCGTGCTGCGGGTCGAGCGACCCAGCGTCCACGTCGCGCTGTACAACCTGAGCTCTGTCGAACAACTCGAAGGCCTGCGTCAGCGTAGTCTGGATATCGCCCTGGTCAGCGAACCACCCGTCGCCGACGATCCGGACCTGCTGGGTTTCCAGGTACTCGACGACCCGATGTTGCTGGCGCTGCCCGAACATCACCCACTGGCGCTTCAAAAAAACCTGACCCCGGCCGACCTCGTGGATCAGGAGTGGATCGGCGTGCAACACCGCCAGAACTGCGCCAGCCGCGAAGACTTCGTCAGCGCCTGCATCCGCGCCGGCTTCACTCCCGACATTCGCATGGAAGCCACCGAACCCTTCACGGCACTGGGCCTCGTCGCCTCAGGCCTGGGCATCGCGATGATTCAAAAAGGGTTAAGCCGCAACGCACCGCCGGGCGTGGTGCTGCGGGAAGTGCCGTGGATCGCATTCACCACACCACTCTGGGCAGCCTGGCACCGCATAAACTTGCGGCCGCTGGTGGAAACGTTCAGGAAAGTGCTGACCGAATAGGAGTTACACAATCCCCTGTGACGAGGGAGTTCACTCCCGCTGGGTTGCGAAGCGACCCCAAAACCTGCAACCGCAGTCATTCAGCCAAACCTCGCACCCAGGTTTTTCGACTGCTACGCAGCCCAGCGGGAGCAAGCTCCCTCGCCACAATTAATCATCTGACTATTGAAATGTATACGGACTGACACACGAAAACCTAACAGTTCTGCTAGTTCCAAAGCGTCCTGAATCCGCCAACACTGATCCGCAACATATCAGTCAAGCGGAGCACTGATTTATGAAGCGATCACAGCCAATCCAAATATGCCACTACCGCTACGACGCCCTTGACCGGTTGATCGGCCATACTTTGACCGACGAACCGCAGCTTCAACGCTTCTATAGCAAAAACCGGTTAGCCACCGAGATTCAGGACGCTGTGAAGCACTCCATTGTCCAGCACGGTGATGTGTTGTTGGCCCAGCAGCGATTTGAAAACGATACGTTCAACACATCATTACTGGCCACCGATCAACAGCGTTCAATAACCCGGACGCTTAGCGCCGATCATTCAATACAACCCATCGCTTACTCGCCTTACGGCCACCGCCTCCCTGCAAACGGAATGTGCAGCCTGCTGGGGTTCAATGGCGAACGGCCAGACCCGGTAACCGGGCATTACTTATTGGGCAATGGATATAGGGCATTCAACCCGGTGTTGATGAGGTTTAACGGCCCGGATAATTTAAGTCCATTTGGGAGAGGCGGAATCAATTCATATGCATATTGTTTAGGAGACCCAATAAATTTGATTGACCCTACGGGAAACATCCCTGTTTTTAGCCAACTTTGGAAAAAGTCCAGCAACTTTTTCAAAAACCGGCAAATTAAAAAACTCACACGTAAACACGAACAAATTTTATTGCTTATTGGTAATCAAAAAAACGAAAATTTCAATCAGCTCTATGCCAAAACACGGATTGCGCAGTCAGATCATGCCTTTGCTGGCAATCCGCCCTCACTTCTTGACCTGGCACGAGCAGCAGTACCAATAGGGAGAGAAGTAGATCCGATAATAGCAAAACAGATAGCCCACAAAAACAACTCCCTCGTATATTCACCGAAGTATCGCCAACTAAGCGACGATCTTGCAACGTTCAAATCCATTGCTGAGACGGCCCCAGATGGAAACATCTCAAAATCGGACCAACTCGCCCTCTTAAGAAATGAACACTCTAAAGAAATCTACAAAAATTTAGACCACCTTAGAGAACAACTTTGGAAAAGTTACGAAAGAATGGACAAGATCAGAGGAGTTCCCGATCAATTTTTGTCTTCAAGACTATTGGATCCTAATTATAGGTGGTAAAACTGAACTGCTGAAAAAGCGAAAAACTCGGAGTCCGCGTCTTAATTGAGGTCCGAATCCCTGCCGGAGATCCACTAATGAACCGCAATACGCTGCGCGTGCAGTCATGAACTTGCTTACGAATTTCAGACTTTGATGCTTGAAAGAAACCGGCTCGATATTGAGAAAACGTATTCATCGGAAATCCCGCCATCAGTGTTTTACTGGCCAAGTTATATACCGATGACATGCCGTTCGACATCATGCTCTCAGTGTTGTAAATGGCCTGAGAAATGGTCAACGATAACGATAACGATACGGCAACACATTGGTAGCGCTGGCGAATAACCCGACACCTGCCCGAGCCGACGGCTGAGCGCTAGCCGTTTGAACATTCGGATCATGCTCGCGAAGGAACACCGGCAGGTCGGTAACGGGGGGCATTGCCGGGATTTCGAAGTACATCTGGACGATCCAGCCTCGGTGATAGCTGGCGTGATTAACCACGTGCATCAGCATTGCGCCGGTACTCATGGTGCCGCTTTCACCCGTGACAAACGCAAACTGAACGAGCTTGCGCAGCGACTCATCAGTCTGGCGCGAACTCCAGTCGCAGTACCAGTGATCGATATCTCTTTGCGCCTTGCGCAAGTCAGGCAATTCGGCATGCAGCAAGTCGTGTGACGTCTTGAAGCCGTGGCCTCGGCCTTCGAGATGGGCCTTCCAGATGCAGTCCACGACGTAAATGTGATTGAGGGTGCCGATCATGTTCTTGAAGACCGAGGCCCGCTCTCTACCGACCTCACCCGCCGGCAGCGCGACCAGGCTTTCAAACAGTCGTAAGTCAGCCCAACGTTTGTAATCGGCGAGCAGACAGGCAGTGGCTACATTGATCATCGGAAATCTCCCATTGCATGGGCACACTGCAAAGCATAGCCCCCTTGGCGCGTGGCATTGCAGACACTGATCATCGGTCGCCTCGCTCTCCACGCTTCCCACACTTCCTGTAGCAGCTGCCGAGCCTGCGAGGCTGCGTTCGACTGCGCAGCAGTCGCAAATTCGTAAAGCACAGAGTGTCAGTCGGACTATATGCACAGGACCAACGACTGCTGCGCAGTCGAACGCAGCCTCGCAGGCTCGGCAGCTGCTACAGAGGGCGAGGCATGCGGAAACAGACAGGTGCGTGCAGGTTAATTTTGAGTGTGGCGCGCTCTGCTGCGCTCAGTGCGGCGGCTCCAAATTGATTAAATTGCGGAGAGTGCTTGAAGTGATTATTCGCGCATCAAGGAACTCCTGAGTACTGTCGGGCATCCTAAGCTATGTGGTAATTCCCTTACGCTTCAAGCTGTCGGAGGACACCGTCATGCGCCGTCTTTTTCTGATCTCTTCCCTGGTACTGTGTTTACCCTTTGGTTCGGCTATGGCCAAGGTCGATGCAGGCGATGTTGCCACGTCGGCCGGGGTTTCAGCGTCCCTGTATTCAACCTTCAAAGATCACAAGTTGATGATTCCCGCCAAGGACGACGCGTCCAGCTTCGTTGCCAGCGGTGGTGCGATTCGTGGGGTTTATCTTGAGTCGGTGATGCATCAGATCCGCCAGGATAATCCTGGTCTGAACGCTACCGACGAAGATCTGGCTCGAGCCATTCTGATAAATGACGGCGCGGCAAGCGGGCAATAGAGTTTTTAGCCGCCGACAGATCAGTGGGACAACGACAGATAGGTAGAATGAAAACTGTGGGAGCAAAGCTTGCTCGCGATAGCACTGTATGAGGCTCAGTCAACTTGCCTGACACACCGCTATCGCGAGCAAGCTTTGCTCCCACAGATTTTTCATTGCGCCTTAAATGCAGCGATAACGCGATGCCGGCGTTGAGTTGCCGAACAAGCCTGACAGCTCTTTACGTTGGGCTTCGTAGCGGTCCCAGTGTTCACCATCGTGCAGCCCCGGAATTGTCACCACCTCTCCCGCCGCCAACCCCACCAGCGCAGCATCGACCATGTCCGTGGCGGACATGACGATGTCCTGCGGAAGATTTTCCACGGGATTGCCCGCCTCGCTCCAGAAATCCGTAGCCGTGGCGCCAGGCAACACCGCCTGCACGCGAATGCCTTTGTCGGCCAACTCGTGGTGCATCGATTGGCTCAACCCAAGGACGAACGCCTTGGTGCCGCCGTATACGCCATTGAGAATTTCAGGCGCGATGGCGACGATCGAAGCAATATTGATCACGGTCCCGACGCCCCGAGCGACGAAACCAGGCACCACCGCATAAGCCAAACGCATCAGCGCGGTGACGTTGAGGGTGATCATGTCTTCCATGTCATCCACCGGGCTGCCCAACAAGGGCATGACACCGCCGACACCCGCGTTGTTGACCAGCAAGGTGATACTGGCGTCATTGCGCAGCACTTCTTCGACCCGCAACAGGTCCGCCCTCTCCTTCAAATCAGCAGCGATGACCTCCACGGCGCGGCCGGTTTCGTTGCTCAATTGATTGGCCAGCGCGTTCAATTTCCCGCGGCTGCGAGCAACTAGAATCAGGTTATAGCCTTGACGCGCCAATCGGTCGGCATAGACCGCACCAATGCCGGAAGAAGCGCCCGTAATCAGGGCAGTACCTTTGGAAGAGAGAGCCATTTCAAGTTTCCTTCACAGTGAGGCGATAAGGTCGCCGGTGTGAACCTTTATAAAGGCACTCACGCTTGTCTCAAATGACGTTTAAAGTACGTTTTCAGGACACTTCCGTTTGAGGACAAATCGATGACTTCCATAGCCTTTGTGGTGTTTGAGGGATTTCAGTCCATGGCACTGGCCGCGATGCCGGTGTTCGAGTACGCCAACTTCAGTGCTGGCGAACCCCTTTATGACGTCAGCGTGCTGTCCGAGCACGGCCACACATTGCGTGCCTCCGGGGGGTTGACGGTCGGCACCGAGGCCTTCGATGAGCGCGTGTTCGACACCCTCATTGTGGTCGGCGGCGATTCCATCCTCGAGCAGGCACCGGCCGGGGTGTTGAGTTTCTTGCGTGACAGCGTTAACGCCACACGCCGCACCGCATCGATCTGTTCGGGTGCGTTCGTGCTGGCCCAGGCCGGTTTACTTGAGGGGCGACGGGCGACGACTCATTGGGCGTATGCCCGGGATTTGCAAGCGCGGTACCCGTCGATCCGGGTGGAAGAAGACCGGATTTACGTGGTCGACGGCTCAATCTGGACGTCCGCCGGGATGACCGCCGGCATTGATCTGGCACTGGCGATGGTCGAAAAGGATCACGGCGCCGAGCTGGCCAGGTCCGTGGCGCAGAAACTGGTGATGTACCACCGCCGCGCCGGTGGCCAGTCGCAGCACTCCGCGCTGCTGGAACTGGAACCGAAATCCGACCGCATTCAAACCGTTCTTGCCTACGCGCGCGAACACCTCGCCGAGGCCTTGTCAGTGGAGCAATTGGCGGACGTCGCACGTCTCAGTCCGCGCCAGTTCAGCCGGGCTTTTCGCGCCGAAACCGGCCAGTCGCCCGCAAAAGCCATCGAGAACCTGCGCCTGGAAGCGGCGCGGCAATTGCTGGAGCGCGGGCGCCTGACCCTTGATCAAATCGCCATCGAAAGCGGGTTCAGTGATCCAAGACGTATGCGCGAAGCTTTCTTGCGCGGGTTTGGGCAGCCGCCGCAGGTGATTCGGCGAAATGCCCGAAACGAAAACGCTGCGTAGGCACAGGCGGTGGCCGCAAACTTCCGCACTTGAAAATCAAAAGATCGAAGCCTTCGGCAGTTCCTACGCCAAATGGAGTCAATCATGAAAATCTCGGCCCAACTTGCCTTGGTGATTGCCATCGGGTGGGCATTGGCCTGTCGCTCCGGCGTAGGCCTCGCGTTGGCTGCCGTCACACTGATCCCGCTGATCGCCCGTATTCAGGCGGAAGCAGCGCTGTTGAAGGCGCAGTTCGGCGGCGAGGATGACGCTGACTGCCACCGCGGCTAGCGATTGGTACCGGGGATTTACTGATGAACGCACTACTCAAAAGTGGCGCGAGCATTTGTGGCGAGGGGATTTATCCCCGTTGGGTTGCGAAGCAGCCCCCAGCATTCTTCAGTCACACCGAGCCGTCAGGGCTTGCGACTGCTTCGCAGCCCAACGGGGATAAATCCCCTCACCACAAGATAAATCCCCTCGCCACAAAATGCGTGAGTGCCGCAAAACGCGAGTACACCCTCAAATCGGGTTAAGGCGAATTCGGCCATCAGGATCCGTTTCAACACTGACCGAGTCATAGCTGGCAAGCGTGGCATGCGGCGTCTGAATCGGATGCGGATGGGTCGACGTAATCACCACCAGATCCGCCCCCGACGCCTCAGCCGCCTGAATCCCCACGCTGGCATCTTCGAAAATCAGGCAGTCCGTCACATCGAAGCCCAGACGTTTAGCCGCCAACAGGTAACCGGCAGGATCGGGTTTGCCAGCACTGACATCCTGCGCAGTCACCAACACCTCAGGTTCCGCAATCCCCGCGGCGGCCATCCGGCGCAAAGCCAGCTCCCGGGGTGCCGACGTCACAATCGCCCATTGCCTGGCGGGCAGGGATTTCAAAAACTGCGCCGCCCCTGACACCTCGACAATCCCTTCCACATCTTCAACTTCCGCCTGCGTCACCCAGGCGGCTTCCGCCTCGGCATCCACGCCCGGCAACCCCTGACGGTTAACCGTATCGATTGCCCGAGCGCCGTGGATCGTCGGCAAAAACGACGGCACATCAATACCGTGGCGCAAGGCCCAGGTGGTCCAGATCCGCTCGGCGGCGGCGATGGAATTAAGGACGGTGCCATCCATGTCGAACAAAAATGCGCGGTAGGGGGTGTTGAAGACAGTGTCGTGAGCAGGCAAAGAGAGACTTCCTTTCGCAGGTGCCAAGCGGGATTTTCAGCAAATGTACAGGATCAACGTTGAGGACGGTGTGACTTCAACGCGCCTTCCACACAATCGAGCAACTGCCCGAGCGCCCAGGGTTTCTTGATGAAAGACACCTCGTGCCGCACCCCGGAAGTCTCCGGCGTTTCGAAGCCCGACATGATCATGATGGGCTTGTCCGGGTATCGGTCGCCGAACTGGTTGGCCAGATCGGCACCATTGAGTTTGCCGGGCATGGTGATGTCCGTCAGTAGCAGACTGACCCTATTGGAGTGTTCCTCCAGATAGATTGACGCAGCGTCTGCACTGATCTGCGGTTCAACCGAGAAACCTTCTTCCTGCAGAATTTCGCAGAGAAACTCCAGGATTAACGGATCATCCTCGACCACCAGAATCAATCCGCCAGCAAGGGAATCACCCGCCGTCGTTACTGGACTCATAACTCTGCCACTCCCTGATTGCCTTAATGAATTCGCGGGCTCAAATCCGCTGCCTACAAGTATGAGCAGCGGACTCGGCGGAAATTCATTTTTGATACAACCAGACGACAAAATCAGGCGTGCTGTAGCTGGCGGGTACTTAAATCACTGGGCCATGTCGTCCTTTTTCATGGCGTCTTTGGACATTGCATCCTTCTTCATGGCGTCCTTGGACATGCCGTCCTTCTTCATCGTGTCCTTGCTCATGGAGTCCTTGGACATGCCGTCATTTTTCATCGAATCTTTTTTCATCGCGTCCTTGGACATCGAATCTTTGGACATCGAATCCTTGCTCATGCTGTCGTTACTCATCGTATCGGCAGCAAAAACGCTGGCAGCCCCTACGGCGAGGCACATGGACAGTACAACGGTGGTTAGCTTTTTCATGATGAAACTCCTGGAGCACAGTTACGATTAACGCAGCGGTCGCCGCGCGGTGAAATGCCCAGGCGACTTCAGCTTCCACCGAACCAGTTGTAGCCCTGGTCTTCCCAGTAGCCACCGCTGTAGGTATTGCTGACGAAAATCGCCTGAATGTGTTTGGGGTTCTTGTAGCCCAGCTTGGTGGGCATGCGCAGCTTCATGGGGAAGCCGTACTCGCGAGGCAGTACCGCGCCGTCATAGGTCAGCGCCAGCAAGGTTTGCGAATGCAGTGCGGTGGCCATGTCGATGCTGGTGTAGTAATCGTCGGCGCATTTGAAGCCGACGTACTTCGCGTCGGTGTCGGCGCCGATGCGTTTGAGGAAATCGCTGAACCGCACACCGCCCCAGCGCCCGATTGCGCTCCAGCCTTCGACACAGATATGCCGGGTGATTTGCTCGGTTTGCGCCATGGCGCGCAGTTCCTCAAG
This sequence comes from Pseudomonas sp. MDV22-iso1, assembly GCF_058145095.1. NCBI lineage: Bacteria > Pseudomonadati > Pseudomonadota > Gammaproteobacteria > Pseudomonadales > Pseudomonadaceae > Pseudomonas > Pseudomonas sp. MDV22-iso1. Next base: position 49,771 of record NZ_JBYVMF010000026.1, read on the forward strand.
CCGCCAGCTGCGTTTGTCGGCGACACGCCCTGTCACCTCCAGCCGATAACTGTCTTCCTCGACCGTCGGTGCCTCGTCGATGCCGTAGAAAGCATTGAACGGAAACGGTCGGGTAATCATTGATTCCGGATACGTCGGCGCCAATACGTTGGGGTTGAATAACCAGCCTTGAACCCGGTCGTTGAAACGGGACATGGAGGACAGCGCGGTCTCAACGCTTTCGTTGTCCGTCAGGTTGCAGCCGGACAACATCGCCACACCGCCGAGGGTCAGGCCGCGCAGCAAAAACGAACGACGGGAGCGGTCTTCAATCTGCGGGGCAATGATTTTCCGGGCGTCGGTGAGGATGGACGATTCGTCCAGTCCCGATCCTTGCAGATGCTTTTTCATACGGGCTCCTTGCGACCGACAATCATGGCCAACAGGGTTTTGGGAACCAGCGCGACCATCACCAGATGCACCGCAACAAAAGCCATCAGCAGCGACATCGCGATGAAGTGCACATGGCGCGCGGCGTCGTAGCCACCCATGAGTTCACGCAACAGCGGGAACTGCACGGATTTCCACATCACCAGCCCGGAGATCACCAGCAGCGTGATGTCGACCATCACGAACAGATACGCCAGCCGTTGCACCTGGTTGTAATGACTGAGGTCCGCGTGCCCCAAACGCCCTCTCAACGCAGCCCACAGGTCATGAACAAGACCTTTGGGCGACAGCGGAAAAAAGCGCCGGAACAGACGACCGCTCGCAATATTGATGATCAGGTAAACGAGGCCGTTGATGGCCAGGAACCACATCGCCGCGAAATGCCATTGCAAGGCACCGCCCAGCCATCCACCCAGCGTGATCGAGACGGGGAAACTGAAATCGTAGAGGGGCGAGGCGTTGTAGATGCGCCAACCGCTGGTGACCATCACCAGCACCGCCAGGGCATTGAGCCAGTGGGTCAGTCGCAACCAACGGGGATGGCTGCTGACCTTGGGTGAAGCAGGTGGCTTAGTCATGGCGGCTCTCCCAACGGTTGTTGTTATTCGTTGGAGCCGAGTATGTGAGCCGGCAGATCCCCAAATCCTCACGTAAAGTTAAATTAAACGTGATAACTCTCGACGCCCGGCACAGCGCCTTGCGGTGCAATTGTGGTTAAAATGCCGCCCCCTCAAATGGCCGACCTGACCCGATGAATCCAAACGCGCTCACCCTCCTCCACGACCATCTGTTGACTGGCCTGGCCTCGGCACCCGCAGAAACACGCCGACTGTTCCATGGCCGTGGTCGATGCTGGCCGGGGCTGGAGCAACTGACCGTCGACTGGTTACAGGGCGTGGTGCTGGTGTCGCTGTTCAAGGAACCTGAACCTGCGCAACTGGAAGACTTGAAGCAAAGGCTGTTGGCGCTCACTCACAGTCCGGAGTGGACTGCGTCGGGCGCGCACACCTTGCTCCTGCAACATCGCTACCTGCTGCAAAGCACTACCGAATGGTTGCTTGGGGAGGCCATTGAGGAAATGACCATCACCGAAGGCGGCCTGCGCTATCGCGTGGACCTGGGCCGCAAGCAAAACAACGGGCTGTTCCTCGACATGCGCTACGGTCGCGATTGGGTGCAAACCCATGCACAGGCTAAACGGGTGTTGAACCTCTTCGCCTACACCTGCGGCTTCTCGGTCGCGGCCATCGAAGGTGGCGCCGAACACGTCGTCAATCTGGACATGTCCAGCGCGGCCCTGAGCCGTGGTCGCGATAATCACCGGCTCAACGGGCATGACCTGAGCAAGGTGACATTCCTCGGTCACGACCTGTTCAAATCCTGGGGCAAGGTCATCGGCAAGGGCCCGTACGACCTGGTGATCATCGACCCGCCGTCCTTCCAGAAAGGCAGTTTTCTGCTGACCAAGGACTATCAGCGCGTACTGCGTCGATTGCCGGAACTGCTCAGCCCACAGGGTACGGTGCTGGCTTGCATGAACGATCCGGCATTCGGTCCGGACTTCCTCATCGACGGCGTGATGCGTGAAGCGCCGAGCCTGCACTTTGAACAACGGCTGGAAAACCCGCCGGAGTTTCCGGATGCGGACATCGAGTGCGGGTTGAAGGCGTTGGTGTTCAAGCTGTAGGAGCGGATTGCCTCAGTCGCGAGCAGGCGTAGTCACCCGATCGACCACGCCAATCACACCTTCACTGTGCATCTGCTGCAGCAAGGCCAACCCGCCCGCCCTGAACTGCGCCGATCGAACCGCGCCGGCTTCCAGTGCCAATCCGTCCAGCTGTGCACGCCCGGCAAGCTGCGGGAATTCATCGATACGCTGCAACAGTCGCCACGCCAACGGACTGAGCTCGGAAAAATTCACACGCCAATCAGCTGATCGACGCACCAGCAACAACGTTGGCTGCACGGGCGGCGCTTCGGGCTGGTAATCGGGCCCCACTTGCTGCACCGGCCAGGCATACGCCAACGGCCAGGCCAATGGCGAAACCCGTAACGGCCGATCCAGTAACTCGCCGGCATTGCTGGCAGGCAAGGGCTCGGCATCGGACTGCTGCAGTGCCATCTCCACCCATTCGTAATGCGCCAGTTCGACCATGAACGCTGGCCAGTTACCCTCCCTCAAGGCTTGCGGTTCGTCAGCCACGAACCCGACAAACTCCTGGGCAATCTCGCCGAATTTGGGCGTACGCGCGCGATGGTCGCGCAGAAACAGACGGACCAGTGTGCGCCAGCGTTCATTGCCGAGAATCCTGATCAGCACCGGAAACGTTCCGCTCAGCAATGACGACAGATTCGCGAAAATCAGATCCCGGTAAACCTCAGCCCGCGCGACATCCATCCCCGTCGGCGGCGTGCAGTGATCGGGATCGCGCAGGTAACGACCCAAGGTGTTCTGCTGCTCGAATAGGCCTGATTTATCCACGGTTCAACTCCCTGCTTTGCAAGCGCCGAATGGTCTGCAGTTCGGCGACCAATTCATCGAACGCCGGGAAGTTGAAGTCCCGTTCGAGCAAGGTCGGTTGCGCACCGAAACGGGCGTATGCCTCAGCCAGCAACGCCCACACCACCGGTTTGACCGAGGCGCCATGGGTGTCGATTTTCAGCGTATCCGACTCATCAAAATGCCCGGCCACATGCATCGCCACCACCCGCCCCGAATCGATGCCGGCCAGAAAGGCCAGTGCATCGAAACCGTGATTGATCGAGTTGACGTACACATTGTTGACGTCCAGCAAGAGGTCACAATCGGCTTCGCGCAGCACCGCGTTGGTGAAGGTCACCTCATCCATGTCCTGCCGGGGCGCGGCGTAATACGAGACGTTTTCCACCGCCAGGCGCCGCCCCAGAATGTCCTGCGCCTGACGAATCCGCGCGGCGACGTGGTGCACTGCTTCTTCGGTAAACGGCAGCGGCAACAGGTCATAAAAATGACCGTCATCGCCGCAGTAACTCAGGTGTTCGCTGTACAGCGGCACGTTGTAGTGATCAAGAAAACCTCGTACCTCCTGCAGAAACCCGACGTCCAGCGGCGCCGGACCGCCCAACGACAGGGACAAGCCGTGGCAGGACAACGGATACCGCTCCGCCAGGTCCCGCAACGCCGCACCATGGGCGCCGCCGATACCGATCCAGTTCTCCGGAGCAACCTCCAGAAAATCGAAATCACCCACACGGGCCGCTTGAAGGTCCTTCATCAATCCACGACGCAAGCCAAGCCCTACGGTCGCTGCTGCTGAGGCAATGGGGGTCTGCATGATGTCGATCTCGAGGTAGTCAGAACGGATGTTCAGTCAATCATCGGGATGTATCGGGTCTGTGTTCGGCTGGGGGCCGGTGTTGCGCGGAACTGTATCGGGAAGGGGGTTGGATACATTCCAGTACATGAGAGACGGTCAGGTTTGCCTTTAGATCGGGTAGGTGTGCGAGGTTTGGGTGGGTTGATAGCGGGCGGATGAAAACTCTGGACTGGAGCGTATGCGCGATCAGGTATGGATCAAACTGGTTGGTTGTCTGTACTGCCGTCATCGCGAGCAGGCTCACTCCTACAGTTGATCGGGTGCATACCCATGAATCAGGTCGGTCAATCGGCCGCTATCGCGAGCAGGCTCGCTCCTACAGTTTGATCGGGTGCATACCCACGAATCAGGTCGGTCAGTCGGCCGCTATCGCGAGCAAGCTATGCTCCTACAGAAGATCAAAAACAAACCACCACCCATCGCCGTTGACCTTCACCACTCAAGGCCGAGCGTTAGCTCGCCTGCAAGCTTTTGATCTTGATCCGGCTTTTGATTCACCCGCCCCGTCGGGAGGCCGAGTGGAGGTGTTCATCTGGGGGTCAGGCGCGAAGCGCCGTGCGGCGAAGCCGCACACATCGAGAGGAGGTCGTCGCGAAGCAGACCGTAGGCGATGCCCCCAGATGGACACCGGAGCGAGGGAACACCGAGCTTTAGCGAGGTGCCGTACGCTGGGGCGAGCCTTTTTGGTTCCTTTTGACTGGGCCGGCATTCCGGGCGTTTGTCAAAAGGGACTCGCTGTAAGAGCGAAACCGTCAGTGGCCATTACCGCAGAAACGGATATGTACACCCGCAAAAGACAGGTCGGCTGTCAGGCCGCCATCGCTGGCAGGCCAGCTCCCACAGGGATCGGGGTACATCCGAAAAAGACAGGCCGCCTCGTCATCACCCCCCACACCAACCCAGCACTTTCGTCGCCCCACCCAACACCCCAAGGCCAGCGAACTAAACTTAACCCACGCAGGACACATCGTGCGTCCTGTTCATTCCCACGACCACCGCCCAGACGTGCCACCCCCGAAAACACCACCTCTGGACCGTGATCCTGCCAAAGGAGCACACGTGATGGACGAGGCCAGACTCAACGAATTCATGGGCAAACTGATCAACGACATGGGCGGCGCAGCCATGCTCGCCAATGTCATTCTCGGCGAGGAACTCGGCCTGTACCGGGCCATGGCCGACAGCCAACCCATCACCCCGGAAATACTCGCCGACAAAACGGGCTGCAACACCCGCCTGCTGCGCGAATGGCTCAGTGCCCACGCCGCCTCCGGCTACATGGAACATCGCGACGGCCAGTTCCGTCTCCCTGAAGAGCAGGCACTGGCGCTGGCAATTGAAGACTCGCCGGTCTACGTGGCCGGTGGCGTCGGCGTAGTCGCCTCGTTTTTCCATGACAAGGACAAACTGATCAACGCCATGCGCGGCAATGGTGCACTGGCCTGGGGCGACCACCATCCGTGCATGTTCAGCGGCACAGAACGGTTCTTCCGGCCCGGTTACAAAGCGCACCTGATCGCCGAGTGGCTACCGGCCCTGGACGGTGTGGTGGCAAAACTTGAAGCCGGCGCCAAAGTCGCCGACATCGGCTGCGGGCATGGGGCGTCGACGGTGATCATGGCCCAGGCGTTTCCGAACTCACGGTTCGTCGGGTTCGATTACCACGCACCCTCCGTCACCGTGGCGACCCAGCGCGCCGAAGAAGGTGGCGTGGCCGCACAGGCGCGGTTCTTCCAGGGAACAGCGAAAAGCTACCCGGGCAACGACTACGACCTCGTCTGCTACTTCGACTGCCTGCACGACATGGGCGACCCGGTGGGCGCGGCGCGGCATGCCTTTGAGTCGCTCAAGCCGGACGGTTCGGTCCTGCTGGTGGAACCCTTCGCCAACGATGCGCTCGACGACAACGTCACCCCAGTCGGACGCCTGTTCTACGCCGCGTCGACCTTCATCTGCACCCCCAACTCATTGTCACAGGAAGTCGGCCTCGGGCTCGGTGCGCAGGCGGGCGAGGCGCGGTTGCGCAAAGTGTTTACCGAGGCCGGTTTCTCGACTTTCTGTCGGGCGACCGAAACGCCGTTCAACCTGATTCTGGAGGCACGCAAGTAAACACGGCCCTTGTAGGAGCTGCCGCAGGCTGCGATCTTTTGATCTTGATTGTAAAAAAAACAGATCAAAAGATCGCAGCCTGCGCCAGCTCCTACAATGAACCCTTCATGACCTTGCGGAGTGTTGAACATGCTCGATGGCCGTATCCGTGAACAACTCGACCGACTCGAGCAGTTGATGACCGAACAAACTTTTGTCGTGCTGACGGGCGCTGGCATCAGCACGCCATCGGGCATCCCCGATTACCGTGACAATCAGGGCGTCAGGCGTGGTCGTCAGCCCATGATGTATCAGGAGTTTCTCTCCGCCCCCGAATCTCGTCGTCGCTACTGGGCACGGGCCATGCTGGGCTGGCCGCGAGTGCGACTGGCACAACCCAACGTCGCTCACGAAGCCTTGGCGAGTTTGCAAAGTACCCGGCGGATCAGCGCGTTGATCACCCAGAATGTCGACACCCTGCACGACCAGGCCGGCAGTCACGATGTCATCGAACTCCACGGCAGCTTGCATCGAGTGCTATGCCTCGATTGCGGGCAACGCAGCGAGCGCGACTCGATTCAGCAATTGATGGTGGCGCAGAACCCTTACCTGGCCGGCGTCGATGCCGTGCAAGCACCCGATGGCGATACCCTGCTCGACCCGGCTTTTGAAGCGCGCTTTCAGGTGCCCCATTGCCCGCTTTGCGCGGGTGAGCGAATGAAGCCGGACGTGGTGTTTTTTGGCGAAAACGTTGCGCAGGTAACGGCGGCCAAAGCCATGGCGGCGGTTGAAAAGGCTGCGGGTTTATTGGTGGTGGGATCTTCGTTGATGGCGTATTCGGCCTTTCGGTTATGCCGGGCGGTGGCGGATCAAGGCAAGCCATTGATTGCGATTAATTTGGGGAAGACCCGGGCGGATGACCTCCTCGATTTGAAGATTGAGGCCTCGTGCGAGCAGCTACTCCCCCTCCTGACACAACACCTGTCCCGATGAGCATTCCCACGCAGAGCGTGGGAACGATCATGGGTCGAGGTGCGCGCTCAGGTTTTCTTCTTTGAGGATGTCGAACAACGCCTGCGCCGCCGCCGAGAGCTCAACCCCGGGCTTGGTCAACACCCCGACTGCCCGCTCCACCACGGGGTCGTGCAAAGTCAGGCACTGCGCACCCAGCTCACGCATCTGCCCGGCACACAACGCTGGCACCGCGCTCACCCCCAATCCGCTGGCGACCATCCGCCCCACCGTCGCCAGCTGGTGGCTTTCAAACTCCACCGGCAACTTCATTCCGCGGGCTTGCAGGTGTTCTTCCAGCATCACCCGCACCGCCGACGGCCGCTGCAAGGTGATAAACGGCTCCTTGAGCAGCGTCTGCCAATCGATATCACCCAGCTCCGCCAACGGTGAATCTTGTGAAACCACTGCGACGAACCGGTCCATATACAGCGGTGTGAAGGCCAGCGACGTACTCATGGTGGGCTCAAACGCCACCCCCAGTTCCACCTGTCGATCACGCACCATTTCAAGCACCTGCTCATTGATCACATCGTTCACCGTCACGTTGACCTTCGGGTAACGAGCGCGAAACGCCTTGAGGATCGGTGGCAGTAGGTTGCCGGCAAACGAGGGTATCGCCGCCAGCGTCACCCGGCCGCGCTGCAAGGTGAAGCGCTGGCGCAGCTCATCCTCGGCGTTGTCCCAGTCGGCGATCAGGCGGCGCGCAAGGGGCACCAGGGATTCACCTTCCGCCGTCAGGGCAACGTTGCGGGTATTACGGGTGAACAGGCGTCCGCCCAAGCCCTCCTCCAGCGCTTTGATGGTCAGGCTCAACGCCGACTGCGACAGGTGCAATCGCTCGCAGGCCATGGCGAAACTCAGGCTCTGGGCCACGGCCAGAAAGGCGCGGATCTGTTTGACGGTCATGGGCAAAGGGTTCCGGTGATTAACGCGGGAGTTTTTCTGTAGGAGCACAGCTTGCTCGCGATGGCGGTTTCGAGGCCCCCATCGCGAGCAAGCTGTGCACCCACCGAAGGATAAAGAACAGGATTAGTGAGTTTTATCTATTAATTCACATTAAAAAACAACTTAACAAATCAATCCAGCGACGAGACACTTGACCCACTACGGCTAGCCAGCCGCCCATAAAGAATAAAAGAGGTGCATATGGCAGGTTTCGACAAGCGCGTGAGTTCCTACGAGGAAGCTCTGGCAGGTCTTGAAGACGGCATGACCGTGATCGCCGGTGGCTTCGGCCTGTGCGGAATTCCGGAAAACCTGATCAACGAGATCAAGCGCAAGGGCACTCGCGATCTCACCGTGGTTTCCAACAACTGCGGCGTCGACGGTTTCGGTCTCGGCGTGCTGCTGACCGATCGTCAGATCAGCAAAGTAGTCGCCTCCTACGTTGGCGAAAACAAACTGTTTGAAGAACAGCTGTTGAAAGGCGAAATCGAAGTCGTCCTCACCCCCCAAGGCACCCTTGCCGAAAAAATGCGCGCGGGCGGCGCCGGCATCCCGGCGTTCTTCACCGCCACCGGCGTCGGCACCCCGGTCGCCGACGGCAAGGAAGTACGCGAATTCAAAGGTCGCAAGTACCTGATGGAAGAGTCCATCACCGGTGACTTCGCCATCGTCAAAGGCTGGAAAGCCGACCACTTCGGTAACGTGATCTACCGCCACACCGCTCAGAACTTCAACCCGCTGGCCGCCACTGCCGGCAAGATCACCGTGGTCGAAGTCGAAGAAATCGTCGAACCCGGCGAGCTGGACCCGGCGCAGATCCACACCCCTGGCATCTACGTCGACCGGGTCATTTGCGGCACGTTCGAAAAGCGCATCGAACAGCGCACCGTGCGTAAGTGATCCCCTGCCCCCGGACCGAATGAAGGAATAACAACAATGGCACTTTCCCGCGAACAAATGGCTCAACGCGTCGCCCGCGAAATGCAGGACGGCTTCTACGTGAACCTGGGCATCGGCATTCCGACCCTGGTCGCCAACTACATTCCCGAAGGCATGGAAGTCATGCTGCAGTCGGAAAACGGCCTGCTGGGCATGGGTCCGTTCCCGACTGAAGAAACCATCGATGCCGACATGATCAACGCCGGCAAGCAAACCGTGACCGCCCGCACCGGCGCATCGATTTTTTCCTCGGCCGAATCCTTCGCGATGATCCGCGGTGGCCATGTCGACCTGACCGTGCTGGGCGCTTTTGAAGTCGACGTGCAAGGCAACATCGCCTCGTGGATGATCCCCGGCAAACTGGTCAAGGGCATGGGCGGTGCCATGGACCTGGTCGCCGGTGCAGACAACATCATCGTCATCATGACCCACGCGTCCAAGGACGGTGAGTCCAAGCTGCTGGACCACTGCAGCCTGCCCCTGACCGGCGCCGGCTGCATCAAGCGCGTACTGACCGACCTGGCCTACCTGGAAATCGAAAACGGCGCCTTCATTCTTAAAGAACGTGCGCCGGGCGTCAGTGTCGAAGAAATTATCGCCAAGACTGCAGGCAAGCTGATCGTGCCTGATCACGTTCCAGAAATGCAGTTCGCTGCTCAGTGAGGATTCATCCCATGCAAGAAGTCGTCATCGTTGCCGCCACCCGTACCGCCATCGGCAGCTTCCAGGGTTCCCTGGCCAGTGTCTCCGCCGTTGACCTGGGCGCTGCGGTGATCCGTCAGTTGCTGGCACAAACCGGGCTCGACGCTGCTGAAGTCGATGAAGTGATCATGGGTCAAGTGTTGACCGCTGGCGCCGGGCAAAACCCTGCGCGTCAATCGGCGATCAAGGCCGGCCTGCCCTTCACCGTACCCGCCATGACCCTGAACAAGGTCTGCGGCTCTGGCCTCAAGGCTCTGCACCTGGCGACCCAGGCCATTCGCTGCGGCGACGCCAATGTTATCATCGCCGGCGGCCAGGAAAACATGAGCCTGTCCAACTACGTCATGCCCGGTGCCCGCACCGGTCTGCGCATGGGGCACGCGCAAATCGTCGACACCATGATCAGCGACGGCCTGTGGGATGCGTTCAACGATTACCACATGGGCATCACCGCCGAGAACGTGGCCGACAAATACGAACTGACCCGCGAGCAGCAGGACGCCTTCGCCGCGGCCTCACAGCAAAAAGCTGCGGCCGCTATCGAAGGCGGACGTTTCGTCGATGAAATCACGCCCATCCTGATTCCTCAGCGCAAGGGCGATCCGCTGTCCTTTGCCATTGATGAACAACCTCGCGGCGACACCACCGCTCAAGGGCTGGGCAAACTCAAGCCGGCCTTCAAGAAAGACGGTTCGGTGACCGCTGGCAACGCGTCGTCGCTCAATGACGGTGCCGCCGCCGTGATCCTGATGAGCGCCGAAAAAGCCAAGGCCCTGGGTTTGCCCGTGCTGGCAAAGATCGCCGCTTACGCCAATGCGGGTGTTGACCCGGCCATCATGGGCATCGGCCCGGTATCGGCCACTCGCCGTTGCCTGGACAAGGCCGGCTGGTCCATCGACCAACTGGACCTGATCGAAGCCAACGAAGCATTCGCGGCGCAATCCCTGGCCGTTGCGAAAGAGCTGAAATGGGATTTGAACAAGGTCAACGTGAACGGCGGCGCTATCGCACTGGGTCACCCGATTGGTGCATCAGGTTGCCGTGTTTTGGTGACCTTGCTGCATGAAATGATCAAACGCGACGCCAAGAAAGGCCTCGCCACCCTGTGCATTGGTGGTGGTCAGGGCGTTGCGCTGGCGATCGAACGGGCTTAAAGCGTTCAACAGGCTGCACGGGGGCCCACGAAGAACCGCTGCAGCCTGGTAACACCCCCGGTGGCACTGCATTGGCCTGCGAGCTTTTGTGGCGAGGGAGCTTGCTCCCGCTGGAGTGCGTAGCGCTCCCAAAAATCCTCGACAACTGCCTGGACTTTTGGGGTCGCTTCGCAACCCAGCGGGAGCAAGCTCCCTCGCCACAATGAGTCAGCGTCCACTTCAGAAACACCGGGTTCTTTACACGGCTCACACCACAAACTGAAAGATCAACCAGCTATTCGCCCCACTGATCACCCCGAACAACCCCCACGCCAATACCCGCGTCGGCAGTCGATTGACGAAGGGTCCCATCAACCGATGATCATTGGTCATGCGGATCAACGGATACAGCGCAAACGGTAATTGCAGGCTCAACACCACCTGACTCAACACCAATAGCTTGCCAATCGCATCATCCCCCATTAGCCAGACGCCGATGAAGGCCGGGATCAGCGCCAGCCCCCGGGTGATCAACCGTCGTTGCCAGCACGGAATTCTCAGGTTCAGGTAACCCTCCATGATCACTTGCCCGGCGATGGTGCCGGTGAAGGTCGAGCTCTGCCCCGAGGCCAGCAAGGCCACGCCAAACAAAACGCTGGCCAGCGCCCCACCGACCAACGGATCAAGCAAGTGATAAGCGTCCTGAATGTCCACCACATCGGAATGCCCGGTCTTGTGAAACGCCGCCGCCGCGAGAATCAAGATGGCGGCATTGACCATCAATGCCAGCGCCAGGGAACCGATGGTATCGATACGCGCCAGCTTCACCGCGTCCTGCTTGCTGGCCAGGTCCTTGCCGATCATCCGGGTTTGCACGATCGAAGTGTGCAGATACAGGTTATGCGGCATCACCGTCGCCCCGAGGATCCCGATGGCCAGGTACAAGGGTGCGGCGTCGCTGATGGCGGACAATGACGGCGTAAAACCCTGGAAGACCTCAGGCCAGTAAGGCTTGATCAGCAACAGCTCCACGAAGAAACACACACCGATGGTGCTCACCAGCACCAGCATGATCGCCTCCAGCCGACGGAAGCCACGGTTCTGCAAGGCCAGCACCAACAGCGTGTCGAAGGCCGTCAGGGCAATGCCGACCGTCAGCGAACAGCCCAGTAGCAAGTGAAACGCCAGCGCACAGCCAAGCACTTCAGCGAGGTCGGTGGCGATGATTGAAATTTCCGCCAGCACCCACTGGGTCCGCGCCGTGCGGGTGCTGTAGCGCTCCCGGCACAGCTGTGCCAGATCGCGCCCGGTGGCAATGCCCAGGCGTGAGCACAGGCACTGCACCACCATCCCCGCCAGACTCGCCAGCAGCACCACGAACAACAGGCTGTAGCCAAACCGCGAACCCGCTTCGATGGCCGTCGCCCAGTTGCCCGGGTCCATGTAGCCGATTGAAACCAGCAAGCCGGGACCGGCGAAACGCAGCACACGTTTGAAGAATGAGGCGCGGGGATCGACGGCCACGCTGCCCGCCACTTCCGGCGGGCAGAAGGGTGCAGTGGCGATTTTGGGCAAACTGAATTTCACGCAGTCATCCGTCAACAGGTCAGAGGAGGCAGCTTAAACGTTTCGCTCACTGCGGTGAAAACACTCGCCTCTATCGACCCAATAATTGCTGGCGCAATTCAGGATTCCGGGTGCGCGGGTCCAACCAGATGTTGAAGAAGGCGCGAGCGAATTGCGGGTCTTGCACTTCATGCTGCAATTGCTGGCCCACAAAAAACCGCGCGCCCTGCCCCGGCACATACACCCCGGTAATACGGGTTCCGGGCTGCACATCGACAAACGACCGTTGCATCTGCGCCTGCCAGCCGGCGAGTTGCTCGCTGCTCACCGCCGAACCGGACAGGCGCTTGATTTCATCGACGCTGGCTTGCACCAGATCGTCTCGGGAAATCTTGCGTTGATAGATCAACTCCAGCGCGAAGGGCTGGTCATCGGATAACGGCTGCGCTGCGCTCCAGAGTCGGGCGTTGTAGACATCGAAACCAAAGACACTGAACTCTCCGGCGCCAATGATCCGCGCACCGGGCACCGCTTCCTGCCAACTGGCCATGGCTTGAGACCCCAGCAACATCAACATCCATACGCAGTGGCATAAGGCGGATCGCAGGTTGTTCATGGGGGTTTCGATTCTTCGGGGGGCCTGTTAAAAACTTATACGCAACAAGACAATTTGTACAATTTTCCACGTCGATGTTTTTGTATACAAAAACAGGCAAACCATAGCGCAATCCATCCCCGACGATGCTAACGTTGGCGCTCACTTGGTTCGGAGGTGCGTGCGTGCTCTTGCTTAAATTGCTGGTGATCCCGGGATTTCTGCTACTGATTTCCCTGGCGGGTAAACGCTGGGGACCGAGCGTGGCCGGGTGGCTATCGGGATTGCCAGTGGTGGTCGGACCGATTCTGTTCTTCCTCGCCATCGAACAGGGTGAGGTGTTTGCCGCCCAGTCAGCGACAGCGGCGTTGTCCGCCATGTTTGCGATGATCGCCTTTTGCGTCACCTACGCCCAGGTAGCACAACGCAAGGGCTGGCCGTGGGCCTTGGTGATTTCATTGCTGGTGTGGGCCTTGGTGGCCGCAGTGCTGTCGCTGATCCCTGCGTCCCTGGTGTTCTCGGTCATCGCCGCCGCCACCGCGCTGTTGGCAGCGCCTTACCTGTTTCCTGCGGTGCAGCCCATCGTGTCCGGGCCTGCGCCAAAGTCCGACAAATTGCTGCTGCGCATGGTCGCCGGTGCCTTGCTGACCCTGGCGGTTACCTTGCTGGCCAGCACCGTGGGCGAACGCTGGAGTGGACTGCTGGCGGTGTTCCCGGTGCTGGGCAGCGTAATGGCGGTGTTCTCCCAGCAAACCCGCGGGCCCGCATTTACTGCCGCGTTGCTACGAGCCACCGCAACGGGCATGTACTCGTTCGCCGCCTTTTGCCTGGTACTGGCATTGACCCTACCCCGCATGGGATTGAGCGCTTTTGCTGTGAGCGTGGCGGTCTCGGTGTTGATGCTGGGGGTGACTAAACGCTTGCTGGCAAAACCTGCGAGTCTGCCGTCAACACGTTCGGTTAAATCGAACAGTTAGCGCAACAAGCCCGCCCGTCGCAATCGGTTCCCACAGAACCAGGCGGACTGACTCACAGCACCAGGGGCACTACCGCCCGTTACCCCGCGCTGGAATGCCTCATGGCCTCCATGGGATGATCGCCCGCATTGCGCGACCATCCCTGGAGATTTTGAATGTCACTGTTGAGTAAGAAAGCCGTTGTCCTGTTGCTGATGGCGGTTGCCAGCCTCGGGGCTTTGAATGCGCAAGCGGCCAAGGCCACGGCTAAAGACACGGCGCCCAGCCAGAAAGTCTCCATGCTGGGCGGCAAGTTTACCTTCACCCTGCCTAAGGGTTTCATCGCCAACCCGCTGCCCGCCAGCTCTACTGGCGCAAGCGGCACCATGTACTCCAACGAGACCACCAAAACCGTGATCATCACGGCTGAAAACAGCTTGCCCGAGGGCGTCAAGGTCAAGGACAACGATGGCGAGTTTCTCGACGGCACGGCGGCCGACTTCGACGCGGCACAGCGCAAAGCACTGCCTGACTACAACAAGTTGAGCGAAAAAAGCCTGACGCTGAAAAAGACCGGGCTAGGGCTGCGCCAGATCGACAGTACCGCCACACGCGGTGGCGGCCAGACCCTCAACACCACGCTGATGGCAGCATCAGGCAGCCACTTGGCCTTGGTTCAGGTCATTTCCCGTCCCGGCGATATGGCCGCCCATGAAACGTTGATCAAGCAGATGGTCAGCGGCAAGTAACACTCAGGGATTGAGGCGCTGCAACCAGGCGCTGAGGTCCTGCATCTCCCCGGCACTGATGGAGTGACCCACGCCTTCGTAGGCATGAAACTCAGGTTTGAGGGACAGGCTTTGCAACAGGCTGTTGGCGTCGGTGCCGTCCTTGAACGGCAGGCGCGTGTCGGCGGTGCCATGACCAATGAAAATCCCCAGGTTCTGGCGTTTTTCATCCGGTTTCAATTCGGACTTGAGCACCGGCAAAATTCGCCCGCTCAAGGCTGCGATGCCGCCGACGGCCTCGGGATGCCGCAACGCCACTTCGTAGGACATGATCGCGCCCTGACTGAAACCCACCAGGTACACCTTGTTCGGTTGCGTGTGGTATTTCTTCGCGGCTTGCGCGATGAAATCCAGCAACACCTGGCCGCTGCTTTTCAGGTCATCCGTCTCGCCGTTGTAGGCGCCTTTGCCTTTCTGGCGAAACCACTGATAACTGCCCTCTTCCATCACGATCGGCGCCCGTACCGACAGGTAGGTGTAGGTGGCAGGCAACTCGTCCTTGATACCGAACAGGTCTTGCTCGTTGCTGCCATAACCGTGAAGGAAAATCACCAGCGGCTTATCACGGGAATCGGGCAGGGTCTGCTCCAGGTATTTGAGCGGCAGGTCGGTTTGCAGCGGGGTTTGAGCGTGGACAGCGGCCGACGCCAGGAGCGTCAGCAGAGCGAGAAACTTCAACATAAGCCTTCCTTCACATGTGCAGGATTCGAGGTTGAGCCTAACAAAAACGACGCCCACTTGTAGGAGCTGTCGAGAGAAACGAGGCTGCGA
Source organism: Pseudomonas sp. MDV22-iso1 (assembly GCF_058145095.1). Taxonomy (NCBI): domain Bacteria; kingdom Pseudomonadati; phylum Pseudomonadota; class Gammaproteobacteria; order Pseudomonadales; family Pseudomonadaceae; genus Pseudomonas; species Pseudomonas sp. MDV22-iso1. The sequence goes on from NZ_JBYVMF010000026.1 coordinate 65,053, forward strand.
TCTTTTGATCTTGTCTTTAAAAAAAGCAAAATCAAAAGATCGCAGCCTCGTTTCACTCGACAGCTCCTACACAGCTCCTACACGGCTCCTACAGGGCACCAACAGGTCAGTTCATCAATCGTTGATGAGCTTCCCTACCCGAATCGGGTCGCGCCCTGCCACCTTCGCCTGCCACGTGCCCGGCTGGGTATAGCGTCCACGATCTATGGCAAACAACACCCCGCTGGTCCCGGCGCGTACCGTGGTCACCCGGTCATTCAACGGATCGACCACTTCGAACAAGGCATCCCCCTGCTCCACCCATTCGCCGGCCTCGCGCAGGAAGCTGACGACCCCGTGATGCGGCGCAAACAGGTACTCGGTGCCTTCGAATGGCATGCCCTCACAGCATTCATCCGGCGTCGGCGCCCAGTCTCCCTTGATGAAACCCTGCTCGGCGAGGAACCCGAGAATCGCCTCGGCATTGGCCTGGGCCTGATCGACTCGGGTATCGCCCATGCTGCCCAGCTCCAGCGTCGTCGCCAGGTTGGCCGGGGGAATGGCCGCGTCGGGAAAGGCCCGCGCCAGGCGCAGCCACGGCGATGAACAGGATTCATCGAACGAGCTGCCACCGGAATCCTCGCAGAGCAACGCGACACCGGCCTTCAGGCGCGCGGCCATCGACTTCCACTGTGGCCAGTGTTGCGGCAACGCATAGAGATGAATCGCTGCGTCGAAGTCGCAGTGCAGATCCAGCGTGATGTCGGCGTCACAGGCATGGCGCAGTAGCAATCGGTGCATGGCCTCCAATTGCGAGGCGGGTGCCGGCAAGGTGTCGAGTACCTGGCCCATGGCCTGGCGAATCAGCGTGATGTTAGCAAGTGCATCGTCGCCCAGGCGATCACCAATCAACGTGGCCACCGGTGCACTGAGCTCGACGAACGAGCGGTTGAAGTTCTTGCCGCTGCCCAGCTCGAAGCGGCCCATGTGACTGCCTTGCAGGTGCTGATCGAGCCCGATCGGATTGGCCACCGGCACCAGTTCGATCACACCCTGCAGCTGCCCTTGGGCTTCGAGTTCAGCCAGGCGTTTTTTCAGTTCCCAGGCGGTGCGCATGCCCGGTAACTCATCAGCGTGCAGGCTGGCCTGGATGTAGACCTTGCGAGTGCCCGCGCCGTAACGGAACACGCTGAGGGTGCGCTCGGTCCCCAGGTGGCTCCAGGGCAGTGGATGGTCGATGCGTTGCATGGGGGAGCTCCCGTAAAAGTGGCGCTGAAATCACCTGTGGGAGCAAGGCTTGCCTGCGAAGGCGTCGGTTCACTCAATATGAATGGCGCCTGACACGATGCCTTCGCGGGCAAGCCTTGCTCCCACAGGTTTCTCATCTCAAATGAAAAAAAAATGGCAACCCTGTCAGCGGTTGCCATTTTTTAAACGAATCGTTTACTCGCCGTAAACGTCAAAATTGAAGTACTTGTCCTGCACTTGCTTGTACTTGCCGTTGGCACGGATCTCAGTGATGGCGGTGTTGAATTTGTCCGCCAGCGCTGTGTCACCCTTGCGCACAGCGATACCGGCGCCGCCACCGAAGTACTTGGCGTCTTCATAGGTCGGTCCGACAAATGCGAAGCCCTTGCCGGCGTCGGTTTTCAGGAAACCGTCGTCGAGGTTGACCGAATCGGCCAGCATGGCGTCGAGGCGACCGGAAACCATATCAAGGTTGGCTTCCTGCTGGGAGCTGTAACGAACCAGGATGATACCGGCCGGTTGCAGCACTTCAGTGGCGAAGCGGTCGTGGGTACTGGCACGCAACACGCCAACTTTCTTGCCTTTGAGTTCGGTCAGCGGGTCCTTGACGTCAGCGCCTTCCTTCATCACGAATCGCGCGGGTGTGTGGTAGTACTTGATGGTGAAATCAACGTTTTTCTTGCGGTCGTCAGTGATGGTCATGGACGACAGGATGGCGTCGATTTTCTTGACCTTCAGCGCCGGGATCAAGCCATCGAACTCTTGTTCGACCCAGGTACATTTCACTTTCATCTGCTCGCACAGAGCATCGCCGATGTCCACGTCGAAACCGGTGAGCTTGCCGTCAGGGGTTTTCATCGAGAATGGCGGGTAACCGGCTTCGATCCCGATACGGATCGGCTTGGCGTCATCAGCCACAGCGGTCAGGGACAGCATCGACAGTGCCAGAGCACCGAACATCACTAGCTTCTTCATTTATAACTCCTGTATGCGGAGGCTTTTATTGGCAGCGTTCGATTGGTAGCTTTCGGGCGTCAGCGTTATAGGCGGCGACCGAAGTGGCCGGCAGTCTAGAGCGGCTGCAGAGCAGCAAATTGTGTTTAGGCGACAAATACTTATAAAAAGGTGGCAGGCATGAACAGCGAGAAGACGACGTTGAATGTGATTCAACACCACAGTGCTGAAGGCCCCGGTGCGATTGCTCATTGGGCGCAGGCTCGTGGGTTGTCGCTGACGGTCTTTCGCGCTTATCTGGGCGAGTTGCCGCCGATGAGCGCTGAGCCAGTCGTCCTGCTGGGCGGGCCTTACGAATCGAACGCCGGGCCGGCTTGGCTGGAAGCCGAACGTCAGTGGCTGGCAGGCATTCTGGAGCGCGGGGCTCCGGTGTTCGCCATCTGCCTGGGGGCGCAGCTGCTGGCGTTGGGTCTTGGCGGGAACATCCGGCGGATGGACAGCCCGGAAACGGGCTGGACCACTGTCACATTCACTGATGGCCAGGCATTGAGCATGCTGGAGTGGCACGAAGACGCAATCAACCTGCCGCCGCAGGCGCAATGCCTTGCTCGCAGTGATCGCTGTGAACAGCAGATGTACAGCGTCGGGCCGACCCGGGTGGGACTGCAGTTTCATCCCGAGTGGAACGCCGAATCGGTGGCGACGCTCAATGAATTCTTCGCCGAGGAATCACCGCTGCCACGAGGGCAGCCGGACAGCGCGGCGTACGCAAAGGTTTTTGCTTGGCTGCAGGTGACGCTGGATGCGTGGTGGGAGGCTTGCGTTTGAAGGGGCGATCTTTTCGGTTACTTCAACATTCGCAGCCAATCACCGTATTGACGGAACGTTGCACTGCTCCACTCAACTCAAACCCCTCATCCAGCCAACCGGTCACCCCGCCGATCATCTCCTTGACCGGATAATCCAGCGCCGCCAGTTTCACCGCCGCCTTGTTCGCGCCATTGCAGTGGGGGCCGGCGCAATAGACAACGAACAGGGTCGATTTCGGCCAGGCCGCCAACGCGTCAGCGGTCAGCAGCCGCCCCGGGATGTTAATCGCGCCCGGCACATGACCCCGGTCAAACGCCATCGGGCCTCGTACGTCCACCAGGACAAAATCCACATCGCCTGCCTGTTGGCTGCTGAAGACGTCGGAACAATCGGTTTCGAAGGTCAGACGGTTGCTGAAATGCATCAGGGCAATGGCCGAGGGCGCGGCAGGAATCTCACGGACAAGACTGGTCATGGGCTGTACTCCAGAGTGTTTTTGGGTGTGAGACCACTTTATCGGCCTGATGCTTGAGGCTAAAGTGGCGCACAAGACACTCACCGGGAACTTTCCGCCAAATGCAACGAACCCCTGGATTGGTCGCGATTCTGGCCTATGACGGCCTCTGCACCTTCGAATTCGGCATCGCCGTGGAGATCTTCGGCCTGGACCGACCCGAGTTCGAATTCCCCTGGTACGGGCACCGGATTGTCGCGGTCGATCAAGGCCCGATGCGCGCCATGGGCGGCATTCAGGTGCTGGCGGATGGCGGCATGGAACTGCTTGAAGAGGCCCGGACCATCATCATCCCCGGCTGGCGCGACCGCAGTGCCCCCGTGCCTGAAGCCTTGCTCAACGGCCTGCGTCGAGCCCATGCGCGGGGTGCGCGGTTGCTGTCGATATGCTCTGGGGTTTTCGTGCTGGCGGCGACCGGATTGCTCGATGGTCACCGCGCCACGACGCATTGGCGCTACACCACTGAACTGGCGGAGCGATTTCCCAACATCCTGGTCGATGCGCAGGTGCTGTACGTCGACTCGGGTCAGTTGATCACCTCAGCCGGCAGCGCTGCCGGCATCGATGCCTGCCTGCACCTGGTGGCCCGGGATTTCGGCACCCTGGTCGCCAATTCGGTGGCACGTCGCCTGGTCATGTCGCCACAACGCACCGGCGGGCAGGCGCAATTCATTCCTTCACCGGTCAGTCCTACGCCGCGCAGCGACCTGTCCCGCGTCATGCAATGGTCTCGGGAACGCTTGCATCAACCACTGGAGGTGCGCGATATGGCCAGTGAGGCGGCCATGAGCGAACGAACGTTCTTGCGGCGGTTCACTGAAGCCACCGGCCTGCCCCCCAAAGCCTGGCTGCAGCATGAGCGCCTGGGGCGTGCGCGGGAATTACTGGAGAGCACGAATCAGAACACCGAGCAGATCGCCATGGGGTGTGGTTATCGATCGGTGGAAACTTTTCGGGTGGCCTTTCGCAGTGTGGTCGGCGTGCCGCCGTCGGTGTATCGGGAGCGGTTTGGGCGCGAGGTCAAGTTGGAGGTTTGAGGTGTGCTTTGACGGCCTCATCGCGAGCAGGCTCACTCCTACATGGAAAGGTGGTGTACACAAAATCTGCGAACTACTTAAATCACTGTAGGAGCGAGCCTGCTCGCGATGAGGCCTGCTTAGGCGCAACACATCTCAAGGCTTACGCAATAAATAGGTATCCATGATCCAGCCATTGGCCATTCGGGCAGCTTTGCGCACCCGCTCGATCTCCTGCGCCACGTCCTTGAGCTTGCCACTGATAAGCATTTCATCCGGCGTCCCCAGGTAAGCGCCCCAATAAATCTCGGTCTCCGGATCAGCCACCTGATGGTAGGCATCTTGCGCATCGAGCATCACCACCAGGCTGTCGGCATTGCTCACCTGCCCCGCTGCCAGACGGCGCCCGGTGGTGATTTCAATCGACCGCCCGATCCGATTCAACGGCACCTTGTGCTGCGCTGCCAACGCCTGAACGCTGGTGATGCCGGGAATCACTTCAAAATCGAATACACAAACGCCTGACGCCAGGATTGCCTGCAAAATCCGCACAGTGCTGTCGTACAACGCCGGATCGCCCCACACCAGAAAACCGGCACACTCGTTGTCGGACATTTGCTCGTTGATCAGCCGTTCGAACGTGCGCTGCTTGGCCAGATTCAGATCATCGACGCTGGTCGTGTAGTCCACATCACCTCGCTGGCGCTCCGGGCTGTGGGCTTCGATGAAGCGATAGGCGTGATCGGTAATGTAGCGCTCACAGATCTCGCGGCGCAGTTCGATCAGCTTGTCTTTGCTTTCACCCTTGTCCATGAGGAAAAACACGTCGACAAGGTTGAGCGCCTTTACCGCCTGCATCGTGATGTAGTCGGGGTTGCCCGCACCGATGCCGATCACCAGAAGCTTTTTCATCGTTTTGCGTCCTCTATAACCGTCTCTGGCAAGCGCAGTCGCCAGCGCCCGTTGTAGCGAAGTTCGGTGGACGACAGCGGTTCAACATCGATCTGATTAAACGCCGAACAGTTCAAGACATGGGTCAGCGCGGCGCGAATGACAAAGGGATGGGTGAATGCCACGACGTGCCCGGGGGTTGCCTCAAGGGTCGTCAGCCAGGCGGCGACTCGCTCAAGAAGTTGTGCAACCGACTCGCCACCATGGGGTGCGCAAACCGGGTCAGCCAGCCAGGCTTCGAGGGCCTCGGGTTCTGACTGCTGCAAGTCATCGATCTGCGCCCCGCTCCATCGGCCGAAATCGCAATCGCGCAATGCCTCGGCAACCTCGACATCATTGGCGTAAAACGCAGCCGTTTGCCGGGTGCGCAATTCCGGTCCACACAGAAAGCGTGGTGCTTTTTTGAAAAAGGCAGCGCGCGAACCCTCTGCCGACTGCCATTTTATTTCCACAGGCTCATTTGTAGGAAAACGCCCTAATTTTTGTGCGACGGTTCGAGCGTGGCAAATCAAAGTCAAATGGGTCGCCTGCACAAAAAATCACTCGATCAAAAGGTTCGGAGCACGGCAACAGGCCGTGGATGATTGCTTAATTGTGCCGTATCCCACGCCAACGGGAGCATTTCGTTTGCGCGGCTTTCATTAATTAACGCGTAGAAAAAGGCATTGTCTTACACCAATTTTGGAAAGGGCCTACACACAGGAGCGTCATTCTTGTAGCCCTTGGCATACGGGCTTTTCGCCTTATTCAAGACGTTGAAACGCCTGGCAAAAATTCACTAGACAGGCACCCTGGCTTCCATAAATACTGATTTCGCGAAAGCAGAAAACACAGGAAAAATATCCAGCAGAAGCACGGACGCTCTGTCTAACCGCCCTGAATGATCACCTTCGATAACCCAGTGTTTGCCCGATGACACAACAGGTGTTCAACACGTCATCGTAATACCGTTCAACACTAAAAAGCTGACACAGAAGAAGAGCGGCACCTGAACACACATCAGGGTACCGCCCGAGCAATGCGTGGAAACCGACAGTGATAGTCAGGTTGGGTGCGTGCCACCGAACCCTTTGATACAGGAGTACGTCCATGCTGGTCTTACGCCCGGTCGAGTTAAACGACCTGCCCCAGTTACAGCGACTTGCCCGCGAAAGCCTGGTGGGTGTCACGTCCTTGCCGGACGACGCTGAACGCTTGCGCCAGAGGGTACTCGACTCTTGTGCCTCGATTGAAAAAGACGTTGAAGATCATGGCCCGGAGAATTATTTCTTCGTCCTGGAAGATCTGACGTGCCAGCGCCTGGTGGGCTGTTCGGAAATCCTCGCCACTGCCGGCTACAACGAGCCCTTCTACAGCCTGCGCAACCGTCACTACACCAGTGCCTCGCGTGAACTCAATATCGAGCATGACGTACCCACACTGTCGCTGTGTCATGACCTGAGCGGCCATACCTTGTTGCGGGGTTTTCATATTGACGCCGAGTGGGTTCGGTCGCCGTTTTCCGAACTGCTGTCCCGGGCTCGACTGTTGTTTATCGGTGCTCACTCAAGCCGTTTTGCCAACACAGTAATCACGGAGATTGTCGGTTTCAGCAACGATGAAGGCGGGTCGCCGTTCTGGGACGCAGTCGGCAAGCATTTCTTCGACCTGCCCTATGCCGAGGCGGAAAAGCTGTGCGGTTTGAACAGCCGGACGTTCCTTGCGGAGCTGATGCCCCACTACCCGATTTACCTGCCGATGTTGCCCGAGACGGCACGCGACTGCGTCGGACGCATCCATCCCGATGGCCAGGAAGCCTTCGATATCCTCGAGCGTGAGGGGTTCGATACCTGTCAGTACGTCGACCTGTTTGACGGCGGTCCTACCTTGCAAGCCCGGCTTTGCGACATCCGCTCCATCGCCCAAAGTCATATCGCCACGGTAAAAACCGGGTCCTCCATTGATGCCCGTGGCCGCTATCTGGTGAGCAACGATTTACTTAAGGGCTATCGGGCGATTGTCGCCGAACTGGACGTCAACCCTGGGCAACCAGTGGTACTTGACGCCAGGATGCGCGCTGCCTTGAACGTGAGCGAAGGCAGCCGGATACGGTTGATCGCCCTTTGACGAGCGCCCGACAACGTTTCCCACGACTGCGCCCGGGCAGTCGCGAAGAAGGAGCTTCAACATGCTAGTCCGTCCGGTCAGTGTCACCGACCTGCCTGCGTTGCTCGCGCTGGTGCGCGAAGCCGGTCCCGGGTTCACCACCCTGCCAGCCAATGAAGAACAACTGTTCCACCGGGTGCGCTGGGCGCAACGCACGTTCGCCGAACAAGTGGAACGTGCCGATGCCGATTACCTGTTCGTGCTCGAAGACGACGATCAACAGATTGTCGGAATCAGTGCCCTGACGGGAGCGGTCGGTATGCGCGAGCCCTGGTACAACTATCGCGTCGGCGTCACCGTCAGTTCTGCACCGGACCTGGGCATCAAGCGTCAGATTCCCACGCTGTTTCTGAACAATGAAATGACCGGGCAATCAGAGCTGTGTTCGCTGTTCCTGCGCCTGGATCATCGCTGGGGCAATAACGGACGATTGCTGTCATTGGGGCGTCTGCTGTTTGTGGCTGAATTCACGCACCTGTTCGGCGACAAACTGATCGCTGAACTGCGCGGTAGTGCCGATGAGCAAGGCTGCTCGCCGTTTTGGGACAGCCTGGGCAGGCATTTTTTCAAGAAGGATTTCAGTCAGGCCGACCATCTGGCCGGATCGGGCAGCAAATCATTCATCGCGGAACTGATGCCCCGCCAGCCCCTCTACACCTGTTTGCTCACCGAACAGGCACAGGCCGTGATCGGCAAAGCCCACCCCAATACAGCGCCGGCGTTGAAGATTCTTGAGGCCGAGGGATTTGCGCACAAGGGGTACATCGATATCTTCGACGGCGGTCCGATCATCGAGGCGCCGATGACGAGCATCCGCACCGTGCGCGACAGCGAACCGCTGATCCTGGCCATCGGCACGCCAGATAACCGGGCGCAGGTCTGGCTGATCCATAATCGTCGCATGGAGAACTGCCGTATCACTGCAGCCCCAGCGTGGCAGGATGGCAACAGCCTGATCGTCGACCGACAGACCGCCAAGCGCCTGCAACTGCAGCCCGGGGACTCGATAAGAGCCATACCGCTGGTCAACCGACAACTGAAGGCTGTAGCGGCGTAATCACCGCCGCCTTCGCCACAGAAACCGCCTTGCGTCAGTCCTTCTGCAAATTCGTCATCATTTCCCCTACGTCCCCGTGATAGCCTTTTGTTTCTTCGGCGTTGACACTTTTGCTCAAGCCCTTCCATTCCATTCCATTGGTGGAACTCTTATGTCCAGGCTATCTCATCAAGATTTGCGCCGTAATTTTCGCGAGCTGTTCGCTGCCAATACCTGCTATCACACCGCGTCGGTCTTTGACCCAATGTCAGCACGCATTGCCGCGGACCTGGGTTTTGAAGTGGGCATTCTCGGCGGTTCGGTCGCGTCGCTGCAGGTGCTGGGCGCCCCAGACTTTGCCTTGATTACCCTCAGCGAGTTTGCTGAGCAAGCCACGCGCATCGGCCGTGTCGCCCAATTGCCGGTGATCGCCGACGCCGACCATGGCTACGGTAACGCGCTGAACGTCATGCGCACCATCGTCGAACTCGAACGTGCCGGCATTGCCGCGCTGACGATTGAAGACACCCTCCTGCCCGCGCAATTCGGCCGCAAATCCACTGACCTGATTACGGTTGCCGAAGGCGTCGGCAAGATCCGCGCGGCGCTGGAAGCCCGGGTTGATTCGGAGATGGCGATCGTCGCCCGAACCAACGCAGGGATCCTGCCGGTCCAGGAAATCATCAGCCGTACCCAGCAGTACCAGCGCGCCGGGGCGGACGGGATCTGCATGGTCGGCGTTCGGGATTTCGAGCACCTCGAGCAGCTTGCCGAGCACCTGACCGTACCCTTGATGCTGGTGACCTACGGCAACCCGCTGCTGCGCGACGATAAACGCCTCGCCGAACTCGGCGTGCGGGTCACCATCGACGGCCATGGAGCGTATTTCGCGGCCATCAAAGCGACGTACGACAGTCTGCGGGAACAACGGCAAATGTTTACCCAGGCCTCGGATCTGAGCGCCACCGAACTGACGCACACCTACACGCAGCCCGAGGAATACATTCGTTGGGCTGAAGAGTTCATGAGCGTCAAGGAGTAGCGCGTCAGCGGTCGGGGCCATGCATGCCCCGGCCCTGTAGGAGCTGTCGAGTGAAACGAGGCTGCGATCTTTTGATCTTGCAATGCCCTACGGCAGCCAGCCTGTTCGTACCCTATACCGAATCCAGCAACTCATGATGAGGCCGGCTATCGCTGCTGCAAATCACGCGGTTGCGGCCGGTGGTCTTGGCTTCATACAGCGCATGGTCGGCGTCGTTAAGCCACAGGGTGGCATCGGCATGGCCCGGATCGAATGCGGCAATTCCGATGCTCAGGCTGACCTTCAACGCCGGATTCTGCTCGTAGCCCAGCGTGGCGAAGCGATCCCGTAACGAATCCATGGCGGCCGCCGCGCTGCTCAGGGGCAGGTCCGGCAGAATGACGCAGAACTCATCGCCGCCGTAACGCCCCGCCAGATCGGCGGCTCGCAGGTTTTGTTTAAGCATCTTGCTCAACTGCCGCAGGACGATGTCCCCGGCGACATGGCCGTACGTGTCATTGATGGTTTTGAAGTGATCGATGTCGATCAGCGCGATTGCCCCCCCCCTACGCTGACGTTGGCAACGCTGAAACTCGATCTCCAGTTGATCTTTCCAGGCCCCGTGATTGAGCAGGCCGGTCAGGCTGTCGGTACGGCTCAAGGCCAGCAATTCACGCTTGTGTTGACCGAGTGTGTAGGCCTGGCGAAAACAGATCCAGCCCAGTGCCAGCGGATAAAAACACAGCAAAGGCAAACAGGCATACAGCTGAAATTGACTGGTTTCAGGAATGAAAGCCGGGGCAAATATCAGCAGGCCGACGCCGACGCCCAGGATCTGCGCGACCGTAGCCACCAGCAAAAACCGCAACCCGCCGATCGCGACGTTGTTCATGGCCATCATGGAAATGGTCGCGGCACTGGGCAGCGGATTGAACTGCATGGCCGCCACCCAGAAGCCGCCGAAAAAGGCATCGACCAGTAGATTGCGGTATTCGGCGTGGTAGGGAACCGGCGCCCGACGCGCCCATTGGTAAGCCAGATGAGGCCACACAACGGCATTGAGCAGCATCACCACCCAGACCCAAGGGGCCGGGTTGAGGGGATGCATCGCCGCGCCAACGCACAAAAGGCCAAGTGCCAAACCCAGGGTTCGCGACGTGTAGAGCCTCCTTGCCAATGAAAGTCCCTTGACTCGCGCTTTTTCCATAGAGGCCTCTACGCCACTGAACGAAACCTGATGACACCGGGGTTGCGTGTGTGCTCGGAGTCTATCAGGGTAACGTTAAATAGCCATCACCGGCCGGCGGCCAAACGAGATCGCTTCAGGCGCAAGAGGTGGTCTATATATGAGGGATGGTTTCATAAGGGATAGTTTCGTTCGATCTCGATAAAGGAGGCTCATGCAGACTTTCCAGGTGCTGATCATCGGCAGTGGATTCGGCGGCCAGTGCGCGGCGATCAATTTACTCAAAGCCGGTATCGACGATTTTCGCCTGCTGGAACGGCGGGACTTTTTCGGCGGCACCTGGTGCCAGAACACCTATCCCGGCGCGGCGGTGGACGTCCCTTCACCGTTGTATTCCCTGTCTTTCGCGCCCTTTCGCTGGACGCAAATGTTCGCCGGCCAGGCCGAACTGCACCGCTACACCCAGCACGTCGTGGAGCACTTCGGCCTGCGGGAAAAGGTGGAACTGGAAACAAACGTCGAACGCATCGAATGGGACGAGCCCAACAAACGCTGGGCGGTACACACCGGCAACAAAGGCATTTTTTATGCGCAATTTGTGATCAATGCGACGGGGCCGCTCAGCCAACCGGTTATCCCGCACTTCGAAGGCCAGGAGCGCTTCAAGGGCAAGGCTTTTCACACCAACAGCTGGGATCACACCTACGACTACCGGCATAAACGCGTGGCCATCGTCGGCAGCGGCGCCAGCGCCGCGCAGGTCATTCCGGTGATCGCACCGGACGTTGAGCACTTGCATGTGTTCCAGCGCACACCGCACTGGGTGTTGCCCCGCGCCGACCGCACGTTTGGCCGTTTCCAGCGCTGGCTGCTCGGGCTCAAACCGGCCTACACGCTACTGCGCTGGATGATCTATTGGCAGTTCGAAACCCGGGTGATTGCATTCAAATACTCCAAACCGGCGATTCGGCTGGTGCAACAACACGCCCTGCGCTTTCTCAAGCGACAGGTACCCGACCCCGAACTGCGCCGCAAACTGACCCCGGACTACGCCATCGGCTGCAAGCGGATTATCGTCTCCAGCACTCTGTATCCGGCACTCGGGCGCAGCAACGTGACGCTGCACAGCCGGAAAAACGGCATCGCCAGCCTGGATGAAACCGGCATCATCACTGAGGACGGTCAGCACATCGACGTTGACCTGATCGTCTGGTCCACCGGCTACGACGCCACCGACGGGGTGATTTCCTACCCGGTCAGCGGAAAAAACGGCACGCCACTGAAGGACGTCTGGGCGCAATACCCCCGCGCCTATCTGGGCACCAGTCTGCCGGACTTCCCCAATCTGTTCATCGTCACCGGCCCCAACACCGGGATCGGCCACACCTCGGCGCTGTTCATTATCGAATCGCAGATGAATTACATCCTCGACTGCATTCTTACGTTAAAAAATCGGGGTTTGCGCAGCATCGAAGTGCGCCCCGACGCGGAACGCACCTACACTGAAATGATCCACAGAGAAATGGAGCGCACGGTGTGGAAATCCGGAGGTTGCCACAGTTGGTATCACAGCCGGAGCGGGCATGTGATAGCCATGTTTCCGGGATTCAGTTTCAGCTATCACCGGCTGACCCGGGCACTGAAACCCGCCGACCATATCCTCTCCTGATCCGATAAAAGGAAGACACTGATGCTTCTATTGGTTGTCGCAATTGCCGTTTTCATCGCCTGGAGCTGGTTGAGCTACCCCGCAATCGGCTACGTGCTTTATGACTTGAGCGTCACCATCGAAGCCAGGCTATATCGACTCCACAAGATCGTCGTACCGATCAGCGAAATGACCGTATCGACCTGGCAAGGTGGCCCCTACGAAGCCACCAGCAGCGTGTTGATGCTCCACGGTTACAGCGCCGACAAGAACCTGTGGCTACGCTTCGCCCGACATTTTGTCGGCAGCCACCGGGTGATCATTCCCGATATCGCCGGCCACGGTGAAACCGGCTTCAAGGCCGGTGGCGGTTATGACATTGCGCTCCAGGCCAAACGCATGATCCAGTTGCTCGATGTGTGCGGGGTCGAGAAAGTCCATGTGATCGGCAATTCCATGGGCGGCTACATCGCCGCCTGGCTCGCCGCCACCTACCCCGACCGAATCGCTTCGGTCGCCCTCATCGATCCCGCCGGCGTCACGGCTCCCGAAATCAGTGACCTGGAACGGCAGCTGTCCAAGGGACACAACCCGTTCCTGATCAACTCCCGGGAAGAGTTCCGGCATTTCTACGCCATGACCATGGCCAACCCACCTTGGGTACCCGGCGTGGTGCTGGACGCCATCGCCCAGCGCTACGAACAGTCTCGCGATGAACTCGAAGAAATCTTCAAAGACTTTCGCGCCAGCCCGCCGATGGAACCACGACTTCCCGACATCAAATGCCCGGCGCTGCTGGTGTGGGGTCGCAAAGACCGTCTGATCGATGTCAGCAGCGTGGCCATCTGGAGTAAAGGCATCGTAGATCTGCGGGTGGAAATTCTCGAAGGCGTCGGCCATATGCCCATGGTCGAAGAGCCGGCCTACACGGCGCGTCTGTATGGAGAATTCCTGGCCGCCCACCGCTCGCACCTTCCGGTGTAATCGGGACTGCACGGTCGGCTCCAATCCCTGTAGCAGCTGCCGAAGGCTGCGTCCGACTGCGGTGTGGCGAGGGGGCGTGGTGTATGCGAGTTGCTACAGGGATTGGAGCCAGGCGCGCAATCAGGCTGGGCAAGCAGTCCTTGGCAGAATGAAGTCCGTAAGATTCTTCGTTTGTCGGCGTCGCTGAAGGCTGCGATCTTTTCTCCATCCTTTTCGTCACCGCGCCAGGAAATTTCTTCATGAGCCACCCCAGCTTCGTCAGCCCCGACCTGATCCGCCAACGCTTCTCCAAAGCGATGTCCGACATGTACCGCGAAGAAGTGCCGCTGTACGGCGCATTGATGGCATTGGTGGAACAAACGAACCGCCACGTGCTGGAAACCGATCCGCAGGTGGCCAGCCAATTGAACAGCACCGGCGAGATCCAGCGTCTGGACCTGGAGCGCCACGGCGCGATCCGCGTAGGCACGGCCAACGAACTGGCCACCCTCGCCCGCTTGTTTGCGGTCATGGGCATGCAACCGGTCGGTTACTACGACCTGACCCCGGCTGGCGTACCAGTGCATTCCACGGCGTTCCGCGCGGTGCATGAAATGGCGTTGCAGGTGAGCCCGTTTCGAGTGTTCACCTCACTGCTGCGCCTGGAGCTGATCGAAGACCTGGAACTGCGTGCCTTCGCGCAATCGGTATTGGATCAGCGTTCGATCTTCACCCCGGCAGCGCTGAACCTCATCGATCGCGCGGAACGCGATGGCGGCCTCACCGAAGAGGATGCCCGGCACTTCGTCGAACAGGCACTTGAAACCTTTCGCTGGCACCACAGCGCCACCGTCACCGCCGAGCAGTACCGCAAACTCAGCGCCCAACATCGCTTGATCGCCGACGTGGTGGCATTCAAAGGCCCCCACATCAACCACCTGACACCGCGAACCCTGGACATCGATATCGTCCAGGCGCAAATGCCTGCCCACGGCATCACCCCCAAAGCAGTCATCGAAGGCCCGCCTCGCCGACAGTGCCCGATCCTGCTGCGTCAGACCAGTTTCAAAGCCCTGGACGAGCCCATCGCCTTCACCGATCAAACCAGCACCCACGGCAGTCACAGCGCCCGCTTCGGTGAAATCGAACAACGCGGCGCCGCCCTGACCCCCAAAGGCAGGGCGCTGTATGACCGTTTGCTCAACGCCGCCCGGGATGAACTCGACGACTTCCCCAACGAAGGCAACGCTGCACGCTACAACGCACTGATGACACAACACTTCGCCGAATTCCCCGACACCCTTGAAGGCATGCGCCAACAGGAACTGGCGTACTTTCGCTACTTCGTCACGGAAAAAGGAAGGGCAACCTCGGACCTGAAATCCCTGGCGCTGGACGAGCTGCTTGATGAAGGTTTTTTTCAGGTAGAACCGTTGGTGTATGAAGACTTCCTGCCCGTCAGTGCCGCGGGGATTTTCCAGTCGAACCTCGGCGATGCCGCGCAAAGCCACTACGGCGAACACTCGAACAGACAAGCGTTCGAACAAGCCTTGGGGCGCTCGACCATTGATGAATTAAGCTTGTACGCCGAGACACAGCGACGTTCGATTGAGCAGTGTTTTGAAGCGCTGGGCTGAACAGGTAAACGAGATTTTTTGCATTTGATCTGTTGTTGATCTTGATCTTCTTGCCCCTTGGGAAGGCCGAGCGCAGGTTCTGCGCAGTTGGCAACCCGGCATGGATGCCGGGTTAGCCGCGCACGGCCATGGATGGCCGATCGC
>NZ_JBYVMF010000027.1:0-79520 GCF_058145095.1 Pseudomonas sp. MDV22-iso1
TACCTGTCAGCCTAAGAATTTAGAGTTGCTGGGCAACATAGAATCTCCCACAGGGACATGCGCAGGCCTTAAGTGTCAGGCCGCCTCGCTGTGGCTGTGGCTGTGGCTTTTGATTTTGATCTTGATCTTCTTGCCCCATGGGTAGGCCGAGCGCAGGTTCTGCGCAGTGGGCAACCCGGCATGGATGCCGGGTTAGCCGCCCCCGGCCATGGATGGCCGATGGCGGCGGGCCCACGGAGCAGGACCGGAGCGAGGGTATGCCGAGCCCAGGCGAGGCACCGGACGAAAGGGGCAAGAGCGTTTGGTTACTTGGCGCTCTTCCAAGTGACTCGCTGTAAAAGCGAAACCAATAGCCGCCGTGACCGCAGGAATGGATATGTACACCAGCAACAGTCTCACCGCCAATGAAGCAGCCATCGCGAACAAGCCCGCTCCCACAGTTTGATCCGAGTAGATCAGGGAAATACTCATCGGCTGTCAGGGCGTCATCGCGAGCAGGCTCACTCCTACAGTTTGCTCTGGGGGCATCAGGGAAATACTCGTCGGCTGTCAGGGCGCCATCGCCGGCAAGCCAGCTCCCACAGTTTGATCCGGTTGCATCAGGGAAATACTTATCGGCTGTCAGGGCGCCATCGCGAGCAAGCGTTGCTCCTGCAATTGATCTGAGGCCTCCCCACCAATCATCGCGTCACAGCCCAAGAACGCCACGCGCCGGCAGGAAGTCGCCCTTGCTACAATGCCCGCCATGTCTTGCAGAGGTTCCTATGGTCAAAGCGATGGTGGTAGACGATCACCCGTTCATTCGGGCATCGGTCAAGATGCTCCTGCAACAGGAAAACATCGAGGTTGTCGCCGAGGCGGACAACGGTGCTGATGCTGTGCAAATGGCGCGCGAACACACACCGGACTTGATCATGCTGGACATCGCCATGCCCAGGCTTGACGGGCTCGAAGTCATCAGCCGGATCATGACACTGAAAAAGCACACCAGGATCATCGTACTCACCTCGCAGCCGGCGATTTTCTACGCCATGCGCTGCATGAAAGCCGGAGCCGCCGGCTATGTCTCCAAAACCGATGACCTCAACGAACTGGTCAAGGCGATCAAGGCCGTGATGACCGGCTATACCTTTTTTCCCTACCTGCCAGCCAGTTCCGTGCGCAGCATTGATACCCGGGCCACTGACGTGGAACTGATTCAGAGCCTGTCCGACCGGGAGCTGATGATCTTGCAGCAACTGTCCAACGGCATGAGTAACAAGGAAATCAGCGAGGCCATGTTCCTGAGTACTAAAACCATCAGCACCTACAAGACGCGCCTGATCGAAAAACTGAACGTGAAGTCCGTGGTCTACCTCGCCGATTTTGCCAAACGCAACCAGTTGATCTGAATGCACATGACCTTTGGAAAATGGCTGGTCGTGCTTCTGCTGTCTGGCGCGTTGAATGCGGTGGCGAACGCGACCATGCCAGCGCAAACGTTGCAGGTACTGGGGCGGTCGCAGGTCGATGGTTACAGCGTGGTGCTCGACGAGGGCGACAGGGAGTGGTTGCGCGCCAAGGGCACGTTGCTGTTGGGCGCGTCGGCGCCGGATTACCCGCCGTTTGGCATCACGGGCACCGGGCGGGACTATGAAGGCCTGACCGCCGATTACGCCGCGTTGCTGGCCGGGTTACTGCAGGTACGCGTCGAGGTCCGTCGCTACGATTCGCGCGCTGATGTGGTTCGTGCAACCAAGCTCGGTGAAGTGGACTTGCTCGGCACGTCCAACGATTTCGAGGCGGCCGACCCTGAGCTGATGATGTCCAGCGCCTACGCCGACGACCAGCCGACGCTGGTGACCCGGACAGAGGACAACCAGACGCTGACACCTGACCTGGCTGGCAAGCAGGTGGCGATGCTGTATCACTACCTGCCGCCGGAAGCCGTCAAGGCGCACTTTCCCCATGCCCGTTTGCAACTGTACCCCTCGACCTTGAGCGCGATTGGCGCCATGGCCTTCGGCACGGCCGATGTCTATCTGGGCGACTCCATCAGTGCCAACTACCTGATCAACAAAAACTACCTGAACAACGTCCAACTGGCGGGCTTTCTCGATACGCAGGTGCACGATTTCGCTTTCTCCATGCACCGGGACAACCAGCGTCTGCTGCGGATCGTCAATGCCGCCCTGGCGGTTATTCCGGCCAGTGAACACTTGACCATCCTGCGTCGCTGGAGCGCTGGCGGTGCGGACATGACTGGCCTCCATGCGTTGAAATTCAGTACCGCCGAACAGCGTTGGATGGACCAGCATCCGCGCATCAGAGTGGCCATCGATGAAAGTTTCCTGCCCCTGTCGTTCTACGGCCAGGATGGCAAGTTTCGCGGTCTCGGCGCCGATGTCCTGGCGAAGGTGTCGCTGCGCACCGGGCTGAAATTCGATATCCAGCGGCTGCAGACGGTCCCTGAGCTGATCAAGCAGGTCGAGACCGGTCAGGCCGACCTGTTGATCAGCCTGACCCCCAGTGCCGAGCGCGAGAAGTCGCTGCGGTTTACTCGCCCCTACCTCAGCACGCCCCATGTGCTGGTCACCCGCATGGGCACTGGCAGTCCCGCGACGCTCGACGAGATGAACGGCAAACGCCTGGCGGTGATTCGCGGCACACCGGTACGAAGCCTGTTGATGGAGCAGTATCCGGCGATCCGGTTGATCGATGCCGACAACGCCGAGCAGGCCATGACCATGGTCGCCAACGATAAGGCGGATGGCGCGGTCAATGCGCTGATCACCGCGCGCTACATGATTTCCCGGCAGTTTCGCGATCGGCTGCACGTCACCAGCACGGTCGGCACCGGTTCGGCCCGCATCGGTTTCGCCATGGCCCGCAATGCCCCTGAGCTGTACTCGATTCTCGACAAGACGCTGCTGAGCATTCCCCCGGAGGAGCTGGACGAGCTGTCCAATCGCTGGCGCAGCGAGGTGGTGGTTGATGACAGTTATTGGCTGCGTCACCGCGCAGCAATCATTCAGGGCTTTGCGTTGGCGGCCGTGTTGCTGTTGTTGGCGCTGGGCTGGATTGCTTACCTGCGACAGCTGATCGCCAAGCGTCGACAGGCAGAAGTCGCACTCAGCGATCAGCTGGAATTCATGCGCGTCCTGATCGACGGTACGCCCCATCCGATTTATGTGCGGGATCGTGAAGGTCGGTTGTTGATCTGCAATACGGGCTATCTGGAGGTGTTCGGGATCGAGCGGGATGTCGTCGTTGGCAAGACCGTTATCGAGGGCATGTTCAAAAGCGTGCAAGAGGCTGCGGTTTATCACGAGGACTATCTGCAGGTCATGAAGGACGGCCTGCCTCGGGTACAGGACCGCCAGCTGACCTTGGGCGCAAACGTGCTGACCATCTACCACTGGATGCTGCCGTATCGCGCCAGCAATGGCGAAGTGAGCGGGTTGATCGGCGGCTGGATTGACATCAGTGAACGTCAGCGCCTGGTGCAGGCGCTGCATGAAGCCAAGGATGAGGCCGATGATGCCAATCGCGCGAAGACCACGTTCCTGGCGACCATGAGCCATGAAATCCGCACGCCGATGAATGCAGTGATCGGCATGCTTGAGCTGGCGATGAAAAAGGCTGACGAAGGTGTGACGGACCGCTTTGCAATTGAAGTCGCGTCTGGCGCGGCGCGGAGTTTGCTCGATCTGATTGGCGATATTCTTGACGTGTCGCGCATCGAGTCCGGCCATCTGTCCCTGACACCCGAGCGCGCCAACCTGGGTGAGCTGGTGACTTCGGTGGCGCGTATTTTCGAAGGACTGGCGCGGCAAAAACAGTTGCGTCTGATACTTGAACTGGACCTCGGGGCCCATCGCGATGTGCTGATCGATCCGCTGCGGTTCAAGCAGATTGTCTCCAACCTGTTAAGCAACGCCATCAAGTTTACCGAGCGAGGCGAGGTCCGGCTGCGGGTCAAGGTTCAAACCGGGGCGGACGCGCAGCGCCTGACCGTGTGCCTGCAAGTCGCCGACACCGGCATCGGCATTTCCGACGACGATCAGCAACGCTTGTTCAGCCCGTTCACCCAGGCCAGCAACAATCCTCAATCGGCCCGCAGCGGCTCCGGACTGGGACTGGTCATCAGTCGCACGCTGTGCGAGATGATGGGTGGCCAATTGACCCTGTCGAGCGTGGTGGGGCAGGGGACGCAGGTCGACATTGTGCTCGACGTACCGATGCTGATGCCCTCGAATGAGCCCGCGGCGGCGCCGGTCGAGCCCGCAACGTCCAGCCGTGCGCTGCACATCCTGGTGGTCGACGATTACCCGGCCAATCGGTTGGTGCTGTCCCAGCAATTGAGTTACCTCGGCCATCGGGTCAGGGACGCCGAAGACGGTGTCCAGGGATTGCGCGCCTGGCGCAGTGAATCCTTCGACGTGGTCATCACCGATTGCAACATGCCGATCATGAGCGGGTATGAGCTGACCCGGACAATCCGTGCCGAAGAAGTTGCACGCGGCCTGGCGCCGGGTTTGATTCTCGGCTTTACCGCCAATGCGCAACCCGAGGAAAAGCAGCGCTGCCAGTTGGCGGGAATGGATGACTGCCTGTTCAAGCCAATCAGTCTGGAAGACCTCAGGGATCGGCTGGCCAGCCTGATCCCGATCAATACCGGTGCGTCCATCGGGACCGCGTCCTGCGAGCTGTCGGATGAAATTGACCTGAGTGGTCTTCATCAGCTGACCCGGGGTGACGATGCGTCGATCAAGCGCCTGCTGGATGACTTGTCTGCCAGCAACGACGAGGACATGGCGCGGTTGATGCGACTGTTCACCCAGCACGATGTGCCGGGTCTGGCGAATCTGGCCCATCGGGTCAAAGGCGGGGCGCGGATCATCAAGGCTCATGCCTTGATTGACGCCTGCGAATCCCTGGAGGCCGCTTGCGAAGGGGTGAACCCCGGGCAATTGACTGAAGCGGTTGACGCGTTGCATCAGGCGATGGACCGATTGGCCCAGCGCCTGGCGTGATCGCAAGGCATCTGAAGAATGTTCACTCCTGTAATTTAGGAAATTTCCTACACGATTTGGGATATTTCCTAAATAACGCCTTCGTTCATTTCCGGATAATCGTCGCTCCCTCCCAAGACGAGCCGAGATGTCATGACCCGCCTGCCCCTCCGTGTTCTGGTACTCGAAGACCATAGCTTTCAGCGCTCCGTGGCGGTGAACATGCTCAAGCAAGCTGGCTGTCGCGAGGTCTTCGAGGCCAGCGATGGAGCCCAGGCGCTGGCTGTTTTAAAGGACGTCGGCCCAGTGGACATTGCCCTGTGCGATCTGCAGTTGGAGGGCATGGACGGTTTGGAGTTCTTTCGGCGGCTGGGGGCGTCGGGACAGGTCAAGTCGATCATCATCAGCAGTTCGCTGTCGGCAGACTTGCGCCGTGCCGTGCACCAGATCGTTTCCCTCCTGGGTTTGAAACTGCTCGGGGACGTTGGCAAACCCCTGCATCCGCACTTGTTGGAGCAGTTGCTGAACAAGCACCTGGGGAGCCCGATGGTCGAGCCAGTCCCGGTAAGTCTTGTGCAATCGGCCAGCGAAGAGGAGGTGTGCGCCGCGCTTGCGGAGGGTCAGATTCAGTCCTGGTACCAGCCAAAATTTAATCTGCACACGGGGCAGGTGTGTGGGGTTGAGGTGCTCAGTCGATGGTTGCATCCGGTTCGCGGTGTGCTGTCACCGGCAGTGTTTTTGCCGATTCTGGAGGGGCAGGGGCTGATGGATTCGCTGCTGTTTACCCAACTGGACCAGGCGCTGAGCCTTCAGAAAGAAGCGGCAAGTCGGGGCTTCTGTTTGAACATGGCCTTCAATCTTCAGGCCGCACAACTGGCCCGCAGCGAGCTGACCGCCAGCATTCGCGAGATTCTGGCCAGGCATTCGGCGTTTGGCTCCGGACTGACCTTCGAACTGACCGAGAGCGGTCTGCTGGCGGCGCCCGCTATCAGCATGGAAAATCTGGTACGGCTGCGCATGATGGGCTGCCGTTTGTCCATTGACGACTTCGGCGCCGGGTTTTCCTCGTTGCAACGGCTGTGTCAGCTGCCCTTCAGCGAGATCAAGCTCGATGCCGAGTTCGTCCGCACGCTGGACCTGGAACCCCGATGCCGGGCGGTCATCAGCAGCACCCTGGCCCTGGGGGAAAACCTGGGCATGTCGGTGGTGATCGAGGGCATCGAGACCGACGCGCAACGCCTGCAATTGATGTCGTTGGGATGCACCCAAGGACAAGGCTACTGGTACGCAAAGCCGATGAGTGGCGAAGCGTTGCTTGGATGGCTGCAGTTGCACGGCGAATCACCGATGCGTCGTTGATCTCCTACCTATGGCCGGATAAATGGAGGGGCCATTTAGGAAAAATCCTACATCAAGGACTTGCGCTCATGCGTAGCCTTGCGCCATCTCGAATCTGACACCCTGCTGGGGGCCCACGTTGTCCAACAAAGCCTTACGTATCCTGATTGCCGACGCGCAGCATTTTCAGCGGATGAGAATCGAGCGACTGTTAAATCAACTCAATTACTACTGCATCGCGCCGGTGCATGACCTCGAGGAATTGCTGACGCTGATCGAATACGGCTGCGAGCCTTTCGATCTGGTCGTGATCAATGCCTCACTGGCCAATGGCGCGCTGAATCTGCTCGATTTCTTCCGCGACAACCCTCAGGTTCGTCACGCCTTCATCTATGACGGCCAGCATGCGGCGTTGCCGCCGATCCCGGCGCGCGATCAACAAAAAATCCAGGTCAGCCTGGCGGTATTGCCTGATCTTTCGTCGATCCAGCGATGCATGGCACTCGTAGATCCACGCTTACCGTCCGTCGGAACTGTCATTTCTGTCAGGTAGTTTCGTTGCCTTGCACATGCCAGAATTTTCGCGCAGCTGTTGCGTTGATCCGGGACCTGCTTCGTGGACATTCATTGCATATCGTCATTTATTACAGGGAGACGCCATGAAGTCAGTGCTGATTGTGGACGATCATCCGGTGGTTCGCGCCGCAGTCAAACTTGTGCTTCGCCAGGAGGGCTTTCAAAGCATCCACGAGGCAAGCAGCGGTAACGAAGTCATGCCGATGATCCGTGAACACCAACCGGAGCTGGTGGTGCTAGATCTTTCAATGCCTTCGCTCGATGGTCTGGAAGTACTGCGGCGCATCCATGACGGTGCGGAGCGATGCCGGGTGCTGGTCTTTACGTCCCAGGAACCGACGTTTTTTCAGGACCGCTGCATTCGCGCCGGTGCTTCGGCGTATGTTGCCAAGTCAAACGACTTGCAGCATTTGCACAAAGCCGTGCACGCGGTGATGGCCGGCTACAGCTATTTCGCCCAGTTGCCGTCCAATACGGTGGCGTTGAGCGCGTTGCAACGCAGTGAAAAGGAGCGCATCGATCAGCTCTCGGATCGCGAGATGACGATTTTCCTGCACCTGGCCCAAGGGACCACCAACAAGGCGATTGCCGAGGCAATGCACCTGAGCCACAAGACCGTCAGCACCTACAAAACGCGTTTGATTGAAAAACTCAATGTGGATTCGCTGGTCCACCTGAGGGATTTCGCCCAGCGCAATCATCTGATCTGAATGAAGACCTTCCCGAGCCGCTGCCTGACCGCGTTACTGCTGCTGGGCCAGTGCCTCTGGATCACGGTCGCCCAGGCGCAGCCACAAGCACTGACCTTGCTGTGCCGATCAAGCGTCGCTGGCTATAGTGCGATGCTGTTGGCAAGAGATGCTCAATGGCTGGGAAAAAAAGGCCGTCTGGTGCTCGCCGTTTCGGCGCCGGATTACCCGCCTTTCGATATCACCACCACCGGTACGGCATTCGAGGGCCTGACGGCAGACTATGCCGGGTTGCTCAAGCAACTGTTGAACGTGGAGATCGAGGTTCAGCGTTACCCTTCCCGCGAAGAAGCGCTGGCCGCCATCAAGCAAGGCACGGCGGACTTGCTGGGAACAGCCAATCGTTTTGAAGCCCAGGACCCGCAGTTACTGATGTCCAGTGCCTATGCCGTCGATCAACCGGTACTGGTGACGCAGGCCGGTTCGTCGCAGCCGCTGGACCCTGAGCTGGCCGGCAAACGGCTGGCGATGCTCTATCACTATTTGCCACGGCAGGAGGTAGAGGCTTTCTATCCACAAGCGCGGGTCGAGTTATTCCCTTCGACGTTGGGAGGCGTGGGGGCCGTGGCGTTTCGTCAGGCAGATGTGTATCTGGGCGATGCCATCAGTACCCATTATCTGATCAGCAAAAACTACATCAACAATGTACAACTGGCGGATTTTTCGCGGATGGAGTCCGGTCGTTTTGCGTTTGCGATGAGCAGCGATAACGGGCAATTACAGCGCATCGTCAATCGGGCGCTGGCGGTGATTCCGATTGATGAGCGCTTGAATATCCTGCGTCGATGGGGCGCTGGCGGACCGAGCATTGCGGGAAATCTACCGCTCAATTTCAGCGTGGCGGAACAGCGCTGGCTCGATGAACATCCGCGCTTGAACGTAGCGATCAACGAAAACATCATGCCGATTTCCTTCATCGACGGCGAAGGAACGTTCCGGGGTATCAGTGCGGATGTACTCGCAAAAATCAGTGTGCGCACCGGGCTCAAGTTCGACGTCAAGCCCTTGAAGTCGGTGGTCGAAATGATCGACCAGATCAAGTCCGGCCAGGTCGACCTGATTGCGGGCATGAGCCCCAGCACTGAGCGCGAAGCCGATCTGCTGTTCACCCGGCCTTTCCTGACCAGCCCCAACGTGCTGGTCGTTCGAGCAGCCCCTCAGAGCCCCTCGACCCTGGACGAAATGGCTGGAAAAACCCTGGCCGTGACCCAAGGCAACAGTACGGCGCAATACCTTCGCCAGCATCACCCGCAGATCAATCTGATCGCCGCGCCGTTGACGGCACAGGCCATGGAAATGGTCGACCGGGGCGAGGCGCAGGGAGCCATCAATTCGTTGATCGGCGCTCGCTACATGATTCCCCGCCAGTTCCAGGGACGTCTGAAAGTCACCAGCACCGTGGGCACAGACCCGGCCCGTAGCACCCTGGCGACAGGTCTGGGTTCACCGGAGCTGCATTCGATACTCGACAAGGCACTGCTGAGTATTTCACCCGAAGAAATCGATGAAATGACCCAATATTGGCGCAACGACCTGATGGTCGAACCCAGCTATTGGCTGCGGCATCGACAAGACATTCTCCGGGCCTTTGCCGCCGCCGGGGCGCTGTTGTTGCTTGCCCTGGCGTGGATCGTCTGGCAGCGTCGCCAGATTCGTCAGCGCCAGGTGCTGCTGCAGCAATTGCAGGAAGCCAAGGACGCCGCCGACGATGCCAATCGCGCGAAAACAACCTTTCTGGCGACCATGAGCCATGAAATCCGCACGCCGATGAACGCCATGATCGGCATGCTCGAACTGGCGCTCAAGCAGGCTGAGCAGGGCATTCCAGACCACTCGGCGATCGAGGTGGCTTCCAGTTCGGCACAGCAACTTCTGGCGCTGATCGGCGACATCCTGGACATCGCGCGCATCGAGTCCGGGCATCTGTCGCTGGCACCCGAGCGGGCGAATCTGCGCAAGTTGGTGGAGTCGGTCTGCCGGATTTTCGAAGGGTTGGCACGCCAGAAAAATCTCTATTGGCGTGTGGACCTGGATGCACAAAGCGATTGCGATGTGATGATCGATCCCACGCGGTTCAAGCAGGTGCTGTCCAATCTGCTGAGCAACGCCGTGAAGTTCACCGAGGTCGGGGAAGTCAGCCTGACGTTGCGGGTTGAGCCGAAACGGGCCAGTCATCTGGCGGTGAGTGTGCTGATAAACGACAACGGTATTGGCATCAGCGAGTTCGATCAGAAGCGTCTGTTCAGTCCGTTCGTACAGGCCGGCAATAACCCGCAGTCGGGGCGTCAGGGTTCCGGGTTGGGGCTGGTGATCAGCCGTACCTTGTGCGAGATGATGGGCGGGCGATTGCAGCTCGACAGCGCCCTGGGGCAGGGCACGAAGATCGACGTTCAGCTTGATCTGATGGTATTGCCACCGTTGTCGTCAAGTGAGGTCGACGTGGCTGACGTTGCCCCGTTAAACGTGCGCTCGCTGACGATTCTGGTGGTCGACGATTACCCGGCCAATCGCTTGCTGCTTTCGCGGCAATTAAGCTTTCTGGGGCATCACGTGCGGGTGGCCGAGGATGGCGCACAAGGAATACTGCAATGGCGTGAACACGAATTCGATGTGCTGATTACCGACTGCAACATGCCGGTGCTCAGTGGCTACGAACTGGCAGGGGCGATACGCGACGAAGAGCGTGCCAATGGTTTGCAGCCCACCCTGATCCTGGGGTTTACCGCCAATGCGCAGCCTGAGGAGAAGGCGCGTTGTCTGGAAGCCGGTATGGATGACTGCCTGTTCAAGCCCATTCGGTTGGCAGACTTGAACCAATGGCTGGCATTGAAGTTCAGTGCAGCGGTTGCCGACAGCGACGCGCCCGCCAATACCGAAATCGACTTGAGTGGACTGGAGCAGTTTGTGGGGGCGGACCGCGAGTTGATTGATCAGTTGCTGCGCGATGTGGCCGTGACCAATCGCAGCGATCGGGCAGAACTGCTCCAGGCCCATGCCCGTGGCGATCATCACGCCTTGAAAGTGCTGTCGCACCGGATCAAGGGCGGGGCGTTGATGGTCCGGGCGGGCAGTCTGGTGGAGTGTTGCGAACGTCTTGAACGAGCCTGCGGCGAGGGCGACAAGGCACTGATCGACGCATCCGTCGATCAGTTGCAACAGGCCATGGCGCGACTGGAGCTTAGCCTTGAGCAGGATTGACGCTTAGTCCCACTGCGGCGCAATGCCCTTGGG
The DNA here is from genome assembly GCF_058145095.1 of Pseudomonas sp. MDV22-iso1. Taxonomy (NCBI): domain Bacteria; kingdom Pseudomonadati; phylum Pseudomonadota; class Gammaproteobacteria; order Pseudomonadales; family Pseudomonadaceae; genus Pseudomonas; species Pseudomonas sp. MDV22-iso1. The sequence continues at coordinate 10,889 of NZ_JBYVMF010000027.1, forward strand.
ACTGGTCAGCCGGTGACCACGATCCAGACCGGCAATCGAGGCCATGTCGGCGTCGCTCAGGGTCAGGTTGCAGGCCTTCAGGTTGCTTTCCAGGTTGGCGCGCTGGGTCGACGAGGGAATGACCGCGTAACCCAGCTGCATCGCCCAGGCCAGGGTGACTTGTGCCGGCGTGGCCTGCAGGCGTTCGGCGATCTGCTGGATCACCGGGTCCTTGAGCACTTCCCCGTAGGCCAGGGTCATGTACGAAGTAATCCCGATCCCCTGACTTTTCGCGAACCCGGCAACGACGCGGTTTTGCAGGTATGGGTGGAGTTCGATCTGGTTGGTGGCGATGTGTTCGGCACCGATTGCGGCAATGGCCTGTTTCATCAGGTCGACGGTGAAGTTGGAAACACCGATCTGTCGGGTGAGGCCAAGGTGTTTGGCTTCCAGCAAAGCGCTCATGAATTCTTCCACAGGCACCTGATCTTCAGGCGAGGGCCAATGGATCAGAGTCAGGTCCAGATAGTCGGTCTGCAGTTTGCTCAGGCTCTCTTTGAGGCTGTCGATCAGACGGTCTTTGGCAAAGTTTGCGACCCAGATCTTGCTGGTAATGAACAGCTCTTCACGGGCAATGCCGCTGGCCGCGATGGCCTCGCCGACTTCGGCTTCATTTTCGTAGATTTGCGCAGTATCGATTGCCCGATAACCCAGTTCCAGACCAGTGCTCACAGAGTTGATGACCACCTGACCTTGCAGGCGAAACGTACCAAGACCGAATGCGGGAATAGACATCAAATGACTCCAGGGTTGCAGTGGGTATGGGCATCAGTATCCGCGTGTGCATCCCTGGGAAAAACCGCTGGTGGGACAAAGCAGTGTTGACTGCAAGTCATGAATCCCAAAACAAGCTGTGAAAAGAGCAGCGTAGGTACGGTGTAGGAGCTGTCGAGTGAAACGAGGCTGCGATCTTTTGATCTTCAACAACTACCCACCCAGTCCGAAACAACATCTACGCAATGTCGGCGTGACTGAATTCCTCGCCCAAAAAATCGATCAACGCCCGCACCGAGGGCAACAGTCCGCGACGTGAGGGGAAGATCGCATGGACGATCCCGCATTTCGGCGCCCATCCCGGCACCAACTCCACCAATCGGCCGGCGGCGATGTCCTCACGCACCACCACGGTTGGCAGATGCGCGATGCCGATCCCCTCAAGCACCGCGTGGCGCAGGGCTAACAGATCATCGGTCACCATGCGCGGCGAGTGGCGGATCACCGCGCTGGCGCCGTCTGCACCCAAAAGCTCCCACTGATATTCCCGTTGCGCCGCGCCCCAATGCAGGCTGGGCAGACCGCTGAGGTCGGCCGGGGAGGCCGGCGTCGACAGGTGTTCGACAAACGCCGGGCTACCCACCAGGCATTGGGTGCTGTTGGCCAGCACCTTCATGACCATGTCGGTGTTTTCCAGCGGCGGAAAACGCACACGCAGGGCGATGTCGAACCCTTCATGAATCAGGTCGACCCGGCGGTTGGTGCTCTCGATGAACAACTCCACCAGCGGGTACTTGAGCATGTACCGGCTCAGCATCGGTCCGACCCAGGAATTGAGCAGCGCAGTCGGGCAACTGATGCGCACCAGCCCCTGAGGTTCGGAACGATTGCGTTCGATCAGTTCCGCGGCGCTTTCCGCTTCGACCCGCATGGCCAGGCAACGCTGGTAATAGGCCTGGCCGATCTCGGTCAGCGAACACTGGCGGCTGGTGCGATGGAGCAGGCGTACGCCCAGGCGTTCCTCCGGCTCGGCAATGCGTCGGCTGAGCTTGGATTTGGGCATGTCCAGCGCGCGTCCGGCCGCGGCGAAACCACCGTGTTCGACCACCTGGGTGAAGTAATAGAGGGTGTTGAGGTCTCCCACCATCGTTCTCCAAATAGAACGCTATGAGTGATTTTTGCAGTCTAGCGCATCAAAGGGTTCAGTTTTAAGCTTTGTCCATCGCTTCAAACCCCATTTTCGGAGGCACCATGAAAAACATCATTGGTATCTACACCAGTCCACGCAGCCACTGGGTTGGCGACGGCTTTCCGGTTCGGACGCTGTTTTCCTACGACAACCTGGGCAAACACATCAGCCCGTTTCTGCTGCTCGATCACGCCGGTCCTGCTGAATTCACTCCGACCACGGCACGTCGCGGCGTTGGTGAGCATCCGCACCGCGGGTTCGAAACAGTGACTATCGTTTACAAGGGCGAAGTGGAGCACCGCGACTCCACCGGCAGCGGCGGCAAGATTGGTCCGGGTGACGTGCAATGGATGACCGCCGCCTCGGGAATCCTGCACGAAGAGTTTCACTCTGAAGCCTTCGCCAAAAGCGGCGGCACCCTGGAAATGGTGCAGCTGTGGGTCAACCTCCCGGCCAAGGACAAAATGGCCGACGCCGGTTACCAGACGATTCTCGACAGCGACATCCCGAGCATCCCGCTCAAGGACAACGCCGGCAGCCTGCGCTTGATCGCCGGCGAATTCGACGGTCACACCGGTCCTTCGCGTACGTTCACCCCGATTGACGTCTGGGACCTGCGACTCAACGGCGGCAAGCTGTTGACGCTGGATCTGCACGAAGGCCGTAACACTGCGCTCGTAGTCTTGCGTGGCACGGTGCAGGTCAACGGGCTGGAACTGGTCCGCGAAGGGCAACTGGCGTTGTTCGAACGTAATGGCCATCAGCTCACCCTGGAAGCCAACAACGACGCCGTGGTGTTGCTGCTCAGCGGCGAGCCGATCGACGAACCGATCGTCGGCCACGGCCCGTTCGTGATGAACAGCGAGCAAGAGATCCAGCAGGCGTTCACCGACTTCCAGTCGGGTCGTTTTGGCCGGATGAGCGGTTGAATGGATTGCAGTAACGCAGTGGTGTACCGGGCCTGGATAACTACGCTTGTCAGGCCCCGATTAAACGACAAAACGAAAACCTTACCGCCGGCCTGGTCGGCATCGATAAAATAGCGAGGATTACCCCATGACTACTTCTTACAAACGTCTCGACAAGGATAACGCCGCCGTTCTGTTGGTAGATCACCAGGCGGGCCTGCTGTCGCTGGTGCGCGACATCGAACCGGATCGTTTCAAGAACAACGTGCTGGCGTTGGCCGACCTGGCCAAGTACTTCAAGCTGCCGACCATCCTGACCACCAGCTTCGAAACCGGCCCGAACGGCCCGCTGGTGCCTGAGCTCAAGGCCCTGTTTCCCGATGCGCCGTACATTGCCCGTCCTGGCCAGATCAACGCCTGGGACAACGAAGATTTCGTCAAGGCCATCAAGGCCACCGGCAAGAAACAGCTGATCATCGCGGGCGTCGTGACAGAAGTCTGCGTGGCTTTCCCGGCACTGTCGGCCCTGGCTGAAGGTTTCGATGTGTTCGTGGTGACCGATGCCTCCGGCACGTTCAACGAATTGACCCGTCAATCCGCCTGGGACCGCATGTCCTCTTCTGGCGCACAGTTGATGACCTGGTTCGGCCTGGCTTGTGAACTGCATCGCGACTGGCGCAACGATGTGGAAGGCCTGGGTACTCTGTTCTCCAACCACATCCCGGACTACCGCAACCTGTTCACCAGCTACAACGCGCTGACTGAAGGCAAGTAATTCAGGCTGATGCAGTGACCCTGTGGGAGCCTGCTCGCGATGGCTGGATAACACTCAACGGCTATGTTGACTGTTACACCGCTATCGCGAGCAGGCTCCCACAGGGTTTTGTGTTGTTCTGACATTCCCAATTGCTCCTACACTGTGCCCATCCGTACATTGCTGGAGCCGCTAGATGCCGTCATTGCTCGCCGATCATCCGTTGCTCTGCGCGCTGGTCCTGATCCTCATCGATCTGGGGCTTTGGCGCTTGATCAGTGCCAACGGCAGTAACTGGAAGCTGGTGGTGCGACTGGTGATTTTTTCGCTGTTCAGCTTTCTGCTGTTCAACGAGGGATTGAACCCGCTGGAACCGGCGCCGTGGGCCGACGATGTGCCGCTGCACCTGGCCGCGACCGGTTTGCAAATCGGCTGGTGGCTGTTCGGCGCGCGGACCCTGACGGTGCTGATTGGCGCGGTGATGATGCAGCGGGTCGGGCATACCGGACGGTTGCTGCAAGACCTGTTGGGCGCTGTCATCTTCCTCATCGCCATTATTGCCGCCCTGGCTTACGTGCTCGACCTGCCGGTCAAGGGCGTGCTGGCGACCTCCGGCGCGCTGGCGATCATCGTCGGCCTGGCGCTGCAAAGCACCTTGAGCGATGTGTTCTCCGGGATCGTCCTGAATACGACCAAACCCTATCAACTGGATGACTGGATCTCCATCGACGGCACCGAAGGTCGGGTCACCGACATCGACTGGCGCGCCACGCGCCTGCAAACGGCCCAGGGCAGCATGGCGGTGATTCCCAACTCGCTGGCGGCTAAAGCCAAGATCATCAACTTCAGCCGACCGAGCGACATTTTCGGCGTCTCCATCAGCCTGCAACTGAGCCCCCACGCGCGGCCGCAAACAGTGATCGATGCACTGGAGAGGGCGATGCAGGGTTGCCGCTATCTGTTGATCAAACCGGCGCCCTGTGTGGCCTTGAAAGGCTCCAGCGCCACCGGTGTGGAGTACGAAATCAGCGGGTTCGTAGCGTCGATGGATCAGAAACGCATGGTGCGCAATCAGTTGTTTGACCTGGCGTACCGGCACTTGCAGGCGTGCGGTGTGAGTCTGTTGTCGAACGTCGAATCCAATGCGCCCGCCGGCCTGTCACGGCCACTGGCGCTGCTGGACAGCTCGACCATCTTCTCCACCCTGCGCCAGGAAGAGAAAGAGACGTTCAGCCAGCACATGACCCTGCAAAGCTTCCGCGCCGGCGAAATGATTCTGCCGGCGGGGGAGGTCAGCGATCATTTGTTCATCATTGAGTCCGGTGTGGTGTCGGTGGAATTGAGTCGCGGCGGGGTCAAGTTCGAGTCCGGGCGCATGGGGCCGGGCGAGGTGATCGGCGAGGGCGGGATCCTGTCGGATACGGCGTTGCCGGCGGACTTCAGCGCCAAGACTTCCTGCAGTTTGTACCGGATCGAAAAGGACTACCTGAAACCTTGCCTGGACGCACGGCATGACATCGGCGAAGCGATGAAGACATTGCTGGATTTCCGTTTGAACAAAGCACAAACCCTGACCCAGGAAGCGCCGAAGGTGGTGCCAAAGAAAGGGTTTTTGCAATGGTTGCGGGGGCGTGGCCAGGGGTAGGGAGATTGCGTTGGCTTTGCCGGCCCCATCGTCGGAACGCCGCCCGGAACAGGCTCACTCCTACCTTTCTAACCGCATTCCCATAAGAGTACTCGGTCAACTGTAGGCGTGAGCCTGCTCGCGATGAGGCCAGCAAAGTCACCTCAGCCCTTGGATTGAGAATGCTGAGTGGCTATCCCCCACCCAGTGGCCTACCCAACTTCTGAAATATTGGCTATTTGTCAGCGCCACCGACGGGATTATTTTAGCGCCACACCCACTTGTACCCGGAGCCTGACATGAAACCTCGCATCGACTTCTACACCGCTTCCCCTGACGCGCTCAAAGCCATGATCGCGCTGGAAACCGCCGTCTCCAAACTGCCGCTGGAAAAAAACCTGATCGAACTGGTCAAGCTGCGCACCTCGCAAATCAACGGCTGCGCCTTCTGCCTCGATATGCACAGCGCCGATGCCCGCAAGGGCGGTGAGGCCGAGCGTCGTCTGTACACCTTGTCGGCCTGGCGCGAAACGCCGTTCTTTACCTCCCGTGAACGCGCGGCCCTGGCCTGGACCGAGTCCCTGACCCTGCTGAGCCAGACCCACGCACCGGACGAAGACTATGAACAACTGGCGGCCGAATTCAGCCCCAAGGAAATGGTCGACCTGACCGTGGCGATCACCACCATCAACAGCTGGAATCGCCTGGCGGTCGGCTTCCGCAAAATGCCTCAAGACTGATCAGTGAGCATCCGCTGACGGCGCGGCCGGTGGTTGCACCTTGCGCATCAAGGGCACCATCGCCGTGGCAATGATGAAGCAGACCATGATCATCAGAAACGCATCGCCATAGGTTTGCGTCTGCGCTTCGCGATAGGTCAGCAGCCACAGCTGGTGCAGGCTGGCCGTCACACGGGTGTCGCCGCTCTGGCCCAGGGTGGCGAAGTTGTTGCCGACCTGGGACAGCCACTGATTTAGCGCTTCGTTGGTGCTGTTGAGATTTTCCGCCAACCGGGTGAAGTGCAGGTTGGTGCGATCGTTGAGGATGGTCGCGCAGGCGGCAATACCAATGGCGCCGCCCAGGTTTCGCATCAGATTGAACAAGCCGGATGCATGTTTGAGCCGCGCCGGTGCCAGTCCACCGAGGGTCAGCGTGACGGCGGGCGGTACGGCCAGTTGCTGGGCGATCCCGCGCAGAGCTTGCGGCAGCATCAATTCCTTGCCTCCCCAGTCATGGGTGATCGGGCTGAAATCCCACATCGACAACGCGAACAGCCCAAGGCCGGTCATCATGATCCAGCGCAAGTCGACGCGGTTGGCCAGAAAGGCGTACAGCGGAATCGCCATGATCTGGAACACCCCGGTGGAGAAAACCGCCAGACCAATGTCCAGCGCACCGTAACCACGCACTCGGCCGAGGAACAGCGGTGTCAGGTAGATGGTGGCGAACAGGCCGATGCCGGTAACGAACGAAAAGAAGCAACCGAGGGCAAAGTTACGGTCCTTGAGGGCGCGCAGATCGACGATAGGATTGGCCACGTGCAAGGTGCGGCCGATGAACGCCAGGCCGGCCAGGCCGCTGATCCAGGCCGTGGTGAGGATGGTGCTGTCGCTGAACCAGTTCCAGCGCGGGCCTTCTTCGAGGGTGTATTCCAGGCAGCCGAGAAACAGCGCCAGGAACACCATGCTCAGGTAGTCGGCGCCCTTGAGCAGTGACAGTTCCGGCTGGTCGATCTTCACCAGCATCGGCACGGCCACGGCGACGAAAATGCCCGGCACCAGGTTGATATAGAACAGCCAGTGCCAGGATGAAATGTCAGTGATAAATCCACCGATCACCGGCCCCAAAGTCGGCGCCAGGGACGCCACCGCACCGATCGTCGCCGCCGCGATCACCCGTTGTTTACCGGTGAAGAAAAAGAACGCGGTGGTGAACACCAAAGGGATCATCGAGCCACCGAGAAACCCTTGCAGGGCACGGAACGCGATCATGCTCTGGATATTCCACGCGGCGCCGCACAGCAGACTGGCCAGGGTAAAACCCACCGCCGATGCGCAGAACAACCAGCGGGTCGAGAACACTCGGGATAGCCAGCCGGACAGCGGTATCACAATGATCTCGGCAATCAGGTAGCTGGTCTGCACCCAGGCCGTTTCGTCAGTGCCGGCCGAGAGCCCGCCGCCAATGTCACGCAACGAAGCGGAGACGATCTGGATATCCAGCAGCGCAATGAACATGCCGATGCACATGCTGGCGAAGGCGAAGACCTTGGTCCCCGTGGCCATGTCGGCGGCATTGAACGGCTGCGCCGGGGCGGCGAGGGCGCGGCTCATGGTGCGCTGGCCACGGCTGGGGTTTTGGTCTCCTCGCGAGTGTCCACTTCTGCCGTGACCGACAGGCCGGGACGCAGGTGACCCAGTACGCCATCCGCGGGATCCAGCAGGATGCGCACAGGCACCCGTTGCACGATCTTGGTGAAGTTACCGGTGGCGTTTTCTGGTGGCAGCACGCTGAACTGCGAACCACTGGCCGGTGCCAGGCTGTCCAGATGCCCATGGAATTCGCGCCCCGAGAGCACGTCCGCATGGATGATCACGCGCTGACCCGACGTCATGTGCGCGAGCTGGTCTTCTTTGAAATTGGCATCTACCCACAGCCCGCTCGACGGCACCACCGACAACAGTTGCGAACCGGCCTGAGCGTAAGCGCCAACCCGCGCCCGACGATTGCCGACGACGCCGTCCACCGGCGCTTTCAACTCGGTGTAGCCCACGTTCAATTGCGCGAGATCACGCTCGGCACGGGCCTGCATCAAGGCAGCACGGGCTTGCTGTTTCTGGGTTTCGATCACGTTTAACTGACGTTGTGCGGCCAACAATTCCGCCTGAGCCCGGGCACTGAGGGCTTGCGCGGTTTTGAACGTGGCGTCCACGCGTTGGGCGCTTTCTACCGAGACCGCGTTGCTGCCGACCAGCCGTTTGTAGCGCACATTGTCATCCCTTGAACGGGAGGCTTCGGCGTTGGTGGCGTCGATACCGGCGCGGGCCTGGCCGATAACCGCGTGTTGCAGTTGTTCGGTGGCGTCGAGGTTGGCGAGCAGCGCTTCTTCGGCGGCGACCGCGCCTTCGGCTTTGGCCAGGTTGGCGCGGTAATCGCGGGAGTCGAGGCGGATCAGCACGTCACCGGCCTTGACCTTCTGGTTGTCGGTGACCAGCACGTCGTTGATATAGCCCGCGACTTTCGGCCCGATCACCGTTACGTCACCGCCGATGTAGGCGTCGTCGGTGGTTTCGATAAAGCGGCCGGCAGTCCACCAGTGGGTTGCATAGAGGCCGGCGAATATCAGCGCGGCGATGAGGGCGATCAGCAGGAGCAGGCGTTTGAGCAGGGGAGGCCTGGATTTCACCGGAACGGCGAGCTCGGGTTCAAGGCTGGGCATGCTGGTCATGGTGGGTTCACCTGTGGAGGGCGGTATTTATTACGGATGTAATATGACGTATGTAATATTTTGTGGCAATTGGTTTTTGATGCCGATCGTCAGGTGGGGTTGGGAGGCGTGCATTGCGCTGGAAGTGAAGAGCGAAGCGTGTTCGCGATGGCGGTCTCATAACCGATGAATTGCTCGGAATTACCAGGATCAAATTGTGGGAGCTGGCTTGCCAGCGATGTCGCCCTGACAGCCAAATAAGTATTCCCTGATGTACCCGGATCAAACTGTAGGAGTGAGCCTGCTCGCGATGGCGGCGTGACAGCCGACGCATCTTTCCCTGTTGCCCCCGGATCAAACTGTGGGAGCTGGCCTGCCGGCGATGGCGGTCTGACAGCCTATGAGTATTTCCCTGATGCACCCGGTTCAAACTGTGGGAGTGAGCCTGCTCGCGATGGCGGTCTGATCGGCGACGGATTTTTTGCTGGTGTACATATCCATTCCTGCGGTTACGGCTTCTATTGGTTTCGCCCTTACGGCGAGTCACTTGGAAGAGCGCCAAGTAACCAAACGCTCTTGCCCCTTTCGTCCGGTGCCTCGCCTGGGCTCGGCATACCCTCGCTCCGGTCCTGCTCCGTGGGCCCGCCGCGATCGGCCATCCATGGCCGTGCGCGGCTAACCCGGCATCCATGCCGGGTTGCCCACTGCGCAGCACCTGCGTTCGGCCTTCCCAAGAGGCAAGAAGATCAAAATCAAAAGCAGATCAGAAGCAAAGCGAGGCGGCCTGACAGCCGACCGACATCTTCCTGATGCACCCTGATCAAGCACTGGAAGCAAGCCTTATCGGCGGGGAGTGTCTTGCTGGTGTACATATCCATTCATGCGGTCAAAACTTCTGTTGGTTCAGGCTTACAACCGGAAATAGGCGACAGTCATTTAGGAAACTTCCCACAGCCACAATGTGAGCTTCCCGGTAGGGTCAACGGCCCCCAGCAGCCTGCCGGGACACCCCAAGGAAGAAGGAACCATGACCAGAAAGGCCGTTATTGTTTTCAGCGGTGGGCAAGATTCGACCACCTGCTTGATCCATGCATTGCCGCAGTACGATGAAATTCACTGCATTACGTTTGATTATGGCCAGCGCCACCGTGCGGAAATCGAAGTGGCGCAACAGTTGTCAAAACAGTTGGGCGTGAAGGTGCACAAGGTGTTGGACACAACCTTCCTAAACGAACTGGCCATCAGCAGTTTGACGAGTAACAACATTCCCATTGTCAGAAGTACGGATAACGGCGTGCCTGACACGTTTGTACCAGGGCGGAATATTCTGTTTTTAACCTTGGCTTCTATTTATGCCTATCAAATGGGGGCTGAAACTGTCATCACAGGGATCAGTGAAGCTGAAAGCTCCGGCTATCCGGATTGTGGTGATGAGTTTGTCAAAGTATTGAACAGCGCCCTGCACTTGGGGATGGATTATAAGCTACGAATTGAAACGCCGCTTATGCGGTTGAATAAAGCAGAGACATGGGCTTTGGCCGATTATCACGGTCAGATGGATTTGATTCGTTATCACACATTGACTTGCTATAACGGCATAAAAGGAAGTGGGTGTGCCGATTGTGATGCCTGTGCGCTGCGTGCGAAAGGGTTGAGTGAGTTTTTGAAGGATCGGGTCGGCGTTGAGAGCAGCCTTAAGTTAAAATTAGGGCTATAGAGGAAGTGACTAATGGGGAGTTAAGTAATGCCAGATAACTCCCCATTTTTTATGCGGTTTTGCCTCCGGCAATGTATCGTTTAAATAACGATCTTGCTCCATATGCTGGAAAAACGTTAATCACAGCGAAGCACATCTTGATAGCTATTTGAGCGTATACCATATTTAGAATGTCACTATTCTGCATTGATCCGTAAAAGGCAATATAACAAAAAAGGATACTGTCTACTATTACTGCGAAAAACGTGCTAAAAAATACACGTAAAAATAAAAATCTAGAGTTTGTTAGCTCTTTTATTTTGCAAAGTAGATATGAATTTATATATTCTGAAAAAAGAAATGATATTGATGATGCTATTAGCACTGATGATACGTGTGTAACGACTTCAGTATATGGCAAATCAAGTTTCCATCCGGGTAGCCCAGGGAGGTATACCACTCCGTTCAAGAGTAAAACGATTAGAGCGTTACTCGAAAATGCAAAGAGCAGGGCTTTTCTCGCTAACCTCAGCCCATAGGTTTCGTTTAGCAGGTCAACGACTAAGAATGTTAGTGGGTATAGAAATACGGCGGGAGGAATAACCAGGTCAAACCATTTCAGATAAACAAGTTTAGTCGCTGCGATATTGGTGAAGATGTATAGTGAAAGCAGGAGCACGTTCAATGCGACATAAATCATCCACGATCTTTCATGACGATCATTCATTTCGTAGGTGGTGGTAGAGGCAGTACCCCCTGAATAGTATTTTCGGTATATCTCCTTAATTTCCGCCTTATTTAAATTGTCAAAAATTTCGCTTTTCAAAACCTCAGCAGTCTTTATTTTTACTATTTTCCCAGTAGAGATAACCATAATCACAACCAGATTATTTTTTTTCTCAAATCCTAGTAATTTATATTTGCTGTTCTCAGATTTATTATTGTTTTCCATAGAATCTTTCCTCAATTACAACTCCGATAGTAGTGATGCTGTCCTTGTCAGCATCGTTGGTGGTGATGGCCAGTTTTTTCGTAATTGTGTCGTACACCAGTTTGTCTCCGTCGCCATTCGATAGTCCTTTCTTCACTATCAAAAGATCACCAGCCTCATTCACTCCACAAATATCGTTCTCCAGTAGTACGCCTATCAAATTACAAGCAGTGCCGAAGTAATACGTCAATGGGTGAATAATCGCCAACTCACCAATCCTTATGTCAAGACTCTGAATCAGAAAGCTTTCTCGAATGATGGGCACTGCTGCCGGATTCATGTTGCCGTCAGGTGTGGCGCTACTTTCTATTATTTCTTTTTCTTCAAAATCAACCGTTTCTATCTCTTTATAAGAAACACCAAAAAAATCGGATATTTTTCGAATGGTCGATTGTTGTACATTGACGACCCGTCCTTCCAAAATGTTGTAGATGGTTGTTCTGGTCAGTCCACTGGCATTGCACAAGGACAATCGAGTCTCTCCGCGACTCTTTATCAGGTACTTGATATTGCTTTTGAGTTTTTCTGTTTTATCTTTCTTGTGCATTCGGTATTTACCACGGTCTTGTTGTTGCAACAAACCACACGTGCGTGGGTGGTTCTCTTTGGTTGCGGCATCCTACACACTTGGTACCTGAACGAAAAAGATAATTTTCTTAAGAGGTCGTATGACCATGGAATGGTCTTGTATGTCTCGAATGAGTGCCGCATGCGAGTGTAAGACGCTGCCTACTTTGTTTAAGGAAACGTCTTACAGTAAATTGGAAGTGCGTGAGAATTTACCGGAGGAGATCTTTTCGTAGTAAGGAACGAATGGTCTAATGATTGCTTAGGCGAGAATCATTTAATTACACAGATGTTCATTTAATTGATTAATAAAAACGAATTTTCTGGTAATAAATCTACCGGTCCGCCATATGCGCACATCAACTCATTTTGGTTGATGGCAACAAACTGGCGTCTCTCAGTATTGCAAGGAGCTCCGGAATGAAAAAAACCACCCCCACCACAACCCCAGCGTCAGACATTCAATCCGCCCCCGTTTCACCCACCCGCCCCAAACCCTCAGAACGTCGCATCAGCATTCCCCTACGCCATCAAGTCACTCCCGAAACCTCCAACTGTTTCTTCGCGGTGGTGCCCGATGTCGACATCGAAGCCATGCTGTGTCACGCCTCTGAAACCTTGTCCTCTCTCAGCGTGATGTCCGCCGACCTGGCCCGTGAACTGGAAGGCCCGCGCCGTCAGGTGATTCTGGCCATCCAACAACTGGCTGCGCTGAGCGAACTGCTGGTCAATCGTGCGCTGGACAACCTGGAACTACCCCGGGATTCGGCAGACGCGTCGTCCAATCGTCAACGCTAAAAGCGGTGTGCTCTTTTAACCAATGGAGGTTCTACGTCATGGATCGATACATGCCCGTCACCGGCATTGACTGCAGCGTTCCATCTTTGCTGATCGACACTGAGGCACCACTTGAGGTGTTGCACGAAACGGCGGCTTATCGCATTCGTACGGCCACGCAGCTTCTTGAGAGTTTTGCCTTCGGCGAGGGTGTTCACAGTGAGCTGGCGCGGGTGTTAGTGACTTCGCTTCGCGATGGTTGTGATTTGCTGGATGTCGTCGGGCGACGATTGCAGGGGCGGGTTTGATCTTGGAAAGAAAAGTGGCTTTCAGGGAAATTTGAGGCAGTCAGGCCATCAAACAATCTGTAGCAGCTGACGAAACTTGTGGTGAGGGGATTTATCCCCGTTCGGCTGCGTAGCAGTCGTAAAGATTTTGGGGTCGCTGCGCAACCCAGCGGGGATAAATCCCCTCACCACAAGTTCCGCCAGCTGTGACAGGTAATCGGCGGCACATATAACGGTGCCAGGCACGGAATCAATCGAGTGGTTACCTTGATCCCGTGCCCGGCCAACCATCAAACCCGCTCAAAAATCGCCGCAATCCCCTGACCGCCACCAATGCACATCGTCACCAACGCATACCGCCCGTTGGTACGGTGCAGTTCATGAATCGCCTTGGTTGCAATGATCGCGCCGGTCGCGCCCACCGGGTGACCCAGGGCAATGCCCGAGCCGTTCGGGTTGACCTTGGCCGGGTCCAGGTCCAGCTCCTGGCTCACTGCGCACGCTTGGGCCGCAAAGGCGATGTTGGCTTCAACGACATCCATATCCTGCACGGTCAGTCCGGCGCGTTTGAGGGCCAGGCGTGTGGCGGGGATGGGGCCCAGGCCCATCAGTTCTGGCTCTACACCGGCGTGGGCATAGCTGACCAGTCGGGCCAGGGGGCGCAAATTGCCGCGCTTGACCGCATCGCCCGTGGCCATGACCAGTGCGGCGGCACCGTCGTTCAGACCGGAAGCATTACCCGCCGTCACCGAACCGTCCTTCTTGAACGCCGGTTTCATTTGCGCCAGCTGTTCCATGGAAGTGACGCGAGGGTGTTCATCGACGTTGAACAACGTCGTTTCCTTGCGCGTCTGGATTTCCACGGCGGCGATTTGCTCACTGAAGTACCCGTTGGCGATGGCAAACGCCGCGCGCTTCTGATCTTCAAAGGCGAGGGCGTCCTGCATTTCGCGGGTGATGCCGTTGCGTGCGGCCACGTTCTCGGCGGTGATGCCCATGTGAATGCCGTGGAACGGGTCATGCAGGATGCCCAGCATGTAGTCGATTGCCTGGACGTTGCCCATGCGCGAGCCCCAGCGGGCGGATGGCAGCAGGTACGGTCCGCGGCTCATGGACTCGGCGCCGGCGCCAATGGCGATGTCGGCGTCGCCGAGCAACAGGGTCTGGGCCGCACTGATGATGGCTTGCAGGCCGGAACCGCACAGGCGGTTGATGTTGTAGGCCGGTGTCTCTTTCGGGATGCCGGCGTTCATCGCGGCAACCCGGGAAATGTAGGCGTCACGGGTCTCGGTGGGGATCACGCTGCCCATCACCAGGTGGCCGACTTGCGCCGGGTCCACGCCAGAGCGTTCCAGCGCCGCCTTGACCGCGGTGGTTGCCAGATCGGCCGGCGGGACGTCCTTGAGGGCACCACCAAAGGTGCCGATGGCGGTACGAGCGGCGCTGACTACAAAAACTTCTGGGGTGTTCATGACGGTGTTCCTTTAGGCGGGTTCTTTTCGGTACTGCGATTGAGGAGGGCGTTCAGCGCCGTTTGCGCTTCCTGAGTGTTCAGGCGCTCGATGAACATCAGGTTTTCCTGGCGAATCGTGGCTTGCAATTCGGCCATCGACGCTTGCTTGAGCAATTGCCGGGTCTGGCGCAAGGCACCTTGTGGCAAGGCGAGCAGACGCTGGGCCATTTGCTGTGCGGCAGCGAGGCACTGCGGGCCATCGTCGAACAGTTCGTTGGCCAGGCCCCACGCGACGGCACTGGCACCGTCGAGGGTTTCTCCCAGCAGGAGCAAGCGCGCAGCGCGGGCATGGCCGAGTTGACGTGGCAGCAGCAGGCTCGCACCGAACTCAGGGCACAGGCCCAGGTTGACGAACGGCACACGCAGCCGGGCATTGCGGCTGACCAGCACCTGATCGCAATGCAGCAGCAGGGTGGTGCCGATACCGATGGCCGCCCCACACACCGCCGCGATCAATGGCGTTTGCAGGTGCGTGACAACTTTCATCAGGCGGAAAGCCGGGCTGTCGAGATGAGTCGGGGGATGCTGCAGGAAGTCCGCCAGGTCATTCCCGGCGGTAAAACACGTCGCACCACCGGTAAGAATGATGGCGCCGACACTCTCGTCTTCATCCGCGGCCAACAAGCGGTCGGCCAGTTGCGTGTACATCGCATTGTTCAGCGCGTTCAGCTTGTCGAGGCGGTCAAAAGTGAGCGTCAGTACGCCGGCACTGTGTTCCTGTTTGATCAGATCGTTCATGAGCGGCTCTGGTTGATCGGTGCATCGGTCACTCTAAGCGTGGGGCTGTGCCGGATCTATGACAAAACCGTTCAACGAATCTGCTTCTTTTTGCCATGTTGCATCGCCACGATCCGGTTCACACACCCATTCGGGGTATGGTGCGGTGCGCTGAATCGCTCGATAGTGAACTCATCCGGTCATTCAGAACGGAACCTGCCTGGTAAGGTGAATTTGCTATGCGTAAGGCATTCAAGTTGATTTTCAGTGTGTTCCTCGTTCCTTTGTCACTCAGCGTCCACGGCGCCGACGTCAATGAAGCCAATACCCTGCGGCTGTACAACTGGGCGGATTACATTGGCGAGAAAACCATTTCGAATTTCGAAAAAGCCACCGGCATCCGAGTGATCTACGACACCTTCGATGCCTACGAAACGGTCCAGGCAAAGTTGCTCACCGGTCATTCCGGGTATGACCTGGTGGTGCTGAATGCGTCCCTCGCACCCCCCTTGATCACGGCCAAGGTCTTCCAGCCGCTGGATAAAAACCTGCTGCCAAGTTGGGCCAATCTTGATCCGAAAGTCTTGCAGGACTTGCAGGGTTTCGATGCCGGCACGCAGTACTCCGCGCCTTATACCTGGGGCAGTAACGGCATCACTTATAACGTCGACAAGATCAAAGAACGCATGCCGGATGCGCCGATCGGTTCGCTGGCGATGATCTTCGATCCGAAGATCGTCTCGCGTTTCGCCGATTGCGGCGTGACCCTGGTCGATGCGCCCACCGAGGTCATTCCGTTGGCCCTGAAGTACCTGGGGCGAGACCCGCGAAGCGCCGCGCCGGCAGACCTGAAAGCCGCGCAGGAACTGCTGTTGTCCGTACGCCCCTACATCCGCAAGTTCGACTCGGTGAATTACCTGACCAGCCTGCCCAATGGCGATGTGTGCATGGCCATGACCTGGTCCGGCGACTACGCCACAGCCATGGCCCGCGCCGAAGAAGCCAAGCTCAACATCAAGCTGTCCTATTTCATTCCCAAGGAAGGTTCGCTGATCTGGTTCGACAACATGTACATCCCGGCGGATGCCCCGCATGTCGCCAACGCCCACAAGTTCCTCGACTACTTGATGCAGCCGCAAGTGATCGCCGACGTCACCGATTACATCCATTACGCCAACAGCAACGCGGCCGCCACGCCCCTGGTGAATGCCGAAGTGCGCAACAACCTGGCGATTTATCCCGATGACGCCACCCGTGAGCGCCTGTTTCCACAGAAGACCCAGGACGCCAAAGCCATGCGCGCCATGACGCGGGTCTGGAGCACGGTAAAAAGCGGGATCTGATCGTTAAATTATTCAGCTTGAGGTTTTCGTATGGCCACTCCAACCCAGCACATTTTGTCCGCCGCCGAAGAGGCCCGCCTGGTCAAGGCAGACAAGGCTCATTACATGCACGGCTATCACATGTTTGACGAGCACGCCGAGCAGGGGTCGCTGAACATTGTTTCCGGCGACGGCGCCTACATTTTCGACACCCAGGGCAATCGTTTTCTCGACGCCGTAGGCGGTATGTGGTGCACCAATATCGGTTTGGGGCGTGAAGAAATGGCCCTGGCCATTGCCGATCAGGTCCGCCAGCTCGCTTATTCGAATCCGTTCTGTGACATGTCCAACAGCGTGGCCATTCAACTTTGCGAAAAACTCGCCAGCCTGGCCCCCGGTGACCTCGATCACGTATTCCTGACCACCGGCGGCTCGACGGCGGTGGACACTGCCTACCGGCTGATTCAGTACTATCAGAACTGCCGCGGCAAGCCGGAAAAGAAGCACATCATTGCCCGTTACAACGCCTATCACGGCTCGACAACGCTGACGATGTCGATCGGCAACAAGGCCGCCGACCGTGTCCCGGAATTCGACTACGCCCACGACCGTATCCACCATGTCTCAAACCCCAATCCATACCGCGCACCGGACGGCATGGACGAGGCGCAGTTCCTGGAGTTTCTGGTCAAGGAGTTCGAAGACAAGATCCTGGCCATCGGCGCGGACAAGGTCGCGGGCTTTTTTGCCGAGCCGATCATGGGGTCGGGCGGGGTGATCATTCCGCCCAAGGGCTACCTGAAACGCATGTGGGAAGTCTGCCAGCGCTACGACATCCTGTTCGTCGCCGATGAGGTGGTCACTTCCTTCGGGCGACTGGGCAAATTCTTTGCGTCCTACGACCTGTTCGATGTGCAGCCGGACATCATCACCACGGCCAAAGGCCTGACGTCCGCCTATCTGCCGCTGGGCGCCTGCATCTTTTCCGATCGCATCTGGAAGGTCATCGCCGAACCGGGCAAGGGCCGCTGCTTCAGCCACGGCTTCACCTACAGCGGGCACCCGGTGTGCTGCACGGCGGCGCTGAAAAACATCGAAATCATCGAGCGCGAACAGCTGCTGGAACACGTCGATGTCGTCGGCGCTTATCTGGAAGAACGCTTGGCGACACTCAGCGATTTGCCGTTGGTGGGCGATGTACGCTGCCAGAAATTCATGGCCTGCGTGGAATTTGTCGCCGACAAACGCACCAAGGCGTTGTTTTCCGACGAGATCAACATCGGCGAGCGGATTCACTCCCGGGCACAGGCCAAAGGGTTGCTGGTGCGGCCGATCATGCACCTCAACGTGATGTCGCCGCCGCTGATCCTGACGTGCGCCCAGGTCGATGAGATCGTCGAGACCCTGCGCGTGTGTATTCTTGAAGTGGCCGCCGAACTTCAGGAAAGCGGCCAGTACCAGGGCCAATGACTTCGTCAGCCAGGCTTTTACCGGGGGCCGGCTCACCCGCTAGACTGCGGGGTATGAGCAAACCAAACGACGATACGTTGATCGCCTTGCCCTTCGGGGCACTGCATAAATGGCACGGGCAAATGCGCGAGGCATTTGCCCGTGTCGATGAGCCCGACGCGCTGCACTACCTGGCGTCAGCGTTCGAGCACCTGGTCGGCATCGAATCGGTGATGATCAGCCTGGAACACAAGGACCGCCCACCCCAGTTGCTGTATCAACGCGGCATTGCCGAGCAGTATCAGGTGTCGATCATCGAGCGCTATTTTTCCGGGGGGTATCTGCTTGATCCGTTCTGCCTGGCGGTGGAACAGGATTTGGCCCAAGGCTTTTACCACCTGGAGGAAATCGCCCCGGATGACTTCTTCGACAGTGAGTATTACCGCACCTATTACTTGAAGGCGGGGTGTTCGGAGGACAGCTATTACATCGTCAACACGGGCAACGAGACGAAGATTTCGGTGAGCCTGTTTCAAGGTTTCAGCAATGAAAGCCTGCGGGTCGATCAACTGAACCTGCTGCGCGCCGTCGAACCCCTGGTAAGCGAATTCATCGGCGCATTCAGCCAGCGCGGCATGCAGCGCATTGCCGAGATTCAGTGCGTTCAAGCGGTGGGTGAAGGGGATGATCTCAAGCAACGGGTGCAGTGGGCTTTCGAGCATTTCGGCAGCGATTTGCTGACCGACCGCGAGCGGGAAGTCGCGCACATGGTGCTCAGGGGGCACTCGGTGAAATCCACCGCCAGCCAACTGGGCATATCACCAGAAACCGTACGCATGCACCGCAAGAACCTGTACCTGAAGCTGGAGGTGGGTTCGCAGTCGGAGTTGTTTGCGTTGTTTATCGAGTGGTTGCGCCAGCATTGAAAGTCAAAAGATCGCAGCCTGCGGCAGCTCCTACATGGAAATGCGTTCCACCCTGTAGGAGCTGCCGCAGGCTGCGATCTTTTGATCCTATGCTTTAGTCTTCGCGCTTAACCACCAACGTCAAAATGTCATAACTGGCCACCAGCTCACCCAACTGATTGGTCACCTCGACATCCCAGGCCACCACCCCTTGCGGGATACCCTGCGGGCTCTTCTTGCCCTGGTCGATCTTGCGTTTGCAGGTCAGGCGCGCCTGGATCGTGTCGCCGATCCCCACCGGATTGATGAAGCGCAGCGTGTCCAGGCCGTAGTTGGCCAGCACCGGGCCGACACCAGGGGATACGAACAGGCCTGCCGCCGCCGACAGCACGAAGTAACCGTGGGCGATGCGTTTGCCGAATTGCGATTCTTTCGCCGCGATATCGTCGAAGTGCATGTAGAAGTGATCACCGGACAGGCAGCCGAAGTTCACCAGATCGGCTTCGGTCACGGTGCGACGGTGGGTCAGCAGCGACTCGCCAATCTGCAGGTCCTGGAAGTGCCGACGGAACGGATGCACTTCGGTTTCGATGACCTTGGCGCCACGCACGTACTCACCGGTCACAGCCGCCAGCATGGTGGGCGAACCTTGCACGGCTGCACGTTGCAGGTAGTGCTTCACCGCGCGCAGACCGCCAAGTTCTTCACCGCCACCGGCACGACCCGGACCGCCATGCTTGAGTTGTGGCAGCGGCGAGCCGTGCCCAGTGGATTCGGCGGCGGACTCGCGGTCGAGCACCAGCAAGCGACCGTGCCAGGCAGCGGCAACGGGGATGGCTTTGGCAGCAATCTGTGGGTCCTTGGTGATCAAGCTGGCCACCAGGCTGCCTTTGCCGCGAGCCGCCAGCACCAGCGCTTCATCCAGATCGTCATAGGCCATCAGCGTGCTGACGGGGCCGAATGCTTCGATGTCGTGGGCGCCACCTTCGGCGTGCGGGTCGCGGGCCTGCAGCAATGTCGGGGCGAAGAATGCGCCTTGGTTGACGTTCTCACCCCGGGGTTCAAATCCGTCGCGGGCGCCGAACAGCATGTCGCTGCTTTGCAGCAGGCTTTCCAGACGCTCAGCGACGTCTTTCTGTTGATCGTGGGAGGCCAGTGCACCCATGCGCACGCCTTCCACCGACGGGTCGCCGACCACGACTTTCTTCAGGCGATCGCGCAAACGGGTCGCGACCGCATCGATGTGTTTGGCCGGCACGATGGCGCGGCGAATGGCGGTGCATTTCTGCCCGGCCTTGGTGGTCATCTCCCGGGCGACTTCCTTGATGAACAGCTCGAACTCTTCGTCATCCGGGGTCACGTCCGGGGCGAGGATCGCGCAGTTCAGCGAGTCGGCTTCGGCGTTGAACGGTACCGAGTTGCGGATCAGGTTCGGGTTCACCCGCAGCTTGGCGGCGGTGTCGGCGGAACCGGTGAAGGTCACCACGTCCTGGCCCTGCAGGCGATCGAGCAAGTCACCCGTGCCGCCGATGATCAGTTGCAGGCTGCCGGCCGGAAGCAGGCCGGATTCGTCCATCAGGCGTACCACGGCTTCGGTCAGGTAGCTGGTGGCGCTGGCCGGTTTGACGATGCACGGCATGCCGGCAAGGAAGCTCGGGGCGAACTTTTCCAGCATGCCCCAGATCGGGAAGTTGAAGGCATTGATGTGCACCGCCAGGCCGCCGCGGGGCACCAGAATGTGGGTGCCGGCGAAGGTGCCCAGTTTGCTCAGTTGCATCGCCGGGCCTTCGTGGACGATGTTACCCGAGGGCAACTCCCGGGAGCCAAGGCTGGCGTAGGTGAACAGCGTGCTGTTGCCGCCTTCGATATCGATCCAGCTGTCAGCGCGGGTAGCACCGCTGTGATGGGAGATCGCGTAGAGCTGTTCCTTGCGCTCGCTCAGGTACAAGGCCAGTGCCTTGAGACGCTGGGCCCGCTGTTGGAAATCCAGCGCCATCAGACCGCTGACGCCCTGGCGACGGCCGTGCTCGATGGCTTCGGCGAAGTCCGGACGCTCTTCGTGGGTGCGTGCGATTTCGTGGCCATCGATGGCACTGCGCAGCACCTGGGCACCGTGTTGGCCGATCCAGCGACCGGCGATGAAACTTTGCAGGGTAGGGGCGTGCGGTGTAGGTGAAGAGGACATCACGATTGCTCCAGATGATGATTAAAAGGTCTGGCGCAGCCGCAGCCGCGCCATTCAGGGATTACCAGAGCGCCACGGTGTAACCGACGATCAGCCGGTTCTCATCGAGGGCGGTGGTCAAGCCATTGCCGGAACGGAAGGTCACGTTGCGCCAGCGCAGGCTGACGTCCTTGAACATGCCGCTCTGGATGACGTAACTGATGTCGGTGTCGCGCTCCCATTCGCGGCCGTTGTCGACGGTGCCTGCCTTGACGTTGCGACCATCGGTGTAGCGGGTCATGAAGGTCAGGCCGGGGATGCCCTGGGCGGCGAAGTCATAGTCGTAACGCAGCTGCCAGGAGTCTTCGTCGGCGCGGGTGTAGGTGTTGTAGGTCACCAGGTTGACCACGTACGGGTCGCCGCCGTTGAGGAACGGGAACGCACTGTCGCCGGACAACTGCTGGTAGGTCGCACTGACTTTGTGGGCACCGTGGGACACGGTGAACATGCTGTTGAAGTTGCGGTTATCGATGCGCCCGGCCCGCTCGGCACCGTCGCCGCGGCTGTCGAAATAACGCACGTCGCTGCGCAGATTGAAACCGTTGCCCAGCGGCTGGGTGTGCACCAGTCCGACGAATTGCTGGCGATAGATCTGTTCGAGCTTGCCGTAGTAGTAACTCAGATTCAGTTGCGGGCTGAAGGCGTAAGTGCCGCCCGCGAAGTCGAAGTGATCGCTGCTGGCGGCGCCATAACCGATGTCATCGTTGCTGGAGGAATC
This sequence comes from Pseudomonas sp. MDV22-iso1, assembly GCF_058145095.1. Taxonomy (NCBI): domain Bacteria; kingdom Pseudomonadati; phylum Pseudomonadota; class Gammaproteobacteria; order Pseudomonadales; family Pseudomonadaceae; genus Pseudomonas; species Pseudomonas sp. MDV22-iso1. The sequence goes on from NZ_JBYVMF010000027.1 coordinate 32,710, forward strand.
GCGCAGGTTGGCCTTGGTCAGGCGCCCGGCATTCACCGTCAGGCCACTGATTTCCTGGCTGGTCAGCAAGCCGCCTTCAAAGGTCGAACCCAACAGGCGGGTGTCGTTGTAAGTCGCCACCGGCAGCAAGGGTTGCAGGGTGCCGAGCTTCAATACGCTCTTGGATACGCGCATTTTGCCGGTCAAACCCAGCTCGCTGAACTCGTCCGCAGGTTCATGGCTGTTCGGGCCAAATGGCAGCAGGCCGGTGCCCCGTCGATCCGGGCTGGAGTCAAGTTTCAGCCCCAACTCCCCCAACGCATCGAGACCGAACCCCAAGGTCCCATCGGTGAACCCGGACTCGATGCGCGCAGTGAATCCCTGCGCCCATTCTTCAGCCTTGGATTGGGGCGCATTCTCCTGACGGAAATCGCGGTTGATGTAGTGGTTGCGCATCTCGATACGGGCCTTGCTGTCGCTGACGAAGTCGGCCATGGCGCTCGGTGCGACCATGGGCAGACTCAATGCAGCGGCTAACGAAAACAGTGATTCATAAGGAGCAGTACGTGCGGGCTTCATTGTTTTTATTCCCTGCCGTCAATCGTCGTTATTAGTGCTTGCTGGCGCCGGAGGCACCGATCCCGGTCATGGAGCGAATGAACTGCGCCAGGTAACGGCCGCGCTCAAGGGCTGCACGGGGTGAGGTGTCGGTGACGGAAAACAGCCAGGCGCTCAGGAAGGCCAGGCTCATGGAGAACAGCGCCGGGTTGGAGTACGGGAACAGGGCTTTTTCGTAGTGCAGGACGTTGACCCACACCGCCGGGCTCAGCACCAACAGGACAATGGCCGAGATCAGCCCTGCCAGGCTGCCGGTCACCGCGCCGCGAGTGGTCAGGCCTTTCCAGTACATCGAAAGGAACAGCACCGGGAAATTCACCGAGGCGGCAATGGCCAGCACCAGGCCGGACAGGAACGCGATGTTTTGCGACTCGAACAGCAGGCCAAGGATGATTGCCAGAACGCCGATGCACAGGGTGGCGATGCGCGAAACGCGGATTTCCTGCTGCTCGGTGGCCTGGCCCTTGCGGATCACGCAGGCATACAGGTCGTGGGACACCGCCGACGCGCCGGACAAGGCCAACCCGGCAACCACCGCCAGAATGGTGGCGAACGCGACCGCAGAAATGAAGCCCAGGAACAGGTTGCCGCCGACGGCTTGCGCCAGGTGCACGGCGATCATGTTGCCGCCGCCGATGATTGCGCCGTTGGCATCACGGAACGTCGGATCGGTGCCGACCATGACGATCGCGCCGAAGCCGACGATGATCAGCAGCAGGTAGAAGTAGCCGATGAAACCGGTGGCATAGAACACGCTTTTGCGCGCTTCCTTGGCGTCGCTGACGGTAAAGAATCGCATCAGGATATGCGGCAGGCCGGCGGTGCCGAACATCATGCCCAACCCCAGCGAGATCGCATCGATCGGGTTCGACAGCAACCCGCCCGGCGCCATGATCGCGGTGCCTTTGGCGTGCACGGCAGTGGCGCTGGCGAACATCGCCTCGGTGCTGAAACCGAAATGCTTGAGCACCATGAAGGCCATGAACGTGGTGCCGAACAACAGCATCACGGCCTTGATGATCTGTACCCAGGTGGTGGCGAGCATGCCGCCGAAGGTCACGTAGAACACCATCAATACACCGACCAGCATGACCGCGTAGAGGTAATCGATGCCGAACAGCAGTTCGATCAACTTGCCGGCGCCGACCATCTGCGCCACCAGGTACATCAGGGCCACGGTGAGGGTGCCGAAAGCTGACGTCAGGCGCACCGGGGTTTGTTCCAGGCGATAGGAGACCACGTCGGCGAAGGTGTATTTGCCAAGGTTGCGCAGGCGTTCGGCGATCAGGAAAAGAATGATCGGCCAGCCCGCCAATACGCCGAGGGCGTAGAGCAAACCGTCGTAGCCGTTGAGAAACATCATGGCGGAAATGCCCAGGAAGGACGCTGCCGAGATCATGTCGCCGGCAATGGCCAATCCGTTCTGGAACCCGGTCATGCCACCGCCCGCGGTGTAGAAATCGCTGGCGGAACGGGTGCGCAACGCTGCCCAGCGCGTCACGCCGAGGGTGAACAGCACGAACACCAGGAACATGCCGATGGCGTTCCAGTTCAACGGGCGGGACGCGCCGTCAGCGGCAACCGCCAGGTCGGTGACCACTGCCAATGGCAGCAGGAACAAGGCCATAAGACGGCTCATTGCGCGCACTCCTGCTTGAGTTTTTCGTTGAGCGGGTCGATGACGTTGTTGGCGCGATAGACGTAGAAACCGGTCAGGGCGAACGCCATCAGAACGATGACCACGCCCACCAGCATGCCGACGGTGGTCACCCCGCCGCTCAGGGATTGGCCGAGGGTGGCGGGGGAGAAAGCCACCAACAGGACAAAGCCGAAATAAATCACCAGCATGATCAGCGACAGCGACCAATACAGGTTCTGTTTTCGTCGGACCAGCTGGATGAAGTCGGGATGCTGGCGAATGAGTTCTACGTCTTGTGGAGTCATGGCGCGCTCTCTGTTGTTGTTTTTGTTGTGGGGTGAAGCAGTAAATCGGGGTTAATCACATGACAAATTGTGGGAGCGAGCCTGCTCGCGATAAGGCCATCACCTTCAACATCGCGGGTGGCTGAACCACCGCTATCGCGAGCAGGCTCACTCCTACAGGGTTCCGAACGCTTGCGGAATCAAAGCTGATCGAAATCCAGCACCACTTTGTCGCTGATCGGAAAGGCCTGGCACGACAGGACATAACCGGCCGCTACTTCGTAGTCTTCCAGGGCGTGGTTGCTGTCCATTTCCACCTCGCCTTCGATGACCTTGCACTTGCAGGTCGAGCACACGCCGGCCTTGCAGGAGTAGGGCAGTTCGGCACCTTGGGCGTTGCCGGCATCGAGAATGCTTTGGCTGTTGCGCGGGAGGTCGAAAGCCAGGGCGCGACCGTCGCTGATCACCGTGATCTGGCTGACTGCGGCGTCCACCTGATGCGCTGCCTCCCGGGCTTCGCGTTTTTGCTGGCTGCCAGCGGCGGCGAACAATTCGAAGTGGATACGCTCCGGCGCCATGCCCTTGGCTTTGAGGCTGTCGCGTACGGTCTCGGTCATTTCCTGCGGACCGCAAATAAAGGCGGCATCCAGGGCTTTGACGTCGAGCCAGCGGGAGAACAGTTGCTCGCATTTCTCGGCGTTGATCCGGCCGTTGTACAGGTCGACATCCTGCTGCTCGCGGCTGAACACGAAGATCAGGTTCAAGCGTTGCAGGTAGCGGTTTTTCAGGTCTTCGAGCTGTTCACGAAACAAGGCGCCGGAGCTGGAACGGTTGCCGTACAGCAAGGTCACTCGGCTGTGCGGTTCGGTCTGCAGGGTGGTCTTGATGATCGACAGAATCGGCGTGATGCCACTGCCGGCGGCGACAGCCAGGTAGTTGCCATGGCGCGTCGGGTCGAGGTCGACGTGGAAGTGTCCGGCCGGTGGCATCACTTCCAGGCAGTGCCCGGCTTTGAGGTGTTCGTTGGCAAATGCCGAGAAGCGCCCGCCGACCACACGCTTGATGGCAATGCGCAGTTCACCGTCATTGACACCCGTGCAGATCGAGTAGGAGCGGCGTACTTCTTCGCCATCCATCTGGGTGCGCATCACCAGGTGCTGGCCCTGGGTGAAATGAAAACTGTCCTGCAGGTGCTGCGGAATCTCGAAGGCGATGGACACCGCGTCACGGGTCTCGTTGCGCACGTCCTTGATGGTCAGACTGTGAAATTTACTCATTATTGTTCTCCAGCTGGGACGGCCGATCGCCGCTCAGATGCACTTGAAATAGTCGAACGGTTCCAGGCAATCGCGGCAGCGGTACAGCGCCTTGCACGCGGTGGAACCGAATTCACTGAGCACTTCGGTGTGCGTGCTACCGCATTGCGGGCAGGCGATCACCGGGCTGTCGCCGAGCAGGCTGCGTTTGCTTGTGCTGCCTTCGGGCGGCGCGATGCCGTAGGCGCGCAGGCGTTCACGACCGCTCTGGGTGATCCAGTCGGTGGTCCACGCCGGCGTCAATTTTCGCTCCAGCAGCGGCGCCTTGAAGCCGGCCAGTTCCAGCGCGTCGCGGATGTCGCTTTCGATCACTTCGGTGGCGGGGCAACCGGAGTAGGTCGGCGTGACCACCACGTGCAAGTGCCCGTCCTGCCAGTCGAGATCGCGGACTATCCCCAGGTCGACCACGCTGACCACCGGCACTTCCGGGTCCATGACCTGGGCCAATGTCGCCCACGCAGCGGCCAGGTCACTCGGCTGAGCCGGCCGGGCGCCCTGGTCGCTGGCGATCAGCTCACCAGGTTGCATCGGGGTACGCTCGTGGCAGGAACTGCATCTCGGCCAGCAGGATGCCGAGGTGTTCGGAGTGCAGACCCTTGCGTGCATCCAGATAGAAATAGCTGGGCGCCGGGGGCACGGGCAGGGTGGCGCGGGCAAAGGTTTCGCTGACGGTTTTTTGCCAGGCGGCGGCGACTTCTGCGGTGGCCGGGATGATGCCGGCTTCGCACAGGCGGTGTTCGCTGTCGTCGGCGCTGGTCAGCTCAACCGTGAAGCGCCACACCTCGGGGATGGCCGCGAGCATGCGCGCGTGGCTCTCTTCGGTGCCGTCACCCAGGCGCTCGACCCACTCACCGGAGCGACGCAAGTGATAGGTCACTTCCTTCACGGCTTTGGCGGCGATCCCGGCAATGCGTTCGTCGCTGGACAGGGCAAGGCCGGTGAGCACTTGCAGGTGCCATGCGTCGTAAAGGAATTGCTTGAGGATCGTGACGGCGTAGTCGCCGTTGGGTTGCTCCACCAGCAACAGGTTGCGGTACGCGCGCTCGTCTCGACGGAACGCCAAGTGATCGGCATCGCGACCGTCGTTCAGCAATTCGGCGGCGTATTCCAGCCAGTTGCGGGCCTGGCCGACGAGGTCGAGGCCGACATTCATCAACGCCAGTTCCTCTTCCAGCGCCGGGGCCTTGCCGCACCATTGGCACAGGCGCTGGCCCTGGATCAGGGCGCTGTCGCCGAGGCGCAGCAGGTATTCGATCAGATCAGTCTGGTTATTCATGGTCGACCTCACATGTGCCCGACTTCGGCCGGCAACTCGTAGAAGCTGGCGTGGCGATAGACCTTGTCGTCCGCCGGGTCGAACAGCGGGTCTTTTTCATCCGGCGAGGACGCGGTAATAAGCGCCGACGGCACGACCCACAGGCTCACGCCTTCGCTGCGACGGGTGTACAACTCCCGCGCGTTTTCGATGGCCATGGTGGTGTCGGCGGCATGCACGCTGCCGACATGCTTGTGGTTGAGGCCGTGCTTGCTGCGCACGAAGACTTCAAAAAGGGTCCATTCGGACATGACGGTGTCTCCAGATCAGGTGGCCGAATCAGGCGGCGTTCTTGTTTTGTTTTTTGCGAGCGTGGGCGACCGCGGCTTCACGAACCCAGGCGCCGTCTTCGATGGCTTTGCGTCGGGTGGACACGCGCTCCTGGTTGCACGGGCCGTTGCCCTTGAGCACTTCGTAGAACTCGCTCCACTGGATCTCGCCGAAGTCGTAGTGGCCGCGCTCGGCGTTCCACTTCAGGTCCGGGTCGGGGCAGGTGCAGCCCAGCAGTTCCAGCTGCGGGATGGTCTGGTCGATAAAGCGCTGGCGCAGTTCGTCGTTGCTCTGGCGCTTGATTTTCCAGGCCATGGATTGGGCGCTGTTGGGCGAGTGCTCGTCACTTGGACCGAACATCATCAGCGACGGCCACCACAGGCGGTTGATCGCGTCCTGGACCATGTCTTTTTGCGCCTGATTACCGTGACGCATCATGGTCAGGAGAATTTCGTAGCCCTGGCGCTGGTGGAAACTTTCTTCCTTGCAGATGCGCACCATGGCTCGGGAATACGGGCCGTAGGACGTGCGTTGCAACACCACCTGATTGACGATCGCGGCGCCATCCACCAACCAGCCCACGGCGCCCATGTCGGCCCAGTTCAGCGTCGGGTAATTGAAGATGCTGGAGTACTTGGCCTTGCCGCTGTGCAGCTTGGCGATTTCTTCGTCGCGGTCAGCGCCGAGGGTCTCCATGGCGCTGTAGAGGTAGAGGCCGTGACCGGCTTCGTCCTGAATCTTGGCCATCAGCTGCAGTTTGCGTTTGAGCGTAGGGGCACGGGTGACCCAGTTGCCTTCGGGCAGCATGCCGACGATTTCGGAGTGAGCGTGTTGGGAAATCTGCCGGATCAGGGTCTGGCGATAGGCATCAGGCATCCAGTTTTTAGCTTCGATCTTGATTTCTGAATCGATTTTTTCCTGGAAAGCACGTTCCTGTTCGGACATTTCCGACAGGTCCTTGATGCGCTTGACGCCTGTTTCTACGAGCTGTGCGTACATGGGGGGTCTCCCGCCGTGAATCTGTTTGTTGGCATGGAGAACTTTATAAGCGATACAGAAATTAATATCAAACAGAAAATAACGTGTCGTGTTTGTTTTTTGTATCGCTTTGGGATGTAGGGTCTTGGGTTGGGTTGTTTTCGTAGAAGAAAAACAGCTCGCGATCACGGCCTGCTAGACGATGAGTATTCCCCTGATGCACCCGGATCAAACGGTGGGAGCTGGCCTGCCGGCGATGGCGGCAGGCCAGCCGACCTGACTTTCGAAGCGCACGCGTTCACCTGTGGGAGCCGAGCTTGCTCGCGATGGCGGCCTCATAGCCGACAGGTTTCTTCCAGATGTCCCCGGATCAAACTGTAGGAGTGAGCCTGCTCGCGATGGCGGCCTGATCGGCGGTGAGATTCTTGCTGGAGTACATATCCATTCCTGCGGTCACGGCGGCTATTGGTTTCGCTTTTACAGCGAGTCACTTGGAAAAGCCCCAAGTAACCAAAGGCTCTTGCCCCTTTCGTCCGGTGCCTCGCCGGGGCTCGGCATACCCTCGCTCCGGTCCTGCTCCGTGGGCCCGCCGCGATCGGCCATCCATGGCCGTGCGCGGCTAACCCGGCATCCATGCCGGGTTGCCCACTGCGCAGAACCTGCGCTCGGCCTTCCCATGGGGCAAGAAGATCAAAATCAAAAGCAGATCAAAAACAAAGCGAGGCGGCCTGACAGCCGACCTGACTTTCGAAGCTCACGCATTCACCTGTGGGAGCCGAGCTTGCTCGCGATGGCGGCCTCACAGCCGATCGATATCTTCCTGATGCACCCGGATCAAACTGTAGGAGTGAGCCTGCTCGCGATGGCGGCCTCATAGCCGATGAGTATTTCCCTGATGCACCTGGATCAAACTGTGGGAGCTGGCTTGCCGGCGATGGCGGCCTGATCGGCGGTGAGATTCTTGCTGGAGTACATATCCATTCTTGCGGTCGAGGCGGCTTTTGGTTTCGCCCTTACGGCGAGTCACTTGGAAGAGCGCCAAGTAACCAAACGCTCTTGCCCCTTTCGTCCGGTGCCTCGCCAGGGCTCGGCATACCCTCACTCCGGTCCTGCTCCGTGGGCCCGCCGCGATCGGCCATCCATGGCCGTGCGCGGCTAACCCGGCATCCATGCCGGGTTGCCCACTGCGCAGAACCTGCGCTCGGCCTTCCCATGGGGCAAGAAGATCAAAATCAAAAGCAGATCAAAAACAAAGCGAGGCGGCCTGACAGCCGACCTGACGTTTAGACGTTCCGCCGCTTAGCGTTATCCCTGTAGGAGCTGTCGAGTGAAACGAGGCTGCGATCTTTTGATCCTGGTTTTAAAAGGCAAGATCAAAAGATCGCAGCCTCGTTTCACTCGACAGCTCCTACATGGCGGCGTTTTCCCAATGACATTGCGTCATCGTTAACGTCCATCGCGAGCAAGCTCTGCTCCCACAGGGAAACGCGCAGGCTTCAAGCGTCAGGTCGGCTGTCAGGCCGCCTCGCTTTGCTTTTGATTTTGATCTCAGGCGCCCCGTTAAACCACGCTGGCCGAACGCAGGTATTGCGCAGCGGGTAAACCGGCAAGGATGCCGGTTTAGCCGCGCTGGGCCAGGGATGGCCCATCGCGGCGACCCGCGGAGCAATGCCGGAGTGAGGGCACACCGAGCCCAGGCGAGGTGCCAAGTGGTGGGGCAAGAGCGTTTGGGTTACTTTTGACTGGGCCGGCATTCCGGCTTTTCAAAAGTGACTCGCTGTAAAAGCGAAACCCATAGCGGCCCTGACCGCAGAAATGGATATGTACACCATCAAGAATCTCACCGCCAATCAGGTAGCCATCGCCGGCAGGCCAGCTCCCACAGTTTGATCCGGGTTCATCAGGGAAATACTTATCCGCTCTAAGGCCGCCATCGCTGGCAAGCCAGCTCCCACAGGGAAATCATTCGTTAAAAGGACCGAGCCAATAGCCGCCGCGCCCGCAAAAAAAAGCCCCACAAGAGCGGGGCCGTAAAGGGTGCAGCAGTCATGCTTTAGGGCGTTTGTCCATCACGTGGCACGCTTTGCCCTCGGAGCGCTTGATCGAATGCAGAGGCTGCAAGACGATCCGCGAACTGATCCCGATGTACGTCTTGATATGCCGACTCAGCTCGCCACAGACGGCCTTCTGCTGATCGTCACTCAAATGCTGGTGCTCTGCCTTCAACTCCACATGCACATCAACGCTGTCCAGGTTGCCGTTGCGATACAGATGAATCTCATAACACTCTGAAAGCTGTTTGATTTTCAGCACCTGTTCTTCGATCTGCGTTGGAAACACGTTAACTCCGCGAATGATCAGCATGTCATCGCTACGCCCGGTGATCTTGTCGATTCGGCGCATCGGTCGTGCCGTCCCCGGCAGCAGGCGCGTGAGGTCGCGGGTGCGGTAGCGGATCATCGGCAGGGCTTCTTTGCTGAGGGAGGTGAACACCAGCTCGCCCATTTGTCCGTCAGGCAGCACTTCACCGGTGATCGGATCGATGATTTCCGGGTAGAAGTGGTCTTCCCAGATCGTCGGCCCGTCCTTGGTTTCCGCGCATTCCATGGCGACGCCCGGCCCCATGATTTCCGACAGGCCGTAGATGTCCAGCGCAGTGATGCCCAGACGGTTCTCGATGGCGCTGCGCAGTTCGCCGGTCCAGGGCTCGGCGCCGAAGATGCCGAGGCGCAGGGCCAGTTTGTGCGGGTCGATGCCCTGGCGCTCGATTTCATCGGCGATGTTGAGCATGTAGGACGGCGTGACCATGATGATGTCCGGCTGGAAATCCTTGATCAGTTGCACCTGTTTCTCGGTCTGGCCGCCGGACATCGGGATGACCGTGCAACCCAGGCGTTCGGCGCCGTAGTGGGCGCCCAGACCGCCGGTGAACAGGCCATAGCCATAGGAAATATGCACCTTGTCGCCGCGTCGGCCACCGGCTGCGCGGATCGAGCGGGCGACGACGTTGGCCCAGGTATCGATGTCGTTCTGGGTGTAACCCACAACCGTCGGTTTGCCGGTGGTGCCACTCGATGCGTGCAGGCGGACGACGTCGTGCATCGGTACTGCAAACATGCCGTACGGGTAGTTATCGCGCAGGTCGGTCTTGGTGGTGAACGGAAACTTCGCCAGGTCTTCCAGGGATTTGATGTCGTCGGGATGAACGCCCAGGGCATCGAAACGCTGACGGTACAGCGGCACATTGTTGTAGGCGTGGTTCAGGCTCCAGCGCAGGCGATCCAGCTGGTGGTGGCGCAGTTCGTCGACGCTGGCGGTCTCCAGCGGGTCCAGCATTGGATCAAGCACGGCTTTGGCAATTGGCATGTTCATGATTTCACTCGAATTGTTTTTGTGTTTCAGCCCTTTCGCGGAAGGGCTTTGAGTGCATGCCCCAAGGATACCTCTCGGCTCCTCGGGAATCGCGGTTCTTTAGTCGGACAAACGCTCGATGATCAGCGCGATGCCCTGGCCGACGCCGATGCACATGGTGCACAAGGCATAGCGACCGTTACGTTCTTCCAGCTCGTGCAGGGCGGTCGTCACCAGCCGCGCACCGCTCATGCCCAGTGGATGGCCGAGGGCAATCGCGCCGCCGTTGGGGTTGACCCGTGAATCGGTGTCGCTCAGGCCGAGTTCGCGCAGCACCGCCAGACCTTGTGCGGCAAAGGCTTCGTTGAGTTCGATCACGTCCATGTCGGCGAGGCTCAGGTTGGCCAGTTCCAGCACCTTGCGCGTCGCGGGTACCGGGCCGATGCCCATGATGCGCGGCTCGACACCCGCCGTGGCCATGGCCACCACGCGACCTCGGGCTTTGAGGCCATGACGCTTGGCGATTTCCGGGCTGGCGAGCAACAGGGCACAGGCACCGTCGTTGACCCCGGAGGCGTTGCCGGCGGTGATGCTGCCGCCTTCGCGAAACGGCGTGCCGAGTTTCTGCAGCTGCTCGAGGGTGGTGTCGCCACGGGGATGCTCGTCATGCTCGACGACCTTGGCCGGACCTTTACGCTGCGGGATCTCTACCGCGACGATTTCCCTGGCCAGGCGCCCGCTGGCCTGCGCGGCGGCGGCCCGTTGCTGGCTGCGTAGCGCGAAGGCGTCCTGGTCTGCGCGGGAGATGTTGAACTGCTCGGCGACGTTCTCGGCGGTCTCCGGCATGGAGTCGATGCCGAAGGTTTTTTTCATCAGCGGATTGACGAAGCGCCAGCCGATGGTGGTGTCGTGCATCTGCGCGTCGCGGGAAAATGCCTGCTCGGCTTTGCCCATCACCAACGGTGCACGGGACATCGATTCGACGCCACCCACCAGCATCAACCCGGCTTCACCACAGCGAATCGCCCGGGCTGCGGTGCCGATGGCGTCCAGCCCGGAACCGCACAGACGGTTGAGGGTGGTGCCCGGCACGCTGACTGGCAACCCGGCCAACAGCGCCGACATGCGCGCCACGTTGCGGTTGTCTTCGCCGGCCTGGTTCGCGCAGCCGTAGATCACGTCGTCCACTGCATTCCAGTCGACCTGCGGATGACGGCGCAGCAGTTCACGCAGCGGCACGGCGCCGAGGTCGTCGGCGCGCACGCTGCTCAAGGCGCCGGCGTAGCGGCCGATCGGGGTCCGCACCGCGTCGATGATCAAGGCGTCATTCATTCGGGGTCTCCTGCGCGAGCACTGTCCCGCGCACTTTGTAGGATTTGCCATGGAACAGCGCGATCAGCTGGCCCTGTTGGTTTTCTATGCGTACGTCGTAGTTGCCGGTGCGGCCGGAGCGGCTTTGCTCGATGCAATCGGCGGTCAGTGTGTCGCCCTGATGTGCCGGGGCGATGTAGTCGATGCTGCAACCGATGGCCACCGTGGCGTCGTTGTAGCTGTTGCAGGCGAAGGCGAATGCCGAGTCGGCGAGGGCGAACAGGTAGCCGCCGTGGCAGGTGCCGTGACCTTGAATCATGTCGGCGCGCACGCTCATGCCGACCCGGGCACAACCCGGCGCGGCGGAGAGCAGGCGCATGCCCATGGCCTGGCTGGCGGCGTCGCGCTTGAGCATGGTTTGGGCACACTGGCTGGCCAGGTTCATGGCTTCGTGGTTAGTCATGGAACGTTCTCCCTTCAGCGACCCGGCGACGCAGCAGCAGCGACGGGCGATAGCGTTCTTCGCCGTAACCGGCGTGCAGGTTTTCCAGTACGGTCAGGACGTGTGAAAGCCCGATGGCATCGGCCCAGGCCAGCGGGCCCTGGGGATAATTGACCCCGGCGCGCATGGCCAGATCGACGTCGGCAGACGAAGCCACGCCTTGCAGCACGGCGTCGGCGGCTTCGTTGGTGAGCATCGCGACCGTGCGCAACACGGCCAGGGCCGGGCTGTCGCTGAGTCGGCTGACGGTGAATCCAGCGCACTGCAGCAAGGCGATGCCCTGGTCCAGCGCGGAGTCGGTGATATCGGCTGAGCAACTGATGGCAATCCGTTTGGCCTGACCGTAGTCGGACGCCAGATCAAGCAGGATCAGGTTGCGCAAGCCGTCTTCCGCAGCGCGTTGGCAGGCCATGCGCCCGTCACTCAAGGCCAGCACCGCGTCGCCGACCCGCAACAGGCCTTGGCCGTCGCGCTGGATAACGCCGATGCCATGGTCACGCAAGCGCGGGATCAGTGTGTTGGCGATGCCGAGATCACCTTCCACAATGGCGGTTTCAACGGCTGCACTGCTGTTGATTTCACTCGGGTGAGGGCGGGAAGCACCTTCTGCATAGCTGTAAAACCCCTGACCGCTTTTACGCCCCAGGCGGCCAGCCTCGACCAGTTCTTTCTGGATCAACGAAGGCAGGAAGCGTGTGTCGCCGTAGTAGGCATCGAACACCGAACAGGTCACGGCGTAGTTGACGTCATGGCCGATCAGATCGGTCAGCTCGAACGCGCCCATCGCAAAGCCACCGGCATCGCGCATCAACGCATCCAGCGTCGGGCAGTCGGCGGCGCCTTCCTGCAGCAGGCGCAAGCTTTCGGCGTAGAACGGGCGCGCGACACGGTTGACGATGAAGCCCGGCGTCGAACGGGTGTGCACCGGTTTTTTACCCCAGGCTTTGGCGGTGTCGTACAGGCATTCGGCGAGCGCCGGATCGCTGGCCAGGCCCGAGACGATTTCCACCAACGCCATGATCGGTGCCGGATTGAAGAAGTGCAGGCCGAGCAGGCGTTGAGGATGATTCAGCTGCGCGGCGATGCTGGTGATCGACAGCGACGAGGTGTTGCTGGCGAGGATGCACCGTTCGCCGCAGACACTTTCCAGTTGGCGGAAGAGCGCGCGCTTGACCTCAAGGTTCTCGACGATGGCTTCGATGACCAACTCGCAATCGGCCAGCGCTTCGATGGCTTCCACGGCGTGCAGGCGGGCGATGGTTGCTGTCCGTGCGTTGCTTGAAAGCTTGCCCTTTTCGACGCGCTTGCCCAGCTGCCGGTCGATGCCTTCGATGGCCTGTGCGGCGGCGCCCGGACGGTTGTCCAGCAGCAACACCGGATGGCCGGCCTGTGCGGCGACCTGGGCGATGCCGGCGCCCATGGCCCCGGCGCCGATCACTGCAATAAGTGCGTTTGTGTTCAGTGCCGTCATGACTCAGCGCCCCTTGAAACTTGGGCTGCGTTTTTCCATGAAAGCGCCGACGCCTTCACGGTAGTCCTCGCTGCGCCCGGCCAGGCGCTGCAGGTCCTTTTCGAGTTCGAGCTGTTCGTCGAAGGTGTTGCTCAGGCTCGCATTCAAGCTGCGTTTGATCAGTGCCAGGCCATAGGTTGGTTGCGTGGCCAGATGGCGGGCGAGGGTCAGGGCTTCGGCGCGCAGTTCGGCGTCATCAACGACGCGGTAGATCAGCCCCCATTGCTCGGCCTGTTCGGCGCTCAGGCGATTGCCCAGCAAGGCCAGGGCCTTGGCGCGGGCCATGCCGACCAGGCGCGGCAAGGTCCAGGTGCCGCCGGAATCCGGAATCAGACCGATCTTGCAGAAGGCTTGAATGAAGCTTGCCGAACGCGCCGCCAACACCAGATCGCACGCCAGCGGGATGTTGGCGCCGGCACCGGCGGCAACGCCATTGACCGCGCAGATGACCGGCAGTGGCAGGTCGCGCAATTGGCGGATCAGCGGGTTGTAGAACTTCTCGATGGACTCACCCAGATCCGGCACGGCACTGCCCGGCGCGACGTTTCGGTCGCTGAGGTCTTGTCCGGCACAGAAGCCGCGGCCTTCACCGGTGAGCAGCAGTACGCGCACGTCCGGGTTCTGCCGCACCTGTTTCAGCGCTTCCTTGACCTCGCCATGCATCTGCGTGTTGAAGCTGTTGAGCTGGTCCGGCCGATTGAGGCTGAGCAGGGCGACACCGGCCTCGATGGAAAACAGGATGTGTTCGAAGTTCATGGTTATGGCGCTCTCTGAGAAGTCGTTCGCTGCTTTTTAAGGTGGTGAGGGGGCGGCGGGTTATTCGCCGGTGAAGGTCGGCGTGCGCTTTTCCTGGAACGCCCGAATGCCTTCGTCACGGTCGCGGGTGCCGGCCAGCACGGTGAACGCATGGCGTTCGAAGCGCAGGCCGCTGGCCAGGTCGGTGTCCATGGCCTTGAGCAAGGATTCCTTGGCCAGGCGCACCGCCAGCGGAGCCTTGCCTGCAATGCTGCGGGCAATCTGCAGGGCGCGCTCGACGGTGAATTCCGGTTGAGTCACTTCACTCACCAGGCCGGCGCGCTGGGCCTGGCGAGCGTCGATCGCCTCGCCGGTCAGGACCATTTGCATCGCCATGGATTTGCCGACCGCGCGCAGCAAGCGTTGGGTGCCACCGGCGCCGGGCATGATCCCGAGATTGATTTCTGGCTGGCCGAAGCGGGCGTCTTCCCCGGCAACAATGATGTCCGCGTGCATCGCCAGTTCGCAGCCGCCGCCCAGGGCGAAGCCGTTGACGGCGGCGATCAAGGGTTTGTTGAAGCGGGTGATGGTCTGCCACGAAGCCTGGCGCGGGTCGTCGAGGATGCCGACCAGATTGCGTTCGGCCATTTCCTTGATGTCGGCGCCGGCCGCGAAGGCTTTGCGGCTGCCGGTCAGGACCACGACGCGGGTGTTTGCGTCGGCCTGGGCGGCATCCAGTTCGCCGGCCAGCTCACCGAGCAATTCGGTGGTCAGGGCGTTCAGCGCTTGCGGACGCTGCAGGGTGATCAGGCGAACGCCCGGCTCGATGAACTCGACAGCAAGTGTTACAGGCATGGCAGATGCCCTCACGGTGCACGCTCGGCGGTGATGCCGGCTCATTATTGGATCGGCGCGAGGCCGGTTTTGCCGGAGTATACCTACAACGTGATACGTAAATGCAACTGAAAAAACTGATTAATGTGTCTTATTGGTTGTGTTCAGGTTTTTGAAACGGATGTTTGATTAGAAGCTTGTTGCGGGTTTTTCCCCTGTTTTATTGACGTAACGACCTGTTTTTCTTCTGTAATACGCCGCGGCTGTTGCGGACTCATTAAGTGATACGGTTTTTTGTCTTTGTGATGTCAAAAGCGATGTGATACAAAATGAATCAACTTCGGCATCGCTTTCGCTTATTAGGAAATCCCATGACCTGCTACAGCCTTGATGGTTTGACTCCGGTGGTTGACCCCACGGCCTACGTTCATCCGTCGGCCGTTCTGATTGGCGACGTGATCATCGGTGCGCATTGCTACGTCGGGCCGCTGGCCAGCCTTCGGGGCGACTTTGGCCGGATCGTGCTGGAAGAGGGCGCCAACCTGCAGGACACTTGCGTGATGCACGGTTTTCCGGACAGTGACACGGTGGTCGAGCGCAATGGTCATATCGGTCACGGCGCCGTGCTGCATGGTTGCCGGATTGGTGCGGATGCACTGGTGGGCATGAATGCGGTGGTGATGGATAACGCGCTCATCGGTGCGCGGTCGTTTGTATCGGCGGCGGCCTTTGTCAAAGCGGGGTTCGAATGCCCGGAGCAATCACTGGTGATGGGCGCGCCGGCCAGCGTCAAGCGCAGTCTCAGCGATGAGGAAGTGGCGTGGAAACAAGCCGGTACCCGTGCGTATCAGCAACTGGCCCAGCGTTGCCTTGAACAGATGCAAGTGTGCGAACCCTTGACCGAGCCGGAGCCCGATCGACCGCGTATCAGCGACAGTGGCCTGCGGCCCAAGGGTAGCGGCCTTTCGTGATCACTGTGGCGAGGGGATTTATCCCCGTTGGGTTGCGGAGCAGCCCCAAAAATGGGACCGCTGCGCAGTCCAACGGGGATAAATCCCCTCGCCACGGTAGCTCCTGCAGGGATCCGCGATTAACCGGTAGACATTCGGTATATTCCTTTTCTTTTTTCAGCTCGGTACGCCCATGTCGTCCCTGACACCTTTGAACCACCTGATTACCCGCTTCCAGGAACAGACGCCCATTCGCGCCAGTTCCTTGATCATCACGTTGTACGGAGATGCCATCGAGCCCCATGGCGGGACCGTCTGGCTGGGTAGCCTGATCCAGTTGCTCGAACCGATCGGTATCAACGAGCGGCTGATCCGCACCTCTATTTTCCGTCTGACCAAAGAAGGCTGGCTGACCGCCGAGAAAGTCGGACGTCGCAGCTACTACAGCCTCACCGGCGCCGGTCGCCGGCGTTTCGACAAGGCGTTCAAGCGGGTTTACAGCTCCACCGTGCCCGCCTGGGACGGTTCGTGGAGCCTGGTGATGCTCACGCAACTGACCCAGGACAAGCGCAAACAAGTGCGCGAAGAACTGGAGTGGCAAGGTTTTGGTGCGATCTCGCCAGCGGTACTGGCCTGCCCGCGCAGTGACCGGGCCGACCTCAATGCAACGCTGCTTGAACTCGGCGCGCAGGAAGAGACCATCGTTTTCGAAACGACCGCCCAGGATGTGCTGGCCTCCAAAGCCTTGCGTTTGCAGGTGCGCGAGAGCTGGAACATCGAGGAACTGGCGACCCATTACAGCGAGTTCATCCAGCTGTTCCGACCGCTCTGGCAAGCGCTTCGCGAGCAGGAGAACCTGCAACCGGCCGACTGTTTCCTGGCACGGGTCCTGCTTATTCACGAGTACCGCAAATTGCTGTTGCGCGACCCTCAGCTGCCGGACGAATTGCTGCCCGGCGACTGGGAAGGACGCGCTGCCCGCCAGTTGTGCCGCAACATTTATCGATTGATTTACGCCAAGGCCGAGGAGTGGCTGAACAGTGCGCTGGAAACCGCTGACGGGCCGTTGCCCGATGTGGGTGAAAGTTTCTACCGACGGTTTGGCGGGCTGAAATAGTCCGTTTTTACCCGAGCGCATTGCGGTCAGGGAGGACCAGGGGATTGGCGTAGATAATAAAAACAAGCCTGCGTGAGGCCCGACATGATTTCTTCAATTGCACAGCGCCGTGATGGATTTGATCAGTGGATTCATCAGATCAACCAGATCTGTGGCGCCTTTAATGCTCAACCCCTGGGCGAGGCGTTTGCCGGCCAGATCCTGGAACATCAGGACGGCGCGTTGAAGCTCAGTTTTGTCGACGCCTGCCAGGCGCGGCTGTATCGCACGCCGCTGGAGGTCGCGGCGGGCGAGGGTGGCAAATACTTTGCGGTGTTCCAGCTCGACGGCTCGGCGGGCATGGCTCAGGGCGACAACAAGGTGTTGCTTTCGGCGGGTGACATCACCCTGATCGACGCGTCGCGCCCCAGCGACTTCACCTACAGTGAAAACTCCCGTCAGTTGTCGCTGATCCTGCCCTCGCAACTGGTGGAGCAGACGCTGCGTTTCAATCAGGTGCGATGCGGTCACCGGATCGCGGCGACATCGCCCATCGCCATGCTGTCCCAGCGCTTGGTACTCGACGCCACGCGGCAAAAATGCCTGAGCCGCCAGGAAAGTGAAGCGACGCTGGAGGCCATTGTCAGCCTGCTGCGCCCGGCGATCAGTCAGTCAGATGACGGCAGCGACGCGCACGAGCGCACCTTTCGCAGGACCCTGAGTTTTATCGATCAGCACATCCGCTCGGAAGAGCTCTGCCCCGAGTGGCTGGCGCGGGAAGTCGGCATGTCCACGCGCGGGCTGTATCGAATGTTTGCCAAGAAGGGCCTGGTGGTCGCGCGTTACATCAAGAACCGGCGTCTGGATTTGTGTGCCGAGTCTTTGCGGCAGGCGCGGACCGAGCAGAAGTTGTCGGTGTTGGGGTATTCGTGGGGGTTTTCGGATTCGAGCTACTTCTCCACCGCCTTCAAATCACGCTTCGGTATCTCACCGGGCGAGTACCGCAAGAAGCACGCCTGAAACGCGGTCCCCTGTAGGAGTGAGCCTGCTCGCGATAGCGGAGTGTCAGTCAACATCATTGGTGACTGACACTCCGCTATCGCGAGCAGGCTCACTCCTACAGGGATTTGCGTTGATTATTGAGGGACGTTCAGGTTCAGCGTCGGCGTTTCATCGAAGAAATTCCACGGCTTGAGCAGGACGTGCACCCATTCCGTCGGCATGATCGGCCACTCTTCCGCCCTGGCGATGTGGGTGGTGCCGGTGGTCAGCCACACCACGTTATCGGTGTTTTCGATGGGCTGGTTATCGTCGGTGAACTGGCCGAGGCCGGAGTCTTTGTCCGAGCGGTTCGGGTACTTGCCTTCCGGGTATTTCTCATCCGGGTTGTAGCGTGTCACCCACAGTTGTTTGTCCATGAAACTCAAGCGGTGATAGAGCCATTCGTCCTTGCCGAAGTTGGCGCCCTTGGCCACCGGGTGCGTACCACCGGCATAAGGAATCAACTGGTAGGACACCGGATTGCCGACCTTGTTTTCCTTGCTGAAGTTGGTCAGCAGGCGAACGGTCGAGGGATCGAATTTCTGCGCCGCCTGCTGTTCGGTGCCGACCACCTGTTGTTCTGTCTGCATCGTACTGGTCCGCGGTCCGCCGCGTTCGTTGGGGGCAACCACCGGGTTCACTTCCACCAGCGAGTTGTTCTCGCCGTCCACGTCCATGTCGAGGCGGAAGTTGTAGATGTGCTGGTGGGTGGTGCCGACAATGTTGTGGTCAAGCAGGGTGCCGTAGCGCGTGTCTTCCTTGGCGGTTGCGTCGCGCATGGTGCTGGATTTCACGCCCTTGACCGCTTCGATCCCGGTGGCGCCGGCATCGATTCCGATGGTGCCGTTCTGCTGGAAAACCCAATCGAAAATGTAGTCGTAGTTGCCGACGGTGCTGATCCAGCGCACCACCAGTTCACGCCGTTCGGTGCTGAGGTTGGGCTGGCCCATTTCCTGGTGTTTGTACTCGGGGCCCGCGTAGCGCTCGAACACCGCCATGGCGCGGGGAATCGCGGTCGGCGTGCCCGTGTAGTCAGCGATGGTAGCGTCCAGTAGCACGGCGTTTGCCGGTGCGTCCTTGCCCCGGGCGATAGGCGAGGTCAGGGTGCCCATGCCGTAATCGCCTGAGTCCAGGTAAGCCTTGAAATACCAGCCGCCGTCGGGATCGCCATAGGGCACGATCATGCCGCCCAGCGAACCTTCGTACATGACCTTGCGTTTCCTGCCCTTGTCGTCATAGGTCACGGTGGACAGGATCGGGCCGACCCGCGAATCGAGGCGAACGTGGAAGTCCCAGTTTTGCCAGTGAATGCTGTTGCCAGTGATCGTGTAGTTCTTGCCTTCCGGCTCGGTGATTTCCAGCGGCTTGACGGCAACCCCCTTGCGTCCGCGACCGTCGTAAGGCGTTGGTTTCATCGGCACAGGGATGACGCCACCGTCTTCGATCTTGATCAGTTTTTTCTGTTCAAGGTCGACTATGGCCACCAGCCCTTCGATCGGATGGGCCCAATAGTTGCCATCACCGGTGTTCAGGTAGCTGACGATTTTCAGCAACCGTTTGTCCTGCGCCAAGCCGTCCTTGCCGTCGAAATACCCGACCGTCAAGGGCGTTGCCACGACCTTTTTCACATCGGATATACCGCGCTTGGCCAGCGCCTGGGCATACTCCGGGCTGGCCTCTATGGCCGATTGCACGGTGCCGAAGTCGTCCAGCAAGACCATGCCGTGGGCGCCTTCGATCGGCTTCCAGGACAGGATGGACTGACTGTCGAGATCGATCAGCGCTTCGATCACGTGCTTGCCGTCGAGCACCACGATGTTGGCCTGACGGGGCTGGGCGACGGTTTGGCCGGTGAGGGCAAACGTCCACACCTGATCCTTGGGCGGCTCATGGATCGACACTTCGGTGAAGCGAAACCCGGTTTTGTAATGATCGGAGCGTTTGACGATGTCCACCGCACGGTTGATTTCGTCGGCGCTTAACGGGTTGAGCGGGTTAGGCCGGGTCTCGACCACAAATGTCTTGTCCAGGCCGGACTGGAACACCTGGTTGATGAAGTCCTTGGACATGTAGGCGGTCTGGCCCTTGAATACCACCGGCACGGTCAATTCCATGCGCTTGCCGTTGAGCATCGCCACTTTGCTGTCCGGCTTGACCTTGAGGTAGACGCCGTCCTTGGCGATCACGAACAGGTTGGCGTAATCGTCCCATTTGACCGTCGCGCCGAATGCCTCAAGGCCTGCTTGCAGCGGCACCATTTCGGCATGACCGCTGTGAGCATTGGCCTGAGTGATCCAGCCGGGCAGGCCGAGCAGGCTCAAGGCAATGGCCAGCGCGAGCCGGGTGCGCGGTTTTCTGTTGGGTGCTGCGACGGTGGTGAACATTTGCGGGGTTCCTATGGGCAAGCCAAGTGACAGGCACACGTGCACTTTGCTACAGCCCGTGCAGAGCTTGTTTGGGATGCCTGCCAGAATCCTTTGGCTGCGTGCCTAAATCAACTTTTCACATGTTGGTCCGGCTGAAGTGCCCTCGGTAGCGCCGGTCTGGAATCCATTGCTTCGGCTTAATAGGAAGCATTACTATTCGCACCCCTCTCCACAGCGCGCCGCAATGACCCCCAAGCTGCCTCGCAAACATGGCTTTTTCGAGCATTACGAAGAGTTGGTTGGCACCTGGACCCGTCGCCTGAGAAATCGTCAGCAGGCCGAGGACCTTGCCCACGACACCTTTGTGCGGGTGCTTGAGTCCGATTCGGCGGCGGTGGAGCAGCCTCGGGCGTACTTGCACCAGACCGCGCGCAACATCGCGGTGGATGGATATCGGCGTGAGGATCGGCGGTGCGCCATGGAGTCGGAGGCGATCGATCACAGTGTGTCGTCGTCCGGCGACCCGGAGCATTTCATGCAGGCGATCCAGTTGGCTGACTCCATCGAGCGGGCGCTCGCCGAACTGCCAGTCAATTGCCGCAAGGTGTTCGTCTGGCAGAAGATCGAGGGCCTGACCCAGGCCGAAATCGCCGAACGCCTGGGCCTGTCCAAGAACATGGTGGAAAAGTATATGATCCGCACCCTGCGGCATCTGCGCGATCGGCTGGACGGGTTGCAATCATGATGCGTAATGCTCTGTGTAGGAGCTGCCGCAGGCTGCGATCTTTTGATCTTGCTTTCAAAACTCAACGTCAAAAGATCGCAGCCTGCGGCAGCTCCTACATAAGGCAGATCGCATTTCAATCCCTAAGCCGACAGGAACTTCCATGATGGATACTCGTGATTGCGCGTGCGGGCAAACGGCGGTTCGCGATGAGGCGGCGCGGTGGTTTGTGCGTTTGCAGGAACCGGTCGTGGACGTGGAAGAGCGCCAGCGTTTTGAAGTCTGGCTAGGGGAACATCCGCAGCATCGCGATGAGTTTCAGGTGCTTCAAGGATTGTGGTCTGCCGCTGACCTGGTGCCGGCGGCGCGTTTGCAGGCGTTGTGCGAAGCCCCGCCAGCGCGCAGCAAGCGTCGTCCTTTGATGCGCTATGCCGTGGCCGCCAGTGTGTTGGCCGTGGCGCTGGGGCTTGGTTTGTTCAGTGGTTTTAAATCCCCGGGCCCCTACACCGCCGAGTTCTCCACGGCGCTGGGTGAGCGTCGGCAGGTGGCATTGCCCGATGGCTCGGTAATCGACTTGAACAGCCGCAGCCGGGTTCAGGTGCGTTATGAACAGGACCTTCGTCACATCGAACTGAGCGAAGGCGAGGCGATGTTCAGTGTTGAACACGACACCCGCCGACCTTTTGTCGTGGCGTCTGGAAGCGGAAAAATCACCGTCACCGGAACCCGTTTCGATGTGCGTCGTGACCCTGCTGAAACCCGGGTCGTGGTAGAGCAGGGCACGGTCAAGGTCCAGGGGCGGGATGCAGCCGACAACGAATTTGTCAGCCTCACTGCCGGGACCGGGACGCGTGTGGATGCCAAGGGTTTTGTCACAGCGGCGTATGCGGTCAATCCCGCGGAGCTTACTGCCTGGCGCAGCGGCAAGCTGGTGTTCAACAACGCGAGCCTGAGCGAAGTCGCTGCCGAAGTGTCCCGTTACCGGGAGAAACCTCTCAGGGTCGGCAATGAAAAAGTCGGCAATCTGCGCCTGACCAGCGTGTTCAAATCCGACAACACCGACGCCTTGCTAAAAGCCTTGCCGAACATTTTGCCGGTGGCTGTGCGCACCCTCGATGACGGCAGTCAGGAAATAATTTCAAAATAGATTCAGGTTTTTTTTGAGTTCTTCGTCTTCTTGTCCAACTGCAACTGGTTTGCATTAACAAACGCACACTCTTGCGATCCACAGGACAACGTTCGACGTGAAAAAAACCATCGCTAACAACAACAAAACTTCCTGGCTGCGGCTTGCGCTCGCGTTGGCCATCAGCTCGGCGTTGCCCCAGGCATTCGCCGCCGACGCTATTCACATCCAGGCGCAGCCTTTGGGCCAGGCCTTGAGTCAGTTGGGTCAGCAAACGTCGCTGCAGGTTTTTTTCAGTCCTGAACTGGTGGCCGGCAAACAGGCGCCGGCCGTGGACGGTAACTTCTCGCCGGAGCAGGCCTTGCGTCAGTTGCTGCAGGGCAGTGGCCTTGAGTATCAGATCGATGAAGGTTCGGTGACCCTGACGCCGGCACCGACTTCCGCTGCCAACGGACCGCTGGAGCTGGGCGTAACCGACATCAAGGTGGTCGGCGACTGGCTCGGTGACGCCGATGCCGCCGTGGTGCAAAACCACCCGGGTGCGCGGACGGTGATTCGCCGCGAAGCGATGGTCGAGCAGGGCGCAATGACCGTCGGCGACGTGTTGAAGCGTGTGCCGGGCGTGCAAGTGCAAGACGCCAATGGTACGGCGGCAGCGATATTTCCCTGAACGTCGGCGTGCGCGGCCTGACCTCGCGGCTGTCGCCTCGCTCCACCGTGCTGATCGACGGCGTGCCTGCCGCGTTTGCGCCCTACGGTCAGCCGCAACTGTCCATGGCCCCTATTTCGTCCGGAAACCTCGACAGCATCGATGTGGTGCGCGGTGCGGGCTCCGTGCGTTATGGACCGCAGAACGTGGGCGGCGTGATCAACTTCGTGACTCGCGCCATCCCGGAAAAAGCCTCCGCTGAAATCGGCACCACCCTGGAAACCTCCCGGCACGGTGGCTGGAAGCACATCGATACGGCGTTTGTCGGCGGCACGGCCGACAACGGCATCGGCGTGGCCCTGTTGTATTCGGGCGTCAACGGCAACGGGTACCGCGAGCGCAACAACGGTAACGACATCGACGACGTGATCCTCAAGACCCATTGGGCGCCCACCGATGTCGATGATTTCAGCCTCAACTTTCACTACTACGACGCCAGCGCCGACATGCCCGGTGGCCTGACCCAGGCGCAGTACGACGCCGATCCGTTTCAGTCCGACCGCAACAACGACAACTTCAGCGGGCGCCGCAAGGACGTCTCGTTCAAATGGGCCCGGCAGATCGACGACCGCACCCAGGCCGAAGTGCTGACCTATTACTCCGACAGCTTCCGGGGCAGCAACATTGCCGCTCGCGATCAGCAGACCCTCGGCTCGTTCCCGCGCACGTACTACACCTTCGGCATCGAGCCGCGCGTGTCCCGCGTGTTTGACGTCGGCCCGACCACTCAGGAAGTCAGTGTCGGTTATCGCTACCTGAAGGAAGGCATGCACGAGACGGCGAGTCGTCTGGGGCTTAACGGCAGCAATGAGCCGGTGGTGCGTCCGGGTGCCGACGGGCACGTCTATCAGGACCGTACGGGGGGCACTGAAGCCAACTCCGTGTACGTCGATAACAAGATCGACGTCGGCAACTGGACCGTGACGCCGGGCATTCGCTTCGAGCACATCAGCACTGACTGGCATGATCGGCCGGTGCTCGATACCGCCGGTAGGCCGGTGACCGAGAAGAATCGCAGCATCGAAAGCAACGAGCCTCTGCCAGCCTTGAGCGTGATGTATCACCTGTCCGACGCCTGGAAGCTGTTCGCCAACTACGAAACCTCGTTTGGCAGCCTGCAATATTTCCAGCTCGGCCAGGGCGGCTCGGGTGACGACACGGCCAACGGCCTGAACCCGGAAAAGGCCAAGACCTACGAGGTGGGCACGCGTTACAACGATGATGTGTGGGGCGGTGAGGTGACGCTGTTCTACATCGACTTCGATAAGGAACTGCAGTACATCAGCAATGACGCGGGCTGGACCAACCTGGGGGCGACGACCCACCAGGGTCTCGAGGCCTCGGTGCACTACGACATGGTTGCCCTGGATCCCCGGCTCGAAGGCCTGAGCGCCAACGCCGGATTCACCTATACCCGCGCCGTGTACGAAGGGGAAATCCCGGGCTTCAAGGGCCGTGACTTGCCGTTCTATTCGCGCCAGGTGGCGACCGCCGGCCTGCGCTATGACGTCGATCGCTGGACCTGGAACGTCGATGCCTTCGCCCAATCCAAACAGCGCTCACCGGGCACTGCGGTGAATGCCGATGGCAGCTTCAGCGGCAACTACATCACCGAAGGCACGGCGGACGGTCAGTACGGTGACATTCCGGGCTACGTCACCTGGAACGTGCGCGGCGGTTATGACTTTGGTGCGACGCTGTCGAACCTGAAAGTCGGTGCCGGGGTGAAGAACATCTTCGACAAGCAGTACTTCACTCGCTCCAGCGATAACAATGCGGGGATGTATGTGGGGGCACCGCGGACGTTCTTTGTGCAGGCCAGTGTCGGGTTTTAATCGCAATCGAAAGAGCGATAACAACCCTGTGGCGAGGGAGCTTGCTCCCGCTGGGTCGCGCAGCGGCCCCAACAAAATGGGCCTGCTGCGCAGTCCAGCGGGAGTAAACTCCCTCGCCACAATTGATTGCGGTGCTTGTTAAACCTTCAACACCTTGCCACCAATGGCCACCGCCACCAGCAGCACCGCCATCAAACCAAAGGCAAAACTCAAGCTGCTGGCATGGGCGATGAAGCCGATGACCGCAGGTCCCGCGAGAATTCCCGCGTAACCCAGGGTGGTAATGGCGGGTATGGCGACGCTTTCGGGCATGACCGTCTGTTTGCCCACCGCGGTGAATAGCACCGGCACGATGTTCGAACAGCCGGCCCCCAGCAGCACATAGCCCACCAGCGCAAATTCCCAGTTCGGCGCAAACGTGGCCAAAAACAGGCCCGCGGCGGCCGTCAGCCCTCCAAATACCATCACCCGTGTCGCGCCGAGACGACGGACAATCCGGTCGCCTGTCAGACGCCCCACGGTCATGGTCAATGCAAATGCGGCGTAACCCAACCCCGCATACGCCGTATCGATGCCGCGTTCCTGCACCAGGAACACCGCACTCCAGTCCAGCGCCGCGCCTTCGGCGAGGAACACGATGAAGCACATCCCGCCGATGAACAGCACGATACCGTGGGGAATGGCGAACGCCGGCCCCGAGCGTTCACTGCCGTAAGACAGCATGTGCGGCGCGGCCTTGCACAGCGCGACCAGCAGTAATACAGCCACCACCAGCATCGCCGTCAATGGCGAAAACCCGAAGCCGAGCAAGGCGCTGACACCCGCCGCACCGACGATTCCGCCGAGGCTGAACATCCCGTGGAAACCCGACATCATGGTTTTGCCACTGGCCCGCTCGACGATCACCGCTTGCAGGTTGACGGTCGAATCCACCGTGCCCAGGCCCGCACCGAACATGAACAGCACCGCGATCAGCCCCGGTATCGACGACACGGTCGCCAGCAGTGGCAGGGCTGCACAGATCAACAATGTCCCGCCGATGGTCACTCGCCGACAGCCGAAGCGCGAAGCCAGAACCCCGGCCAGCGGCATCGCCAGAATCGAGCCCACGCCCAGGCATAACAGCAGCAGGCCGAGCGTGCCTTCATCCAGCCCGGCGCGAGCCTTGGCGTACGGCACCAACGGCGCCCAGGCGGCGATGCCGAAACCTGCGATGAAGAAAGCGACGCGCGTGGACATTTGTTCCAGGCGTCCGGGAACGAAGGTGGCTGGGGTGTTGAGGTTGCTCATATCAATCCTTGGAAAAAACATTGCGTCCCCAAGGGACAGTCACTCGACCGTTGGGTTCGGCGAGCGTCCGCCGGGGGTGTGATCAGGCAGGACGACATCCTTGCACAGCCCGCACCTGTTTCGCGATATGTTGAGGTCATCGACGATTGATACAGGGGAGCGTAATGACGCCGTTTTACGACGCACGAGGCAATATCTACGGGGTGGTGGCACCGCAAGCCGTTCGGCTGCAGGGCATCGACTTGCCAGCCGATGCGGGGCAGGCCGCGCACGGTCGCGAGGACTGGGCGTTGTCGGCCATCGAGGCATTCTGCGGTTGGGCCCCGGGCACGCAACCGCCCGGCAGCAAGGACCATCGTTGTGACGGGTTGCTGGTCGGCCCGTTTCAATCGGCCCCACCCTTCGATGTGCTGATCGTCAACACCGACGGCACGCTGGCCGAGCGCAGTGGCAATGGGTTGACGATTTTTTCCCAGGCGCTGAGCGATCAAGGGCTTTTTCCAGCACACGAGACGTGTTTACTCAGGGTTCATCACGACAAGGCCGATACGGTTTCGCCGGGTGAAACGTCGGTGAGCATCGCACAGGTCGCCGGCGTTCAGGGCTTCTGGCTGGACCTGGGCCAACCGTCCTTCGGGCCGGGGGCGGTGAGTGCTCACGGGGCAGGCGAGGTGATGTTCAACGGCCGTGAACTCAATCATGTACAACCGCTGTCGGCGCTTGATCCGGCATGGTCCCGCAGCCAGTTCGTGCGGGTAGGCAATCCGCATTGCGTGACCCTCGTTGACGATGCTAATGCGCTGCCGAGCAATGAGCAGATGCGTGAAACGCCGTTGTCCGACGGCCTGACCCGCATCGCCTATGCCATGCCAACCGGTGCCGGTGAACCCTGTCCCGCGGGGATCAATCTGCAATGGGCAATGCGGGAGGCCGAAGGGCGGATCGTTGCGCGGGTTTTTGAGCGTGGGGAAGGGCCGACGGCGTCGTCGGGCACCAGCGCCAGTGCGGTGGCCTGTGCGGCCTGGCGGGTGGGCTGGGTGGCGGCTGGCGAAGTGAAGGTGGTGATGCCGGGCGGCACGGCGCCGATTTTGCTTGAAGAGTCTGGTGGGGAGCTGAGCGGGGTCAGGTTGTTTGGTACGGCGAAGTTGATGGGTTGACGGTGAGATTGCCATCGCGAGCAGGCTCACTCCCCCAGTGGATCGCTTGCGTACACAAATCCTGTGTCCACTGAAGATCCAGTGTGGGGGTGAGCCTGCTCGCGATGGGGCCAGCCGGGTCAACGGAAATCTCAGAGCTGACCACCAAAAAATTCCACCTCCGGCATTGTCCGCTTCACCAACACCTTCCCGTCCCGAATCGAATACAGCGGCAACCCCTGGCTGCGAATGACCTCGTAATCACTGTCCGCCGACAGGATCAGCAAATTCGCCGGCCGCCCGCGCTCCAGGCCGTAACGATCACCCAATGCCATGGCCCTGGCGCTGTTGTCGGTGACCAGGTCCAGCGCGCTTTGCAGGTTGCGGTACCCGAGCATGTGGCAGATGTGCAGGCCGGCTTCGAGCACCCGCAGGATGTTGCCGTTGCCCAGCGGGTACCACGGGTCGACGATCGAATCCTGGCCGAAGCACACGTTCATGCCCGCTTCGAGCAGCTCGTTGACCCGCGTCACGCCGCGGCGTTTCGGGAAGTTGTCGTAACGCCCTTGCAGGTGAATGCTTTCGGTCGGGCAGGAGACAAAACTGATCCCCGAGTGCCCGAGCAGACGAAACAGCTTTGCGCAGTACGCGTTGTCGTAGGAACCCATCGCCGTGGTGTGGCTGGCGGTGACCCGCGAGCCCATGTCGCGGCTGCGGGCCTCTTCGGCCAACACTTCCAGGAAGCGCGAGTGCGGGTCGTCGGTTTCGTCGCAGTGCACGTCCACCAGGCAACCGGTGCGTTCGGCCAGGTCCATCAGGAACTTCACTGAACTGACGCCCTGATCGCGGGTGTACTCGAAATGCGGAATCCCGCCTACCACATCGGCGCCCATGCGAATCGCTTCTTCCATCAGCTCGCGACCATTGCGGTAAGACTCGATGCCTTCTTGCGGGAACGCCACGATCTGCATGTCGACCAGGTGGCGGCTTTCCTCGCGCACTTCGAGCATCGCCTTAAGTGCCGTGAGTTGCGGGTCGGTGACGTCGACGTGGGTGCGCACGTGCTGGATGCCGTGGGCGGCCAGGGCCTGGAGGGTTTTGCGCGTGCGGGTCTTGGTGTCTTCCTCGGTGATCGTGACCTTGCGCTCGCTCCAGCACTCGATGCCTTCGAACAGCGTGCCGCTCATGTTCCAGCGCGGCTCGCCGGCGGTGAGGGTGGCGTCGAGGTGGATGTGCGGCTCAACGAACGGTGGAATCACCAGATTGCCGCCGGCATCCAGATCGTCGGGGCCCAGGGTGGGCGCCTCGGTCTGACGCGCGATGCTGCTGATCAGGCCGTTTTCCAGGTGCAATTCATGCAGGCCTTCTTGGTTGCGCAGGCGGGCGTTGATGATGTGCATCAGGCGAATCCTTTTTCAGAGATCTTGTAAGGGTGCGTTGGCGACTCGAGCACCAAAAACGCCGGTCAGTAGCACATACGTTAGCGCGGCAGC
The DNA here is from genome assembly GCF_058145095.1 of Pseudomonas sp. MDV22-iso1. NCBI lineage: Bacteria > Pseudomonadati > Pseudomonadota > Gammaproteobacteria > Pseudomonadales > Pseudomonadaceae > Pseudomonas > Pseudomonas sp. MDV22-iso1. The sequence goes on from NZ_JBYVMF010000027.1 coordinate 61,118, forward strand.
GGCAATCCCTACCAGCGGTGCGACCCACGGCGAGCTGAAAGCGGCCACCGTGCCGACCGCATAAGCGCTCAAGCCGGGCCAGTTGAACGCCGGTAAACGCGTGTCGGCCAGACGTGGATATTGACCACGGTAGCGGAAGAAGAAATCCGCCATGATCACGCCGCCTATCGGCGGAATCACCGTGCCCAGCAGAATCAGATACGGCACCAGCAGGTCGTACATACCCAGCAGCGCCAATGCGGTGCCAATCACCGCGCCGACCAGGGTCACGGTCTTGCGTCGGTCGGTGCGCAGCAGGTTGCAACCGGCGACGGCGAAGTTGTAGATGGTGTTGTCTTGGGTGCTCCAGATGTTGAGCAGCAGCATGGCCATCGCAGCCATGGCAAAACCTTGCAGCAACAGCACTTCAACCACGTCCGGTTGTTGATAGACGATCGCCCCGTAGGCGCCGATCAACACCATCAGGCCGTTGCCGATGAAGAAACCGATCAGACTCGCCAGTACCGCAACCCTGGCCGAGCGCGAAAAACGCGTCCAGTTGGTGGCTTGCGTGGCGCCGCTGACGAAGGTGCCGAACACCAGGGTAATCGCGGTCGACCAATCCAGCGTGCCTGTCGGCACCACGGCCAGCAAACCGTCGAGCCCGCCGACTTTTACCGTGGCGACCCACATGGACAGCATCAGCAGCAACATCATCGCGGGCACGGCGATCCAGGACAGGATTTCCAGACCGCGATACCCGACATAAGCAGTGGCGCAGAAGCCCAGGCCGAACAGCACCATCAGACCCAGCACGGTCCCGTCGCTCAACTCGAAATACTTGCCCAGTACGACGGCAGCCGTGGCCGTGCCCCAGGCGTACCAGCCGATCTGGGTAAAACCGAGGATCAGATCGCTGAGCTTGCTGCCCACCTCGCCGAAGCAGAACCGGCCCATCAACACCGAATTGAGCCCGCTTTTGAAGGCGATGTAGCCCAGTCCTGCGGCGTACAGGCCAAGCAGCAGATTGCCGACGATGATCACCATCATCATTTCGCCGAAACTGAACGCCACACCGAGCTTGCCGCCGGCAAACATGGTGGCGGTGAAAAACGTAAAACCGAGCAACACCATGGCCGTTGAGGCCAGGCCTTTACGGGCATGCATCGGGACTTCGCTGAGGGGATAGTCGTTGCCGGGAGCGTTCTGCGTCATGGGGCGTTCCTTGCTGGAGGGGAAGACGCGGAGGGTGTTGCAGTGGTCGTGCCAATGGCGTTGGTCTGGTTATGTATAGCCGAGGCTGATCATTTGGCGCGGCAGAGGGCACAAAAGCGGTGCACTCGAACACTCCGTATCCTTTGTAGGAGCAAGCTTTGCTCCTACAAAGGATTGAGTTTGTTCAGGGGGAAGTCTGGAGTGGCAGGAATCTGAGCAGCGCCGCAACAATGGCCTCCGGCGCGTCCTCTTGCACCAGGTGCCCGGCATTGGGGATGGCATGCAACTGGGCACCGGGAATCATCTGTTGCAGCGCTCGCCCACGCTCGATGGGAATCCACTCATCGTCTTCACCCCACAGGATCTGCACCGGACAGCGGATCGTTGGGTAGCGCGTTTCAGCTTCGCGGGTATAGCGCGTGTCCATCTGGGCGATCTGCCGATAGAACGCCGCTTGCCCTTCATCCCCCAGCCAGGGCTGTACGTAGGGGGCGAGTTCGTCGTCCGTGATCTCGCGCTTGATCGCCCCGCGAATGTAGGCCGGCACGATGGCGCGCTGAATGTAGTCCGGCACACCGCTGAACGCCGCTTCATGTTGGCGCACATGCTGCACGAACGGCGAACCCCAGGGCGTCAGCGCTACCGGATCGATCAGGGTCAGGCTGCGGTAATCCTTGCCATTGAGCAGATGCGCCCGCAACGCCGTGGCACCGCCGAAATCGTGGGCCACCACATCCGGGCACGCCAGGCCCCAGTGGTCGAGCAGTTGGGCCAACAGGTCGTTCTGCACACCCAGGGAAACATCGCCGTCGATTTTCTCGGATTGCCCGTAACCCAGCAGGTCGAAGTAATGCACCCGATGGGAAGCGATGAAGTGCGGCGCGATACGGTGCCAGACGTAAGAAGAGAACGGCGTGCCATGCACGAACACCAGGGGCGGTCCGTCGCCGCGCACGGCGAAGCGGATGGAATGTCCGTTGAAGCGATAGGTTTGAGGCAGCGGCCAGTCAGCCATACGCGTGTCCTCTTGGCGGGGGAGAAGCAAAAGCATAGGCAAAAAACCGCCTGCTTCGGACGTTTTTTATCCCGTGAAATTCACGTCGGCAAAGGTGTAGGAAAGGTCCAGGTTTGCGAGGCGTTTTTTCCTATATTCAGGATTGCAGGGGACTTCTTTCACAGCGTGTTGCCAGGGCCTGATTTCTCATTGAAGCGGTCGGCATACTCCGCCGACACCAATGAGTTTAGGAGCACGTAACTTTGAAAAAGATTTCATGGATGACTGGCAGTATTTTAACAATGAGCATCTTGCTGGCGGGATGTGCGAACGTTGGCGATCGGCCCAATGGCGCCAAGGACGCAAAGCCTGTCGAGTTTATCGATTCCGGTCGGTATAACTTGCCATTCTCTGATGCCGTCCAGGTGAGCGCTACGAAGTTGTTATTCATGTCGGGCACAATCGGTGCCGAGCCAGGATCTGACCAGTTGGTAAAAGGTGGCATTGAACCGGAGTCACGTCAGGCATTGGACAATATTAAAACGGCTCTGGAATCCAACGGTTATGAAATGACGGACGTGGTCAAGTGCACAGTGATGCTGGCCGATATAGCAGAATGGCCCGCCTTCAATGAGGTGTACAAAACTTACTTCAGTAAACCTTATCCCGCTCGCAGTGCGTTCGGTGGCACCCAGCTTGTTTATGGTGCACGACTGGAGCTGGAGTGCATCGCGGCAAAATAACCGCGACAGATCCAGACAAAAACGCCCCGAACAGTCGGGGCGTTTTTTTAGATGCTTGCAGCATCTTCGTAGTTAACGTGTTGGCATTCAGGTCGCTTTTTTTCGAACGCTTACTCGCCGTGATAAATGCAGCCACTGGTGCAGGTTTCGTGGATGCGAATCGCGCTGAGTTCCGGCAGCAATGGCTTCAACTCGTTCCAGATCCACTTCGCCAGTACTTCACTGGTCGGGTTTTCCAGGCCAGGAATATCGTTCAGGTAATTATGGTCCAGACGCTCGTACAGCGGCTTGAAGATCGCCTTGATCTCCGAGAAATCGCGAATCCAGCCGGTGTGCGGATCCAGGTCGCCACTCAAATGAATGGCCACTTTGAACGAGTGACCGTGCAGGCGACCGCACTTGTGGCCTTCCGGCACGTGGGGCAGGCGGTGGGCGGATTCGAACGTAAATTCCTTGAAAATTTCCACAGTGTTTTGAGCTCTGTCAGGTGGCGATCGCCGCGGCGATGTGGGCAGGCGGCGAGTTTATCAGTTTGTCCTGACTAAAGGGTCAGCAAGCGCTCGCCAAGGCGACCGTTGGCGGTCAGTTCGAGGAATTCGTCACCCAGTCGCCGGCTTTCATCCATCGCCGCGCGCCAGTACTTCTGCCGGCTCGGGGCATCGCCCATGAAGCGCTTGAAGTCGTTGCGGTCGGGCAGTTTGCCGTAAGGCAGGCGTGCCAGGTACTCCTTCGAGGGCGCCAGCAGCAGCACATCCTGCAGGCGCTTGGGGCAGGCCCGGCGCCAGGGCAGGGTCTTGTCGAACCAGCCGGGAATGATGCGGTCGGTAAAGTGCGGGTAGAGCACGATGTCGTTGCCGCTGTAGGGCAGGTCAAGGTGATAGTCGAGCAGCCCGCCATCACGAAAGGTTCCGGCGCCGGCGCCTGGCAGATCACGCACACCTTCCATCACCATCGGGATCGATCCTGAGGCGAGCAAGGCCTGGCGCAAATTGCCGGCATTCAGGGCGATAAAGCGTGAGGGGAAATCGTTCAGCGCATTCACGGGAGGCGCCAGGCGCGGGTCATGGAGGATCAGGCGTTCGAAGTGTCGCGCAAGCCGCGAACGACCTCGCAGGTTGTCGGCAATCACTGACGACAGGCCCAGTCCCAGTCGCCCGCGATGATCATCGGCCAGTCGGCCATGGCTTTTGACTACCATGATGTTCAGCCGGTAGTGCGCGTTGTCGAGTATCGAAGCGTCGCGGCCGTCGAGCAGTTCATCGAGCATGCGCCGCGAGCTCTGGCTGATCTGCGCCATCGTGACGCCCTTGTCGAAATTCTGCTCGGTGTACAGATGGCCGAGGCGGCGGATGCCTTCGGCCGCGTCTGGCAGGCAGGCGCTGGCGAAGCGCCAGGAACCCACCGAAGCGCCGATCAGCGAGCGCTCCCGTGGCGCAGCGGGCAGCCATTCACCGAACAACGCCAGGTCCAGACCTTGAATCCCCAACGCCTTCGGGCCACCGGCGGCACCGGGCAGCGTCCCCACGTCGGCGGCGTTCAGGCCGTTTTCCCGGATGCGCGCAAAGGCTCGCGGGCCGGCTTTGAGGGTCAGGGAGGGGAACTTGATGTGGATGGCGGTCATACGGGTCTCGGTGCGTGGCAGGCGGGCGGGATTATAGAAGATTTCGTTGGGCTCCCCTGAAGGAGATGATGGCCATTCAGTTTCAATTAAGTTCACCTCGCTAAGGTGGCTCCCTGTTGGCAATACACGAAAAAACACGGAGACACCCATGAAAAACCTGACGGCCCTGATCACCGCATCCATTATCGGCATGACGGCCAGCATCGCCCACGCTCGCGACCTGGGGCCCGACGAAGCCCTGCGGCTGCGTGACGCTGGTACCATTGTGTCTTTCGAGAAGCTCAATGCCACCGCGTTGACCAAACACCCAGGCTCCAGCATCACCGAGACCGAGCTGGAAGAAGAGTACGGCAAGTACATCTACCAGGTTGAGCTGCGCGACCCGCAAGGTCTCGATTGGGACCTGGAATTGGACGCTGTCAGCGGGCAGGTTCTCAAGGATCATCAGGATACGTAATGAAGGTGCATTTGTTTTCCAGTCGAAGCGCCAGCCGGGCAGGCCTGGCGCTTCTGGTTTTGTGTTCGGTGGTCATGGCTCGCGACCTGGATCAGGACGAAGCCCTGCGCCTGCGCCAGCAAGGCGTGATCCTGCCGCTTGAGCAGCTCTTGCAGCAGGCGCTGGACCGCTATCCGGGCGCCAAACTGCTGGAAGCCGAGCTTGAAGAAAAACACGACGTCTACATTTATGAAGTCGAACTGTTGACCACCGAAGGCGTGGTGCGTGAACTGGACCTCGATGCCCGTACTGGCCAGTTACTGAAAGACAAGGAAGATTGACCGATGCGTTTGCTCCTCGTGGAAGACCACGTGCCCCTGGCCGATGAACTGATGGCCGGATTGAATCGCCAGGGCTATGCCGTGGACTGGCTGGCGGACGGTCGCGATGCGGTGTATCAGGGCAGCAGCGAGCCCTATGACTTGATCATCCTCGACCTCGGCCTGCCGGGTTTGCCGGGGCTGGACGTGCTCGCGCAATGGCGCGCAGGCGGTTTGGCGACGCCCGTGCTGATCCTGACAGCGCGCGGGTCCTGGTCCGAACGCATCGAAGGCCTGAAGGCCGGCGCCGACGATTACCTGACCAAACCGTTTCATCCAGAAGAACTGCACTTGCGGATTCAGGCGCTGCTGCGTCGGTCCCACGGCCAGGCCAACCAGCCGACGCTCAAGGCGGCAGGCCTGCATCTGGATGAAGGTCGCCAATGCGTGACCCGTGACGGTGCAGACATCCAGCTCACCGCTGCGGAATTTCGCCTGTTGCGTTATTTCATGCTGCACCCCGAACAGATCCTCTCCAAAAGCCACCTCGCCGAACACCTCTACGACGGTGAAACCGAGCGTGATTCCAACGTACTGGAAGTCCACGTCAACCACCTGCGCCGCAAGCTCGGGCGCACGGTGATCGAAACCCGCCGCGGCCAGGGTTACCTGTTCGGCGGGCAAGCCAAGTGAGGTCGATCCAGCGCCGCTTGAGCCTGGGGCTGATCAGCGTGATGGTGATCGTCGGCCTGGTGCTGGCGCAGACCAGTTTGTGGCTGTTCGAAATGGGTTTGCAGCGCTACCTCGAAGCCGGGCTGCGCAACGACAGCGAGAGCCTGCTGGTAGCGCTGGTGCGTGGTCCCCAGGGTTTGCAGCTGGATGAGCGACACTTGTCGCCGGCTTATCAGCGGCCGTATTCCGGGCATTACTTTCGCATCGACTTCGCCGACAACCATTGGCGCTCCCGTTCGCTGTGGGATCAGGAGTTTCCGCGGCTTGAGCAGCCCGGTCTGCAAAGCAATTTGCAATTGGGGCCGGAGGGGCAGCAGTTGCTGGTGTTGCGCTCGGACTATCGCCGGCTCGGGCAGTCGATTTCCATCAGCGTGGCCCAGGATTACACCCCGGTGCGCGACAGCTTTTTGCGCATGCAGCAAGTGGGCTTGGGCCTCGGTCTGGCGGGGTTGTTGCTGATTCTGCTGTTGCAACGGGTCACCGTGCGCCGCGCTTTGCGCCCGCTGGAAAAAGCCCGCGAGCAGATCGCTCAGTTGCAACAGGGTCAGCGTTCGCAACTGGACGATCAGGTGCCGGTTGAACTGGAGCCGCTGGTGGCACAGATCAACCATTTGCTCGCTCATACCGAAGACAGCCTCAAGCGTTCGCGCAATGCCCTGGGCAACCTTGGCCATGCGTTGAAAACACCGTTGGCGGTGTTGTTGAGCCTGGCATCGAGCGAAAAGCTCGATGCGCACCCGCAATTGCGCAAAGTACTCCAGGAGCAACTGGAACAAGTCCGTCTACGTCTCAACCGCGAACTCAATCGCGCCCGATTGTCCGGCGACGCGCTGCCGGGGGCGTTGTTCGATTGCGATGCCGAATTGCCGGGATTGCTGGCCACGCTCAACATGATTCACGGTGAACACCTGGACCTCAGCTATGTCGCGCCCAAGGGGCTGCAGTTGCCCTGGGATCGGGAAGACCTGCTGGAGCTGCTGGGTAATCTGCTGGATAACGCCTGTAAGTGGGCGGATGCCGAGGTGCGGTTGAGTGTGGTCGAGACGGCGGCAGAATTTGTGTTGAGCGTTGAAGACGATGGTCCGGGCATTCCCGAGGATCAGCGGGCCCAGGTGTTCAGCCGCGGCACGCGACTGGACGAACAGACCGATGGGCATGGGCTGGGATTGGGGATCGTGCGAGACATCGTGGATACGTGGGGTGGGGTGATGCGGTTGGAGGAGAGCGAGTGGGGCGGGTTGAAGGTGGTGATTCAGTTGCCCAAGCGCTGACATTGATCTCATAGCTGCTGAGAAATCTGTGGGAGCGGGCTTGCCCGCGATGACAATGTAACAGCCCACATAGAGGGTGGCTGTTATGACCTCATCGCGGGCAAGCCCGCTCCCACAGGTAATGCCGGTGGATGCAGTATTTGTGTTACACCCGGAACTGGTCCATCAAGGCCTGCTGCTGATTCGCCAGGCTGTTGAGGGACTGGCTCACCCGCGCTGATTCATTGGCCTGCCCCGACAGCGACTCCGTCACGTCCCTGATCGTCGCCACGTTGTTGTTGATCTCTTCCGCCACGGCGCTTTGCTCTTCGGCCGCGCTGGCGATCTGCAGGTTCATGTCGCTGATCACCGCGACCGCGTCGCCAATCTGGCGCAATGCGGTCACGGCCTGGCCGACTTGCTCGACGCTGCCCTGGGCCTGGCGATGGCTGTTGTTCATCGAGCCCACCACATCCTGTGTGCCGCTTTGCAGCTGTTCGATCACCAGGCGGGTTTCTTCGACCGACTCCTGGGTGCGGCGTGCCAGGTTGCGCACTTCATCGGCCACCACAGCAAACCCGCGTCCGGCTTCACCGGCACGGGCGGCTTCGATCGCGGCGTTGAGCGCCAGCAGGTTGGTCTGTTCGGCGATGGCACGGATCACTTCCAATACCGATCCGATTTTCTCGCTGTTGGCCGCCAGGCCTTCGACTTGCACCATCGCTGCGCTCATATCGGCCGCGAGGTTGTCGATGCTGGTGGTGGTCTGGTCGATCACAGTCAGGCCGCGGCGGGTGGCATGATCGGCGTCCCGCGCGGCCTGAGCGGCTTGCGCTGCGCTGCGGGCGACGTCCTGAGCCGTGGCGCTCATTTCGTGAGACGCGGTGGCGACTTGATCCACCTGACGGTACTGCTGCTCCATGCCGGCGCTGGTTTGTGTCGCAATCGCGGATGACTGGTCGGCCGTGCTGCGCGCGTCCTGCACCGAGCGTTTGACCTCGGCAATGATCGGTTGCAGCTTGTCGAGGAAGCGGTTGAACCAACCGGCCAACTGGCCCAGTTCATCCTGCTTGTCGTAGGCCAGGCGGCGGGTCAGGTCGCCTTCGCCGCTGGCGATGTCTTCGAGCATGCGCGCCACACCCAGAATCGGTTTGGTCACGCTGCGCGCCATCAGCCACACCAGCAACAGGCCGATCAACGCGGCGACAACACCCAGGCCAAGCTCCAGCAGTGTGCCGGTGGTGTTGCTGTCGTCGAGTTGTTTTTCCAAAGCTTCAGCCGGGCCGACCAGGACTTTTTCCGGTACTTGCAGTAGTACGCCCCAGGATTTTCCACCGGGAATCGGCTGGAACGGTGCCAGCACCTTCAACTGCTGATTGCTGTGCAGGCTTTCGGTCTTGCTGCTGCCGGCCAGCCTGCGGATCAGCTCTGCGCCGCTGGTGGTGTCCACCGTGTCCAAGCGCTGGCTGAGTTTGCTGGCGTCCGGGCTGTAACCGGCCAGCAAACCGACCGGGCTGATGATGCTGACGTTCGTCTGGCCGTCATAGAGCTTCTTGCTCGCGCCCTGACTGATCGCTTGCAGGCTGTTGAGGTTGATGTCCACCGACAGCGAGGCGATGACCTTGCCGTTGACCATCAGAGGGAAAACGATGCTGGTCATCAGCACGTTCTGGCCGTCGATCTTGTAGAAATACGGTTCGATCACGCAGGGATTGAGCGAGGTGCGCGGGCAGGTGAACCAGGCGTTGGCCGGCTCGCCGCTGGGGCCGGCGCTGGTGTCGGCCATGTCGCTTTCCGGCAGCGCCATGGACGTGACCTTGCCCGGCGTCGGTTGCGACCAGTACAGGGCGAACCGGCCCTTGTCGTTGCTGCCCAATTCGGCCTGACCGGCGAAGAGTTCGTCCTTGCCGTCCAGTGCGTTGGCTTCGAACACCAGCGACAGACCGAGCAGCTCCGGGTTGGCCTGCAGCGCCGACTTGACCTGTCGGGTCAGGTCTTCACGCAAATCGAACGCGTCGAGGAAGCGTTTTTCGGCCTGGTCGCGCAGAAACAGCACCTGACGCGAAAAGCCGTGACCGTATTGATAGGCGTCCATGAACTGCTGGCGAATCTCCAGCGCCTGGTTTTCGCCCTGGGATTCAATCCGCGCCTGGGCGCTTTCGTTGAGCATCTCCATGCTCGAGGCTTTCACCAACGCGGAGCTGTGCTCCATGCGATACAGCGAAAGACCCACCAGCAGGGTCACGATGCCCGCCAGGCAAAGCCCGGCCAGCAGGGTGATTTTCCATTGAATGGAAAGTTGTCTGAGTGACATGGAGACGTCCTTATTCGATAAATATCTGCGGCATTGCTCTGTAACGGCAGTGATTTTGGATTCTTGATCCATTCAGATAAATAAGAAGCGACACCAAACCCTGTAGCAGCTGGCGAAGCCTGTGGTGAGGGGATTTATCCCCGTTCGGCTGCGCAGCAGTCGTAAAGATTTTGGGGCCGCTGCGCAACCCAACGGGGCGGTGCGACGTTTCGCTAAATCCCCTCACCACAAGTTTCGCCAGCTGCTACAAGAGACGTGCACGTTTAGCCTGCTACAAGGGCGGGCAGGCATTACAGCGACCAGGCCGGTCGTGTTGGCTTTGACAAGGTGGCATCGGTCCGGCACAGTGCGCGCCCTCTAATAAAACCCATTTCATGATCCGCTGGCGGCTCTTTGCAGACTGCCGGCTGAACTCATTGCGCTTGTCTTGAGGTAACGATGATTAATGCTGTAATTGCCGCGGTCGGCGTCATGCTGATACTCAGCCTGTCCCGCGTGCATGTCGTGATCGCACTGATCGTGGGTGCCCTGGTCGGTGGTTTGACCGGTGGCCTTGGCATCGACGCCACCCTGAAAGCCTTCAATAGCGGCCTCGGCGGCGGGGCGACGGTGGCGTTGTCCTATGCGTTGCTGGGGGCTTTTGCCGTGGCGATCGCCAAATCCGGCATGGCCCATGCGCTGGCTGACAAGGCCCTGGCGATGGTCGATCGCCAGCACGCCAGTGGGGGCGGCCGGGTCAAGTGGCTGCTGATCGGCTTGCTGTGGGTGGTGGCCATTGCCTCGCAGAACATTTTGCCGATACATATCGCCTTCATTCCCTTGCTGGTTCCGCCGCTTTTATACGTGCTGACCAAGCTGCAACTGGACCGGCGGCTGATCGCCTGTGTCATGACATTCGGCCTGATCACGCCGTACATGTTCCTGCCGGTGGGCTTCGGCAACATCTTTCTCAATGAAATCCTGCTGGCCAACGTCGCCCGCAGTGGTGTGGACATCAGCGGCATCAACGTTACCCATGCCATGGGTATTCCGGCGCTGGGCATGGTGTTCGGGCTCGCCGTAGCGTTCTTCAGCTACCGCAAGAAACGCGTCTACGACCTGGGGAAGATCGAGCAGGTCGAGCAGGTGGCCGTGCAATACAACCCGCTGAGCCTGATGGTGGCGGGACTGGCCATCGTTGCCGCGTTCGTCATTCAGCTGCTGCTGGATTCGATGATCATCGGTGCGCTGGCAGGGTTTCTGATCTTCTCGGTGTCGGGCATCGTCAAGTGGCGTGACACCGATGACCTGTTCACCGAAGGCATGAAGATGATGGCCATGATCGGCTTCATCATGATCGCCGCGTCCGGCTTTGGCGAAGTGATCAAAGCTACCGGGGACGTGCAATCGCTGGTCGAAACCTCGGCGTCATGGATCGGCCACAGCAAAGCCATTGGCGCCTTGCTGATGTTGCTGGTCGGCCTGTTGGTGACCATGGGCATCGGCTCATCGTTTTCCACCGTGCCGATCCTGGCGGTGATTTTCGTGCCGTTGTGCGTGCAGCTGGGGCTCAGTCCGCTGGCGATCATCAGCATCGTCGGTACGGCCGGTGCCTTGGGTGACGCGGGCTCGCCTGCTTCGGACTCGACCCTGGGCCCGACCTCCGGTTTGAACATCGACGGCCAGCATCACCATATCTGGGACACCGTGGTGCCAACGTTCCTGCACTACAACTTGCCGTTGCTGGCGTTTGGCTGGGTGGCGGCGATGGTGCTCTGACTTACAAATGCAGGGGCTGTGTGGCGAGGGGATAAATCCCCTCGCCACACTCCCACAATGACCGCATTCAACTTTTGACCTGGCGTGCCGTTAAAGCTTTAACCACGCCAATAACATCAAAAGAGTGAACGTCATGCGCATGAGCTTGAAGGCTAAAGTCCTGTCCCTTGCCGTCCTCCCGGTATTGCTCTTTGCGCTGGTCATCAGCCTGACCACCTTGTTCATTCTCCAGCAACAGGCCCGCAACGAAGTCGAGGAAACCCGTCAGCGTCTGCTCAGCGACGCCAAGACGACCCTGCAAAGCTACGTCGCCGTGGCCATGACTGCGATCAAACCGCTTTACGACGCTGCCGCCCCTGGCGATGACGCGGCACGGGCCCAGGCGGTCAAGCTGCTGTCGAGCATCAGCTACGGCAAGGATGGCTACTTCTTCGGCTACGACTCCAACACCGTGCGCCTGTTCAAGGCCAACAGCCCGGAAGGCGTCGGCCAGAGCTTCAAGGACAACCGCGATCCGAATGGCGTCTACGTCAACCGCGACCTGGTGAAGGTCGCGAAGGATGGCACCCACTATCTGCAATACAGCTCGCCACTGCCGGGTAACAGTCAAGTGCTGGTGCCCAAACTCGGCTACACCGAATTCCTGCCGAAGTGGGACATGGCGGTCGGCACGTCGGTCAATCTCGATGGCATCGAAGCGCAGGTTGCACTGGTCGAAGCCAAGGTGCACGAGCGGATGGAAGGCGTAGTGCTGAGCATTGTCGGCATTGCGCTGCTGGTGTTGCTGGTGATCGCCGTCGCCGGTCTGTTGCTGGCCAACACCATCTTGCGTCCGCTGACCCTGATGAAAGCCAACCTGGACGACATTGCGGCGGGCGAGGGCGACCTGACCCGCCGTCTGACCGTCACCAGCAAGGATGAACTCGGTGAACTGGCCGGCTCGTTCAACCGCTTCGTCGACAAGATCCATGGGCTGGTGCGGCAGATCACCGAAATGACTTCGCAACTGACCGGGTTGGTGAATCAGGTGTCCGATCAGGCCCAGCGTTCGGACAAGGCCATGGAGCGTCAGCGCCATGAGACGGATCAGGTGGCCACGGCGATCAACGAGATGTCGGCGGCGGCCCAGGAAGTGGCGAAAAGCGCGCAAAACGCGGCGGTGGCAGCCCAGCAGACCGACGAAGAAGGCCAGGCGGCCAAGCGCGTGGTGGCTGGCAGCATCGTCAAGATTCATGCGTTGGTGGACGATATTCGCAGCAGCGGCGTGTCCCTCGACAGCTTGCAGAAAGACGTGTCATCGATTGTCAGTGTGCTCGGTGTGATCCGTTCGATTGCCGATCAGACCAACTTGCTGGCGCTGAACGCTGCCATCGAAGCGGCTCGCGCTGGCGAAGCGGGCCGAGGGTTTGCAGTGGTGGCGGACGAGGTGCGGGCGTTGGCCAGTCGCACGCAAATCAGCACTCAGGAAATTCAGAGCATGATCGACCGCTTGCAGGCCGGCACCCAGTCCGCCGTGGACGCCATGCGCCGCTCCAGCGAAGCCGGCGACGGCACCAGCGCTCAGGCCAATGAAGCGGGTGCGTCGCTGGACACCATGGCGCAACTGATCGCCACCATCAATGCGATGAACGCGCAGATCGCCAGCGCCGCCGAGGAGCAAACGGCTGTGGCCGAAGAGATCAACCGCAGCGTGCATCAGATCGCAGTGGCCGTGGACAGCGTCGCCGACGAAACCCAGCTCGGCGCGCAGACCACCCGCAGCCTTGCGGACCTGGGACAGCGGTTGGGCAAGCTGGTCGGACAGTTTCGTATCTGACCCAAGGATGTCCTTGGAACACACACACACACACACCTGTAGCAGCTGCCGAAGGCTGCGTTGACCCCGGGGTCGCGCTCGACTGAAGCTGTGATGTCCGCTTGAAAATCGGGGGGCCGCTTCGCGACCCTACGCAGGCTTCGCCAGCGGCTACAGGTCTTCCGGGGTGCCGGAGGCTGGAGGCAACTGTTACGGCCTGTCCCAATACGGCACCACGCCAAAACACTCCACGTAAAAATCAATCACCGTCCTGACCTTCACCGACAACCGTCGGCTGCCAGGCCATAGCACCGCGATCTGCTGGGGCTCGAGGCTGTTGGACACCTGATAGTCCCCCAGCACTGGCACCAGCGTGCCGTTGCGCACGGCTTCGCCAATCAGCCAGGACGGAAACATCACCAGCCCCAGTCCCTGTTCGGCGGCCTGGGTGAGGGTGTCGGCGTGATTGCCTGTGATCGGCCCGGTGACCGGGTAGGGCGTCCAGTCCTGTTGATCCTTGCGGAAAAACCAGCGCTGCTGGCCCGTGACCCCTTTGTAGGCAAGGCACTGATGCGCAGCCAGCTCATCGGGGTGTTTCGGCGAGCCATGGCGTTTCAGGTACGCCGGGCTTGCCGCCACCTGAAAGCGATGGGGCGCCAGGATGCGCGCCTGCATGCTCGAGTCGTGCAGCGGGCCGATGCGAAACAACAGGTCGGCGCCTTCCTGCAGCGGGTCGACGTAAGTGTCGGTCTGCTGGATATCCAGTTGCAGCTTCGGATAGCGCTCGCATAACTGCCCCAGCCACGGCGTCAGGTGACGCTGCCCGAACACCACCGGCGCATTGATCCGCACCAGTCCGCTGGGCTCGCTTTGCTGTTCCTGCAATGCCTGTTCGGCTTCTTCCAGTTGCACCAGTACCAGCCGCGCGTGATGCCCGAGCATGCGTCCGGCTTCGGTCGGCGTGACGGCGCGGGTGTGGCGATAGAGCAATTGCTGGTTCAAGGCCTGCTCCATCAGTTGGATTTGCCGGGAGATCGAAGAGGGCGCCAGGCCCTCGCGACGGGCGACTTCGGAAAAACTGCCGTGGTCGAGCACCGCGACAAAAAGTCGAAGTGCCTTGAAACCAAACTCGTTGAGGCCCTGCATGGGAATGTCCTGCTGTGCGGTTTGCGCAAAAGTGTTGTCCGGATGCTCCCATTTATCGCAAAGGATCGCCAGACGATAATGCGCGCCTATTCCACCCAGTGGCAGCGAGCAGACTCGCACTCACGGGTTGGGCCAACTGATCACGGGTACTGCTTATGCAATCTTCTTCAATCGAACAAGCTGGCGTTGTTCCAGCGCCTGCAACCAAACCAGGACTTCGGCTGCTGCTGTTGCCGCTGGTGATTCTGGCCGGCATGGGCCTTTCCGTGGAGGCCGGGTTGCTCGGGCCGCTGGGGGTTCAGGTCGGGCACCTGTGGGCGACCTTGAGCATCTTCGGTGTCGGCTCGGCGATTCTGTTTTTGCTGCTGTTGTTCAGCGGCCCGCAACAAGGACCGGCCTTGAACACCTTGCCGCGCTGGCAATTGATCGGGGGTTTTCTGGGGCCGATGTACGTCATCGTGCTGACCCTGGCCACACCCCATATCGGCATTGCGATGACCATGATCGCGATCCTTTCCGGGCAGGTCGGCAAGAGTGTGTTGATCGACCATTTTGGCTGGTTCGGCGCCGCGCGTAAAAAGGTCAACGGTGAACGTTGGCTGGCCTTGCTGCTGATTGTTGCGGCACTTGTTCTGATCGCAAGGGGTTAATGATGAGTCTGATTATTTTGTTGGCGGTGGTCGTGGCTGCTGGTGCGGTGTTGAGCGTGCAGGCGGCGATCAACGGACGTCTGGGTGAAACGGTCGGTGTGTTGCGCAGCAGCCTGTTGACCTTCGTGGTGGGCGCGGTGGTAACCGGATTGCTGATTCTGTTTTTCGAACCGGCCCATGCGGTGAGCCTGCTGGACGTGCCGAAATGGCAGCTCAGTGGCGCGTTGTTCGGCGTGGTCTACATGATGGTCATGGTCGGCGCGGTACCACGGGTGGGTACGGCAGTGGCGACGGTGGCAGTGATCGTGGGGCAACTGGGCATGGGCATGTTGATCGACAATTTCGGCTGGCTGGGTAATCCGGCGATCGAGTTGTCCAGCAGCCGTATCCTGGCGATGGTGTGCCTCGCCTTGGCGTTGCTGTTCATGTACCGCAGCAATACCCGCAGCGCGTAATAAGATTGGGGTAGGAACGCGATTCCCTGTAGGAGCTGCCGCAGGCTGCGATCTTTTGATCTTGATCTTGATCTTGAAACAAAGAACAAGATCAAAAGATCGCAGCCTGCGGCAGCTCCTACACTGTCAGTGCGTGCATCCGCCGCACCCGGACGACCATAACAATGGAGTCAAACCATGACAGTGACCAAAACCGATACCTGCGACTGCCCGAAATGCGAGTGCAAGCTGGGTGAACATCCGATCGCGCGACACGGCAAGCACTACTGCTGCGAGGCCTGTGCCAAGCATCATGAGCATGGCGAAGAATGCTCGTCCAAAGGCTGCAAGTGCGCCAAAAGCTGATCAGTCGCCCAAAGAAAGTGGAGCCTTCCTGGCTCCACTGTCGTCTGAATTCCCCTCCCCTGTTGATACTTAGCCTGCGGGTCGCCAGGTCACATTCTCGACCCCGAATTTCTCCGCCATCGGTTTGCTGGTTTTCTGCACCTTCTCTCGGCCAAAGCGCGGGATCCGACCCACGCCGGCGTCACAGCTTGCCCAATGCCAAGCCTCTGCGTTGTCCATCTTGTCCAGACGGATAATGAAAGACTTGGGGGCGCCATGAAGGGTGTACTCAATGACGAATAGTTTTGCGTTGTTCATAAAGCCCGTATTCCTCCCTGTGGTATTAAAAGGATCGTGGGCGTCGCGGAAAATTCAGTCGGATTGTCAGACGGCTGTGACCCGTGGCGGCCTGACTGTTCGCTCGTTAACATGCATCTCCTGAAAACCCCAATGATCATTGCCCATGGCCCTCGCCGCGCCCCCAGATCTGAGTGATACCGATGTGCCCGTGCAACCGCTCGCGCGCACCTATCCGCGCGGGCTATTCATCGAGCCCCACGACCATGTCTGGGGCCAGTTGCTGTATGCGATGAGTGGGGTCATGTGGGTCGAAACGCCGCATGAGGCGCTGGTGGTTCCGCCGCAGCGCGCGGTCTGGCTGCCGCCGGGCGTGCCCCATGGCATTCGTGTGGTCTCGGACTTGCAGATGCGCAATATCTACCTGCGCCCTTCATTGGCGGCGACGCTGGACGACACGGTCCAGGTGATCGAAGTGGGTGGGTTGCTGCGTGAGTTGATCGTCAGGCTGGTGGAGCAGGGTGAGGACGGCGCCCCCGAGTATTACGAGGCGCTGGTGAACCTGGCGTTGTTGGAGCTTAGGCGAGCCGGGCGATCCCTGCTGAAAATACCGCTGCCGGACGATTCCGACCGGCGCCTGATGAGCTTGTGCCAGGCCGTCATGGCCAATCCCTCGCTGGACGTTCCCTTCGAACAGTACGCGGAAAACGTCGGTGCCAGCGTGCGCACTCTGGCGCGATTATTCAAGGACGGCCTGGGCATGGGCTTCGCCGAGTGGCGGCGGCAGGTCCAACTGGCGACGGCGGTGGCGGAATTGATTCAGGGTGTACCGGTCAGCGCGATTGCACGGGAGCTGGGCTATTCGCCGAGCAGTTTCAGCGACATGTTCCGTCGGGAGCTGGGTGTCGCCCCCTCACAGTTTTGCGCAAGCCAGCGTCCGGATTGATCGTTTGGCCGAGATTCAGAAGCGTTTGGCCGATACGCGACGTGACCCGCTTATAGACTTCAGGCTTATCTAAACGCCTGGATGCTGCCATGAATTACCTCATCTCGATTGTGATCGGTCTGGGCGTCGGCCTGCTGTACGGCGCGCTGGATTTTCGTTCGCCAGCACCGCCCGCGATTGCGCTGTTAGGCCTGCTCGGCATGCTCGCCGGAGAGCAGTTGTGGCCGCTGGGGCGGCAACTGATCGCTGGCTGGATCTCTTGAATTCTGTTCCTTCAAAACTGGACACCTTCCATGAACGCACTGCAGTTCGACAAAACGGGCGACCTTTCGGCCCTTCGCTATGTTGAGATTCCCGCCCCTGTTGCCGGCGCTGATGAGGTGCTGGTCGAAATCAAAGCCGCCGGCCTGAACCCCAGCGATGTGAAGAATGTGCTGGGGCGTTTTCCCTACACCACGCTGCCGCGCATTCCCGGCCGCGACTTCGCCGGCATCGTTGTGCAAGGTCCGCAGGCACTGATAGGCCAGGAGGTCTGGGGCACGGGGCGTGAGTTGGGTTTTTTCGCCGATGGCTCTCATGCGCAATTCGTGAAACTGCCGGCCAATGGCGTCGCACGCAAACCGACCCACCTGTCCTTCGCCCAGGCCGCCAGCCTCGGCGTGCCGTACACCACGGCGTGGGATGCGTTGGAGCGCAGTCTGGTGACGGCCGATACGCGATTGCTGGTGATCGGCGGCGGCGCGGTGGGCAGTGCGGCATTGGCGCTGGCCAAAGTGCGCGGCGCCCAGGTACTGGCGGCGGCGCGTCGGCCCGAACAGGTCAAGGCATTGCAGGCGCAGGGTTATTCGACGCTGCAGCTGGACAAGCCCGAAATGTTGGGCGAGCAAGTGAATGCCGTGTATGCCGGTGGTGCGGACGTGATCTTCGACACCACAGGCTTCTGGCTACCGGCTTCGGTGACAGCATTGGCGACCTTCGGACGAATCGCAATCATCGCTGCGCCGGTGGATGGGCTGGTCCAGTTGCCAGCGTTGGGCTTGTACCGCAAAGGTGGCTCGGTGGTAGGCATCAACTCCCTGCTTTACGGCGTCCAGGCCTGCGCCGCCATGCTTGACCAGTTCGGCCAGTTCTTCGATCAGGACTTGCTGCCGTTGCCGCAGGGGTTGTTCGAATCGCCGTTGTCGGAAGGTGTGGAGCGGTATGCGGAAGTGGATCGTGGAAGTGCGGATAAAGTGATTTTTGTGCCGTGAGCTAGAGATGTATCTGCAGGAACAAAGCTCGCTGGCGATGGCTTTTGATCTGCTTTTGATCTGCTTTGGATCTGCTTAGGATCTGCTTTGGATCTGCTTTTGATCTTCTTGCCCCCTCGGAAGGCCGCGCACGGCCATGGATGGCCGATCGCGGCGGGCCCACGGAGCAGGACCGGAG
>NZ_JBYVMF010000028.1:0-73073 GCF_058145095.1 Pseudomonas sp. MDV22-iso1
TAAATTCCGAAACCCCTGTTTGCTAACGCGAACAGGGGTTTTGTTTTGTCCGCAGTAAAGTGGCCCGACCTTCATTTTGGCCTACAGGGCCGGCCGTTAGAGGAAATCGAACTAAATCACGCGCGCAGTTTTTGGTATGGTGCAGCTCGTTTTTTAATGGACTGATTTCCAAAGCCAGCGGACCCGGCTTCCTTTCAAAGTCAAAGAGCCGCTGCAGAAATGCCTGAACCGATACCCATCAAAGACCACGAAAAAGAGACGCGCCTCGTCAACAAGCGACTCATGGCCTGCGCCTTGTTCGTGGTCGCAATTACCTGCGCACTGGTTGTGCGCATGTATGTCCTGCAAGTAGTCGAGTTTGACTACCACTCCACGATTTCTGAAAATAACCGCGTGCATGTATTGCCGATCACCCCGACAAGAGGGCTGATCTACGATCGCAATGGTGTAGTTCTGGCGGACAATCGACCCAGCTTCAACCTGACCATCACTCGCGAGCGCGCCTCTGATATCAAGGAAGAGCTGGATGAGGTCGTAAACCTACTGCACCTGCCTGCAGACGATCGCACATTGTTCGACAAGGCGATGAAGCAAGCCCGGCACCCATTCGTGCCCGTGACCCTGTTCTATGAACTCAGTGAAGAGCAAATCGCAGTGCTGGCGGTCAACGAGTTTCGTTTGCCGGGTATCGATGTAGAACCGCAATTCGTTCGCCACTACCCCATGGGCGCACACTTCGCGCATTCAATCGGCTATGTCGGCCGGATCAACGAGAAAGAATCCAAAGCCCTGGATACGGTGGAGTACCGCGGCAGCCAATCGATCGGCAAGACCGGCATCGAGAAGTTCTACGAATCGGAACTGCATGGCCACGTAGGTTACGAGGAAGTCGAAACCAATGCGCAAGGTCGAGTGCTGCGAGTGCTCAAGCACACTGATCCAATTCCCGGCAAAAACATCGTCCTGAGCCTCGACGTCAAACTTCAGGAGGCCGCCGAGGAAGCGCTGGGTGATCGTCGAGGTTCCGTCGTCGCGCTGGATCCATCCACCGGTGAAGTGCTGGCGATGGTCAGCAAGCCGAGCTTCGACCCTAACCTGTTCGTCACCGGTATCAGCTTCAAAGAATACGCAGCGCTGCACGATTCCATCGATCGACCGCTCTTCAACCGCGTCCTGCGGGGGCTCTACGCGCCCGGATCAACCATCAAGCCGGAAGTGGCCATCGCTGGTCTTGACGCAGGTGTAGTAACTCCACAGACCCGTGTCTTCGATCCGGGCTACTACCAGCTTCCGGATTTCGATCACAAGTACCGTAATTGGAACCACAGCGGCGACGGTTGGGTGGACATGGACGCAGCGATCATGCGTTCCAACGACACTTACTTCTACGATCTGGCCCACAAACTGGGTATCGACCGCCTGCATGACTACATGGCGATGTTCGGACTCGGCGAGAAAGTCTCTCTGGACATGTTCGAAGAATCCGCCGGCCTGATGCCCTCCCAGGCCTGGAAACGCGCGACGCGCCGCCAGCCATGGTTCCCGGGGGAGACGGTGATCCTCGGCATTGGTCAAGGCTACATGCAAGTCACACCCCTGCAACTGGCTCAGGCCACGGCGCTGATCGCTAACAAAGGCGTGTGGAACCGACCGCATCTGGCGAAGACCGTGGACGGTGTTGCCCCCGTGGACGAACACCCAATGCCGAATATTCTGCTCAAGGATCTGCGTGATTGGGAACAGGTCAATCACGGTATGCAGATGGTGATGCACGACGCTCGCGGCATTGCTCGAGCCGCAGCGGCGGGTGCCCAATACCGCATCGCCGGCAAGAGCGGTACGGCCCAAGTGGTTGCGATCAAACAGGGCGAACGCTACAACCGGGCGAAAACCCTCGAACGCAACCGCGACAACGCATTGTTCGTAGGTTTTGCCCCGGCTGAACACCCGAAGATTGTCATTTCGGTGATGATCGAAAACGGTGAGGCGGGCGGTCGCGTTGCCGGTCCCGTGGTGCGCCAGATCATGGATGCCTGGCTACTCGATCAAGACGGTCACCTGAAACCGCAGTACGCCACACCGAGCAAAGTCCCGGGCGACCCTCACGTCTGATCAGTCAATGCAGCGATCCGACGAAGAACGATCTCCCGATCTACCAAGTTCAACGCAAGTGCCATAAGGCACTTGCCATCCCCCTGACGTTAACGTAAAGATTGCGGCAGGGCGCTGAACTAAAATAAGCGCAAAGCGGACCGATCCGGAGCGCTTGATGACGCTAATAAAAACCACATCCCCCAAGCTGCACCACGAAGCCCGGCTGGCCCGGGAAAAACTTCATCTGGAGGGCGAAGTCCCCGACGGCGTATTGCGCGCGGAAATCGACGCGTCGTGGCGCCGCAGCCTCGGCCATGGCGTGCATTTCAATGGCAAGCACGAGCTCGCGCTGGAATCGAGCGCCAGCCTGGAAGTCCTGCTGGCCAGCAATCGACTGCTGATCGACGCTGCATTGCCCGCCATCGACTACCTCGCTGAACGCCAAGGCAAGGAAGGTCTGATTATCCTGGCCAATTCCGACGCCACCATCCTTGCTGTCGAAGGTCGCGCTGATCGCCTCAAAGGCAGTGGGTTGCAAGACATTACCCTGGGTGCCTGCTGGAGCGAAGCCGCTCGCGGCACTAATGCCTTGGGCACTGCACTGGTCGAAGCCCGCCCGACGATGATCGATTGCGGCGAACATTACCTCGATCGTCTCACCGACTTTTCCTGTACATCGGTTCCCATTCATTGTCCGCAAGGCGACATCCTCGGCGTGCTCGACCTGACTCGCGAAGGTCCGCTCGGCCGTGTCCATGACAGCACTGCGCTGCTGGCGATGGCGGTCAGCCAGATTGAAAGCCGCGTGTTCAATGCCAGCTATCCAGACGAAATTGTCCTGGCTTTCCACAGTCGTCGGCAGTACCTCGAATCTCCCTGGCAAGGCCTGTTGGCGGTGAGCCTCGGCGGACAGATTCTCGCCGTCAGTGCCCAGGCTTGCCAGTTGCTGCACGCCGAGCGTTCGGCGCTGGTCGGTCGTCGTTGTGAAGAGTTTCTCGGCGTCGATGGCTTGCAACTGCTGTCGAGGTTGTATCAGGGCGGCATCGGCAGTCTGCAGACTGCCAAAGGCGAATTCTTCTACAAAACCCTGCGCGCACCACAGCGTTCGATCGGGGTCAGCACGCCCTCGCGCAGCGCCTCGAAAACCGCCAAACCCACTCCAGATCTGGAGTCCCTGGCCGGCAGCAATGTCCGTTACGCCAAGGCGTTGCGCATGGCCAGACAAGGTTTGGCCAATGAACTCCCTGTATTGCTGCTCGGCGAAACCGGTACCGGCAAGGAGGTCATCGCCCGTGCCCTGCACATGGCCGGCACTCGGTGCGACAAGCCCTTCGTCGCGGTGAACTGCGCCGCAATCCCCGAAGGCCTGATCGAGTCGGAGTTGTTCGGTTACCGTGAAGGCGCCTTCACCGGTTCTCGTCGCGGCGGCATGATCGGGCGTCTACAGCAGGCCCACGGCGGCACCTTGTTTCTCGACGAAATCGGCGACATGCCTCTGGCACTGCAAGCCCGCCTGTTGCGAGTGTTGCAGGACCGAAAAGTCGCGCCACTGGGGGCGGGCGAGGAGCAGGACATCGACGTCGCACTCATCTGTGCGACCCACCGTGACCTCAAGCGTCTGGTGGAAGAAAAACACTTTCGCGAAGACCTCTTCTATCGGGTCAACGGCATCAGCGTGATGCTTCCAGCGCTACGTGAACGTGAAGATTTCGACGGGCTGGTATCGCGCTTGCTCACCCGTCTGGACGCACCGACCGTCCTCTTGCATGACGACCTGAACCGTTTGCTCAGCGGCTATCACTGGCCTGGCAACATCCGCCAACTGGAGATGGTTCTGCGCACCGCCCTGGCAATGCGCGAACCGGGTGACACCGTACTCACCCTCGACCACCTGCCCGACAGCATGCTCGACGAGTTGACCGCCAGCGAGCGTCCGCAATCGGGCAGCATTCGCGAAAACGAGTTGGAAATGATTCGTCAGTCCCTGGACAGTCATCAAGGCAACGTCTCCGCCGCGGCCGACGCCCTCGGTATCAGTCGCGCGACCCTGTATCGCAAGCTCAAACAGTTACGTTCGTGATGCAGCGCCTGATCGTCCGGCTGATCGACAGCCAGAACCCCGAAGCCCTGCAAGCGGCACTTCGCTGGCTCTACAGTTTCGTGCGTCCGCACCGTTTGGCCATCGCCGGTTTGCTCGGTTTGTCGGTCTGCGCCTCGCTCCTGGTATTGGTGCAACCCTGGCTGACCAAGCTGCTCATCGACGATGGCCTGCTCGCGCGCGACTTCTCGATGCTGGTGCTGATCGCCGGCTTGATGATTGTCGCCGGCCTTCTGGGCACAGCGTTGTCGGGTATCAATCGATACCTGCACACGCGACTGTCCGGGCGGATTCTGTTTGCCCTGCGCGATGACCTCTACCGGCATTTGCAAACCCTGTCGCCGAGTTTTTACGGTCAGCGGCGCATCGGCGATTTGATGTCGCGCCTGGACGGTGATGTCGCCGAGATCCAGCGTTTCGCCGTGGATTCCTTGTTTTCGGCGGTATCGAGCGTGATCGGACTGGTGTGCGCCGTGGCCATGTTATTGACCCTGTCGTGGAAGTTGTCCTTGCTGGCACTAATACTGATTCCCCTCGACGTGCTGTGGCTGCGCTGGATGCGGCGCAAGGTCGAGCGGGATGTGCGGCAGTTGCGCGAGCGTTCGGCGGACATGTCCTCGTTCATGGTCGAGACACTGCCCGTGATGAAGTTCATCCAGTCCGCCGGTCAGCAACAGCGAGAATCGCGGCGCCTGGAAACCCTGGGGCAGGGCTACATGAGCCAGTTGCTGCGCCTGCAGGTCACCGAATTTTTCACCCAGGCCGTGCCCGGCACACTGACGTCATTGTCCCGCGCCTGTGCATTTCTGATTGGCGGTTACTGGGTGGTGCAGGGCACCTGGCAGTTGGGTGCATTGATCGCCTTTTCCACCTACCTCGGTATGGCCGTTGGACCTGTTCAGAGCCTGCTCGGGCTCTATGTCGCCATTCAGCGGATGACCGTCAGCCTTGGTCGGGTGATGGAGTTGCGTGGTGAAGAACCGACTGTGCTCACCCCTCACTCGCCTAAGCCGATGCCTGCCTCGGGCGAGTTGCGATTCGACAATGTGCACTTCAGCCATCCCGGCCGGCCCACCACTTTGCGCGGCATCGAAGCGCGAATTCCCTACGGCCTGAAAGTGGCCCTGAGCGGTGGTTCGGGCGTCGGCAAATCAACGCTCATCGACCTGCTGCAACGGCATCACGATCCACAGTCTGGCCGCGTGCTGCTGGGTGACGTCGATTTGCGCGAACTGGACCTGTTCCAGCTGCGTCGGCGGATTGCGGTGGTCAGTCAGGACATCGTGCTGTTTCGCGGCAGTCTCGCTGACAACCTGGCTTACGCCGTGCCCGACGCCAACCGCGAAGCCATTGCTGAAGTCGCCCGCCTGGCCCAGCTCGACAGCCTCATCGCGTCTTTGCCCGAAGGTCTCGACAGCCCGTTGGGCGAGCGTGGCCAGCAGTTGTCTGGCGGACAAAAGCAGCGCATCGCCATTGCCCGGGCTCTGCTGCAGGACCCGCTGATCCTGGTGCTGGACGAAGCGACGTCAGCGGTGGATGAGGCCACCGAGCGTGAAGTCATAGAAGCCATCGACCACCTGTTTGCGGGACGCACACGAATCCTCATCAGCCACCGTCCTTCAACCCTGGCCGATGCCGATCTGCGCTTTGAATTGCTCGATGGAGTACTCACCTCCAAGACGGTGCTGCATGAAGCCTGAACTGCGAGTCGGTGTGGTGGACAGCGGCCATTCGGCGGCGCAAAGGGTGCAGGTCATCGCCGGACGACGCTTCTCGCTGTTGAACGATGGGCTGGTCGAAAGCGAGTTGCGCGACGATCCGCTGGGGCACGGTAGCGCGGTGATCGAAGCGATCGGCCGACGGGCTCCCGCGGCGGTATTTTGCGTCGGTCAGGTGTTCGACCAGCGTGGTGTCACCAGTGCGTTGCAAATTGCCACGGCCATTGATTGGCTGGTCACGCAGAACGTGCGCCTGATCAATCTGAGCCTGGGCCTGCGTCAGGATCGCAGCCTGTTGCGCGAAGCTTGCGCGGCGGCGGTGGCGCAGGGCGTTTTGCTCTGCGCGTCGAGCCCGGCCCAGGGCGAAGGAGTCTTCCCGGCGAATTATCCACAGGTGCTGCGGGTGACCGGCGATGCCCGTTGCGCCGAGCAGGAATGGTCGTGGCTCGACAGCGCACAGGCGGATTTCGCCGCGTGTGTGCATGGCACCTATCCGGGGCAGTCTGGTGCGAGTTTGGGGTGCGCGGCGTTGAGCGGGCACATCGCGAGCTTCCTGGTCGAGCAGCCGGCGGCGAGTAATGAGCAGGTAACCCAGTGGCTGCGTGAAAATGCCCACTACCGTGGCCCTGAAAGGCGCTTCGGAGCATGACCAGGATTGTCGTACTCGGCGCCGGGCCGGCAGGCGCCGCAGTGGCCTTGGGGCTGCGACGACTCGGTTACGCAGTCGCGCTCATCAGTGAATGGCGCCGCTTCGCAGCCCTTGAAGGGGTGTCCGTCAGGGTGCTGGAGGCCTTGCGAAGTGCAGGGCTTAATCAGGCGTTGGCAGACGCGGCGTTACCTTCCCAACGGCAGGTGTCGTGGAACGGCCAGCAGCATGCGCAAAATATCGAGTTCCTGTTGGACCGTCCGGGTTTTGACCGCGGTCTGCGTGAAGACCTGCGTCTTGCCGGCGTAGACCTGATCGAGGGACGGGTGTTGACCGTTCAGACCTCAACCGCAGGTCATCGCATAGACATTGAAGGACATGAGGCACTGAACGCCGATTTCCTGGTGGAAGCCCGCGGTCGTCAAGCACCTGCGCTGGGCAAAGGCCTGCGCGGGCCGGAGACGGTCAGTCTGCTCAATCGCTGGCAAGGCCCTCCAGGCGACACCGCCAGCGCTGTGGAAAGCCTGGAGGACGGCTGGGCCTGGATGGCACGACGGGCCGACGGACAGTGTTACTGGCAATGGACGGTGGACGTGGCCAGTGCCGATCTGCCGGGCAAAGCGCAGTTACTCGATTACTGCCGTCAGCGACGTTTGAATTCGTCAGTGGCTCGAGCGTTTTTTGCCGATGGGCCGGAAAACGACCTGCAACTGCATGCTCGCAGCAGCACCGCGATTCTCAACCCGCAGGTCTGCGGTAATCACTGGATTCGAATTGGCGACGCAGCGATGGCGGTAGATCCGCTGTCGGGCAACGGGATTTTTCAGTCGTTGTCATCAGCGTTGCAGGCGCCGACCGTGATCAACACGTTACTGCGTAAACCCGAACGGGCCGCGTTGGCGCGTCAGTTTCATCAGCAGCGAGTGGAGCAGCTGTTCTTGCGATTCGCGCGGATCGGTCGGGATTTCTATGCCGATGAGCAACGCTGGCAGGACCGGCCATTCTGGCAGGCTCGGCGGCAGTGGCCGGATGCCGAAGTTGCGCATGCCGAGGTGGATTTCAGTTCGTTGAAAATCGCAACCGCGCCGGTGCTCAAGGATGGTTTTGTCGACGAGGCCGAGGTGGTCATCACCGCTGATCAACCCCTGGGCATCTGGCACGTTCAAGGAGTTGAGCTCGCGCCATTAGTGCGGCGGTTGAAGACCGAGCCGGCTGAGCAGGCGTTGGCAGGATTGACTGTGGAGCAGGGGCGGATGATTCGCGGCTGGTTATTGGCTCAGGGGTTTAAACCCTGAAATTCAAGTTGTCCTGCCTGACCTCACCGCTAGCAGGCTAGCTCCCACATGGGTTCTGCGTCGTTGGAACCCATGCGGGCCTGCTCCGGGCGGCGCTTTGACGAAAGCGGCTTACAGCCCGCCGCCCATCAAAGCTTGATCAACACCGACTTCAACTCCGTGTAATGCTCAATCGCCGCATACCCCATCTCCCTCCCGACCCCCGACATCTTGTAACCGCCAAACGGCAGTGCCGGGTCCAGCGCACTGTGACAGTTAACCCACACCGACCCCGACTTGATCCGCGGAATCATTCGATGCACCGCCGCCAGATCATTCGACCAGATACTCGCGCCCAGCCCATACGGGCTGTCATTGGCCATGCGCAATGCATCGGCTTCATCATCGAAGGGAATCGCTACCAGCACCGGACCGAAAATCTCCTCCTGCACCAGCGAGTGCTTCTGATCGACATCAACGATCACCGTTGGCTTGACGAAAAAACCCGGTCCGAACTGCTCGCCACCGCAGGCAATCGTCGCGCCGCTTTCGCGCCCTTTCTCGATGTAGCCATACACCCGCTCCTGCTGACGCGCAGAGATCAGTGGGCCCATCTCGACGCTCGGATCAAGTCCGTTACCCAACTTCATGGCATTGGCAATGTCAGCGATGTCCGCCACCACATTGTCGAAATGCTTGCGCTGCACATACAGCCTGGAACCGGCGCAGCACACCTGGCCCTGATTGAAGAAAATCGCGCTGGCGGCACCCGCTGCGGCACTCTTCAGATCGGCATCGCCCATCACGATGGTCGGTGATTTACCGCCCAGTTCCAGCGTGACCCGGGTCATCGAGTCCATGGCAATCTTGCCGATCTGTTTGCCCACGGCGGTGGAGCCCGTGAAGGTCAGTTTGTCCACCAATGGGTTGTGGGTCAGCGCGGAGCCAGCCGTAATGCCGGTGCCGGTGACCACGTTGAGTACGCCTTCGGGATAGCCGGCTTCCAGCACCAGCTCAGCGAGTTTCAGCGCGGTCAGCGGCGTTTCATCGGCGGGTTTGAGCACCACGGTGCAACCGGTCGCCAGCGCGGGACCGAGCTTCCAGCAGGCCAGGAGCAACGGGAAGTTCCAGGCGACGATGGCACCCACCACGCCGACGGCTTCGCGACGAATGAAACTGTGGAACTGATCGTTCGGCATCAACGGCAACGACACTTCAACGCTGGAGCCTTCGATCTTGGTCGCCCAACCCGCCATATAGCGCAAGAAATCGATGGCCAGTTGCACGTCCATCACCTGCGCAACCGCAGCGCTCTTGCCGTTGTTCAGGCACTCCAGTTGCGCCAGCAGTTCGGCGTCCCGTTGCATCAGGTCGGCGAGTTTCCATAGCAGGTTCTGCCGCTCACGGGGGCGAGTGCGGGTCCAGGTCGAATCATCGAACGCATGGCGGGCAGCAAGCACCGCGCGGTCGACATCTTCCGGCGTGGCACGTGGCACCACGCACAACACCTCTCCTGTGGCCGGGTTGTGCAGGGGCATGGTCTGGCCGTCAGCGGCCTCGACCCATTCGCCGCCAATAAGCATGCGCGGCGCACGCTGGATGAACGCCGAAGTGGCAGGAAGCAGAGCAGGAAGCGACATGATGAAACCTCGTCTTGTTCGTGTGACGAGGTCATTCGCAACGGTTGTGCCAGTTGTGTTTATTGGGCGCACACGCCTGGTTTTAGCGGGGGAGGCGGGCGGTCTGCACAGACCCGGAGGAGCAACGGCCGTCGCAAATTGCGACGCGATGAGACAAACAGGATCAAAAAGTCCCCGCCTCTGGCAGCCCCTGCATCCACCCCCTGTTGGAGCTGCCGCAGGCTGTGATCTTTTGATCTTGATCCTATGCTTGTCTCAGAGTGCAACAGATGTCGCGATATTAAACGCAACACGCCATCTGCCACCCGCTGGTAGCACTACAAAAATTCCACAACCAACTGATAAACAACACTATTCATAAGCTGGCACGCTCCGTGTATTGCTCATCGCAGACGTTTCTCTTGCCTCCGTCAGCGTTCACCGCCGGCGGCAGAAACCATAAAAACGATAAGCCACAAAAATAAGAAAGCACCGTGCGAGGTTCGACGTTGATGAAGAGAAAACTCCGATCAGGCCTGAGTGCCAGCCTGCTGGCCGTGGCCACCTGTATCGCGCTGCATTCGCCTTACAGCCTGGCAGCTCGCGATGCCCAGACCATTCTCAAGGAAACTTGCCAGGGCTGTCATACCCCTGAAGCCGATAACGCGCTGAGCCGCATCAGCCACCAGCGCAAAACGCCGGAAGGCTGGCTGATGAGCATCGCCCGGATGCAGACCATGCATGGCCTGCAGATCAGCGATGACGACCGCCGCACTCTGGTCAAGTACCTGGCCGACACCCAGGGCCTGGCGCCAAGCGAAACCGATGGCGTGCGCTATGCACTGGAACGTCGGCTCAATACCGTCGAGAAATTCGACGACCAGACCAGCCAGATGTGCGGTCGCTGCCACTCCGGCGCGCGGGTTGCCCTGCAACGGCGTCCGGCCCAGGAATGGGAGCGTCTGGTGAACTTCCATCTCGGCCAATGGCCGTCCCTCGAGTACCAGGCCCTGGCCCGGGACCGTGACTGGTTTGATCTGGCCCGCAAGGAAATGGTGCCGCTGCTTGCCAAGCGTTACCCGCTGGACAACCCGGCCTGGAAAAAGTGGCTGACCACGGCGCCAAAAGCCGAGGCGCTTGTCGGCGACTGGAGCTTCAGCGGCCACTTGCCCGGCAAAGGCGAACTGGCCGGGATCATGAGCGTGACGGCGGATGGTAACGACACCTTCAAGGTCAGCGTCAAAGGCCAATACGCCGATGGCAGCCCGTTCAATGGCGACAGCAGCGCAATTCTCTACACTGGCTATGAATGGCGCGGCAACGTGACCATCGACGGCGTAACCATGCGCCAGGTGTTCGCCGCCCAAGGCAACGCCATGCAAGGCCGGATGTTCGAGGCAGAGCATGATGAACGCGGCCTGGATTTCGTCGCCGCCAGGCAAGGCTCCAATCGTTTGCTCGCGGTGCAACCGGGTTATCTGAAGGCTGGCAGCGAAAGCGAAGTCACCCTGATCGGCAGCGGTCTCAGCGGCAAACCGAACTTCGGCAAAGGTGTTGAAGTGGTCGAAGTGCTGGAGCAAAGCCCCGAGCGAATCAGGGTCAGACTCAAGGCCGCCGCCAACGCCCAACCAGGCGTGCGCGCAGTCACGGTTGGCACGCTGAAAGGCCCGAGCCTGTCGGTGTACAGCAAGATCGATGCAGTCAAGGTCGTGCCTGAATTCTCGGTTGCACGGATCGGCGAGGGCGGCGGATCGACGCCGAAAGTCCAGGGCCGTTTCGACGCTGAAGCCTGGGGTAAGGGTGCCGACGGCAAGCCTTACCGCATCGGCGTATTCCCGGCACAGTGGAAAGTCGAAGCCTTCGACGACCGCGCCAGGGAAGACGAAGACGTCAAGTTCGCCGGCACTATGCAGGCCGACGCGGGCGTGTTCACCCCAGGCGATGCCGGGCCGAACCCACAGCGCAAAATGTCCACCAATAATGCCGGCAACCTAAAGGTGATCGCCGCCGTCGACGACGCAGGAAAATCCCTGACCGGCGAGGGCCACATGATCGTCACCGTGCAACGCTGGAACAATCCACCCATTCCATGAGTTGGCTGACCCAAACGGTTTTAGACACTTTTTCGGAATGACCGCAGCCCCCGGAAGCGGGGGTTGCACAGGAGGTTTGCAATGGGCGCTATCTTGAATCTGGTTGAGCGAAATCTGCATGAAGTGCACGTCGATGCCGACCGCATGCTGTTTCACATTCCCAGCAGTTCGCTGTTCGCCAGTGACGAACTCACCGGCACCATCATCGACACCTTGCGCGGTCCCGGCTGCTCGTCGGAAGACCTGATCGAGCGTCTGGCGGCGCGCTTCAACGGCGAAGAAATTACCGAGACCCTGCGCGAGTTGATGTCCCTGGAACTGGTCAGCGACGGTTCACCGCTGACCCCGGACATCGGCACCAAACGGGTCGAACGCACCGCGATCAACACCGTGGTGCTCAACGTCAACACCGGCTGCAACCTGAGCTGCACCTACTGCTACAAGGAAGACCTCGACAAGCCGTCCGCGGGCAAAAAAATGGATGTGGAAACCGCCATCGCGTCGGTGGAAATGCTGCTGCGCGAATCCCCGGACGAAGAGCGTTTTACCGTGGTGTTTTTCGGCGGCGAGCCTTTGAGCAATCGCAAGCTGATCGAGTACATGGTCGACTACTGCGAAAAACGCTTTTCGGAGGCGGGCAAGTTCGTCGAATTCGTCATGACCACCAACGCGACGCTGCTGACCGAAGACACCGTGGACTACCTCAATGCCCACCGTTTCGGGCTCTCGGTGAGTATCGACGGACCCAAAACCGTGCACGACCGCAACCGCATCACCGTCGGCGGGCAGGGCACCTATGACGTCGTTCGGCGCAAGGCTCAAATGCTGCTGTCGCGCTACAACAGCCGTCCGGTCGGCGCACGCGTCACCCTGACCACCGGCGTCACCGACGTCGAAACCATCTGGGATCACCTGTTCAACGAACTGGGGTTTGCCGAGGTCGGTTTCGCGCCGGTGACTTCCGGTGACATCAGCACGTTCAACCTGTCCAGCGACGAGCTGATCGAAGTCTTCGCCAACATGAAGAAACTCGGCCGACGCTATCTGGAAGCAGCGCTGGAGCACCGCAACATCGGGTTCTCCAACCTGCACCAGCTGATCACCGACATCCACGAAGGCCATAAAAAAGCCCTGCCATGCGGCGCGGGCCTGAAGATGCTGGCGGTGGATCACAAGGGCGAACTGAACCTGTGCCACCGTTTTACCGGTTCGTCATTACCGACCTTCGGCAACGTCCACAGCGGCGTCAAACAGGTGGAATTGAACGACTTCCTGTCCCAGCGCCTGGACCGTACCAACACCGGTTGCGAGGACTGTCAGATCCGTAACCTCTGTTCCGGCGGCTGCTACCACGAAAGCTACGCCCGTTACGGCGACCCGACCCACCCGACCTACCACTACTGCGAACTGATGCGTGACTGGGTCGATTTCGGCATCGAGGTCTACACCCGGATCATGGCCCACAACCCTGCGTTTATCAGCAGCTACATCACTCCGCGCAAGGCTCACTGATATGAAACATCTCAAGGCAATCAACAATAAAGCGTTGAAAATGGATCTGGCCGCGGCCGAAAACCGTATCGAAGAAGTGGTGGCGATGAGTTCTATCGCCGGCTGCGCCTCGACCACCGACCCCGGTTGGGAAATCGATGCGTTTGGCGGCGTGTCCTCGCTGTGTCAGCCGATGGAAGCCGATCTTTATGGGTGTTCCGACCCTTGCTGGTGGCCGGCCCAGGTGCCCGACATGATGAGCACCTACCCGGACTGGAACAAGGATGCCCAGGCGTCCAACGATAACTGGCGCAACCTCGGGACTGTCTTTCCAAAAGACAAGTGATCGGTCAACAGAAGGATTTCAGCATGCCTCGCATCAATGCCTGCGGCCTGGCCGCATTCGCCGTCCTAAGTGCCTGTTCGCTCACTGTCATGGCCGATGAGAACACCGCGCTCGAAACCGGTCACGAATACATGGTGACCACCAACTACCCGAACAACCTGCACGTCATCGACCTGGCCACCGATACCCTGTTGAAGACCTGCAAGATGCCCGATGCCTTCGGTCCAGGCACCGTGCAGCTATCGCCGGACCGCAAGACTGCCTATGTGCTGAACAATCACTACGCGGACGTCTACGGGGTCGAGCTGGACAGCTGCAAACAGGTGTTCCACGCCAGCATCACCCAGAAGCCGGGCGAAAAGGCGAAGTCCATGTTCGCCTTCACCCTGAGCCATGACGGCAAGGAATTGTTCGCCATCGCCAACCCCACCTTGATGCTCAACGACCGCTACGAAGTGCAGCAGCCACGGCTCGATGTGTACGCCACCGATGCCGGAATGGACGCAAAACCCGTGCGCAGTTTTCCGGCGCCGCGGCAGTTGACCATCATGCAGAGTGGCGATGACGGCACGTTGTATGTGGCAGGTGCGGACGTCTACAAGGTTGATGTGAAAACCGGCAAGTTCGATGTGCTGATTCCCAGCCGGCACTGGAAGCGAGCGAACTACAGCGCGCCGGATGTGCTGTACGTATGGAACCAGCAGACGTATCGCCATGACTTTTCGCTGCTCTACACCGCCGCGAAGTTCAAGGATAAAAAGCAGGACCCGGCCACTGCCGACTACCTGTACGGACTGTTCAGCATCGACCTGAAAACAGGCAAGACGGAAACCACCGATTTCGGCCCGCTGACAGAAATCTACTTCAGCGGCATGCGCTCGCCGAAGGATCCCAACCTGATGTTCGGCGTGCTCAACCGACTGGCCAAGTACGATATCAAGGAGAAGAAAATGCTCCAGGCGGCGACGCTTGATCATTCCTACTACTGCATTTCCTTCAACAAGGAGGGCAGCAAGATCTACCTGTCCGGAACGTTCAACGATGTGGCGATCTTTGACCCGGAGACCATGAAACAGATCGGCAGTATCAAGCTGCCGGGTGGGGACATGGCGATCACCACGGCGCAAGTGTTTACTCGTTAACGACGGCGTCTGATCCGACGCTATCGTCGGAACGCCGCCCGGAGCAAGCTGTGCTCCCACGGTGATCAATGATGTTCACAAAATTGTGATCACACTGAAGACCCACTGTGGGAGCTAGCCTGCTAGCGATGGGGGCCTGGATCAAACCCCCGGCACCGGACAACTCATATCCCCCTCCTGGCACTTCAAATAATTCTTGAACGTCTCCACCCGCGCCTTGGTTAACCCGGTAACGCAATTGCTGTAGATCAACGGGTACACACTCCCGCCCTCAACTGAGGACGCCGAAAACTTGCACTCCGCATCTCGAAACGCAATCCACGAACGCTGAGCACCGATCAGCAACTTCTTGCCGTCCGGGTTGCTCTTCAAGCGCGTGGTGATCTGCTGATACAGCGCATTCAGTTCCTTGTCCGCCGCCTTGTTCTGCTGCGCTGCGCACTGATTCATCGTGGCCTGGTCAGCGGCGTTGTCGCAATCCACGGCAAAGGCCGCATGAGTGAACAGCAAAGGCGTCAGCGCCAGGAGAAAGCGTGGGGTCATGGGGATTCTCGCTGTGACATCAAAAAGTGGAAGGCAGTGTAACGAACGCTTGCACGGTCAGTTGCCGGTATAGCCGCGCAAACGCATGCAATCGTTAACCAGGTCGATCTGCTTCTCGGCCACCACAATCCCGTCACCCACCCCGGCCCCCACGGCTGCAGACATACTCTTGTCCGACGGCGTGCTGCTGTAACTGGCCGTCGCGGCCTTGGCCTGGTACTCGCACTGGGATTTATCCTTATCAACATCCGCCTGAGTCGCGCCCGGCCGGCTCCAGTGATTGACGGACGTGGCGCAGGCGGTGAGGCACACGATTGATAAGCAGGTAAGGATTCGAGTCAGCGGCATTATTGGCGTCCCGAGCTTGGGTTTAGCGTTGAGGCGAACGTTTCGAGTCTAGACCCGTTCTCACGGGGTTGCGGATTCATGCCGACGGGCGAGGCGGTACTTTTCCAAGTAAATCCGGAACTTACCCTGAAATCACAGCTGAGCATTTCATACAGGGTTGATTGCAACGGCCTGTTGGTACAACTTTAGGGTGGGTCTTGTGGTCTTACAGGCCTACTGTTCATTACAGGAGGTGGCATATGAACCCAGCATCAGATCGCATCGAAAGGAAAATCCTGCTCAAAGTGCCGCGTTCGCACGTTTGGCGGGTGATCGCCCATGCTGAGGCATTCGGGCAGTGGTTTGGCGTGTCACTGGAGGGCAAGCGCTTTGTCGCCGGTGAATGGACCCAAGGGCAGATTACCTACCCCGGCTATGAGCACCTGCTGTGGAACGTGCTGGTGGAGCGGGTCGAGCCGGAACGGGTGTTTTCGTTTCGCTGGCATCCCTACGCGGTGGAGCCCGACGTCGACTATTCCCAGGAGCCCACTACGCTTGTGTTGTTCGAGCTTGAAGACATGGATGAAGGCACGCTGCTCAAGGTCACCGAATCGGGTTTCGATCATATTCCCCAAGCCCGTCGGCTCAAGGCGTTCCGTATGGACAGCCGTGGCTGGGATGAGCAGATGAGCAATATCGAAGAGTTTTTGAAGACCAACGCCAAACTCCACGCCCGTCAGGAAGAGTAAAGGCTGCATGTTTGAACCCTGGTTGAAACGCTGGGCGCTGGTGCCGGACGGAGAGCCGATCATCACGCCTGGCAGCCGCTTGTTACCGGTGCGGATGGGCTCTGCACCGGCGATGTTGAAGATTGCGATGGATGCCGACGAACAGGTCGGCAACCAGTTGATGACTTGGTGGGACGGCGAGGGCGCCGCACCGGTTTTCGCCCATCACGAGCAAGCGTTGGTCATGGAGCGGGCGATGGGCTCGCGTTCACTGATGCGCATGGCGCTCGAAAATCAGGACGACGAAGCCAGCCAGATCCTGTGCATGGCGCTGTCCCGGCTGCATACACCCCGATCCTTGCCGGCGCCGCCGCTGGTGCCCCTGGCGCTTTGGTTCAAGTCGCTGCGCCGGGCGGCTGATCTGCAGGATGGCCCGTACGCCTTGTGCCTCGCCACCGCCGAAGCGTTGCTGGCCGACCCGCAGGATGTGGTGGTACTGCACGGGGACATGCATCACGACAACGTCCTGGATTTCGGTCCGCGGGGTTGGTTGGCCATTGATCCCAAGCGCGTGATCGGTGAGCGCGGATTCGATTACGCCAACCTCATCTGTAACCCCGACCTGCCGACGGCCGCTGATCCTCGCCGCTTTCAACGACAGATAGACGTTGTGGCAGACGCCGCCGGCCTCGAACGCCGCCGATTGCTGCAATGGGTGTTGGCGTTTGCCGGACTGTCGGCCGCCTGGTTTCTCGAAGACAACGACACGGTGAGTGCAGAAGGTCAGCTACAGGTCGCGAAATTGGCGTCTTGTGCACTTGAGGCATAAGGCCATTAAGGGGTTTCGGAAGCAGGGTTATAGCGAATGTCTTACACGCGATGGTAGTGATATCGTCTGTTACAAATTGGATCCGATGCGTATTCTGACCCCATCAACCGAGGCACAGGAAGTGCCTCGGGATCATGGATGATCGACCATCAGCAAGGAACGCTACCGACAGGGAGTCGACATGGTCTTGGGAAAACCCGCTTCGGCGGGTTTTTTTTCGTCTGCAGGAAAGTCCACTCGCTCACACCTGCGAAAGACCACTTGTAGCAGCTGCCGAAGGCTGCGTCCGACTGCGAAGCAGTCGCTCGATCAATCAACACTGTCTTCCAGATAGGTTGCATTCAACCCAAGCGCGACTGCTGCGCAGTCGGACGCAGCCTTCGGCAGCTGCTATCAGGTCAGCGGCTCACAAACTGGCCGCCACCCGCTCAGTAATCAATGTCCGTTGCTCCAGCGATTGCGCCGCACGCCGATGAGCCTCCGCCAACACAGCAGCAGGCGCAGTTTGCGGGCTGCCTGAAGCAAACGGTGGCGCCGGCGCATACTCCAGCTGCAATTGCACCAACTGCGCCGTGCCCGCATCAAACAATTCCGCCGCCAGTGTCAGGGCAAAGTCGATCCCGGCCGTAATCCCGCCACCGGTCAGCAAATTGCCATCGCGTACCACCCGGTCGTTTACCGCAATCGCCCCCAAAGGCTTCAACAGTTCGTGGTAAGCCCAGTGGGTCGTAGCGCGTTTGCCCTTGAGCAATCCCGCCGCGCCCAACACAAGCGCTCCGGTGCACACGGACGTCACATAACGCGCATTCGCCGCTTGAGCCTTGATGAACGCCAGCGTCACTTCATCTTCCATCAAAGGCCCGACACCACTGCCGCCGGGAATACAAATCACATCCAGCGCCGGGCAATCGTCAAACGTGGTGGTCGGATTCAGCACCAGTCCGGTACTTGCAGTGACCGGCGCCAGATCCTTCCAGACCAGATGCACCTTCACATCAGGCAACGAAGCCAACACGTCATAGGGCCCCGTCAGGTCCAGTTGTTGAACCTGGGGAAACAACAGAAAACCGATCTGCAACGTCATGGTGTTTTTCTCACGCAGTGGGGTGGACGGCTTGATAGTAGACTCGTAGGATCTGGCGTATACGCCAATCACCCCACGAATTACGCCAATATGCCCAAGACCATTCATGTGCTCGCGTTCGCCAATGTGCAACTGCTCGACGTCACCGGGCCGTTGCAAGTGTTCGCCTCCGCCAACGACATTGCGCGCCAGCAGGGTTTTCAGCCGCCCTACGCACCGACGGTGATTTCCAGCGGTGGCGGGGCGGTCATGTCGTCCGCGGGATTGGCGCTGTTAGCCGAACCGTTGCCCGAACAGGCCAGCGATACATTGGTCATCGCGGGTGGCTGGGGTGTCTACGCCGCGGCAGAAGATGAGGCGCTGGTCGCCTGGGTGCGTGCGCAGGGCGTCGGATGCCGTCGGGTGGCCTCCGTGTGCACCGGCGCGTTCCTGCTCGCGGCCAGCGGTTGGCTCGACGGGCGTCGCGTGGTCACTCACTGGACCCGTTGCGAGCAACTGGCGCAGGCGCATCCCCGCCTGCACGTGGAGCCCAACCCGATCTTCATCAATGACGGCCCGGTCTGGACGTCCGCAGGTGTCACCGCAGGCATCGACCTGGCGCTGGCCATGGTCGAGGAAGACCTCGGCCGCGCCATGGCCATGGAAGTCGCCCGGCAACTGGTGGTGTTCCTCAAGCGCCCCGGCGGTCAATCGCAGTTCAGCGTGACCCTGTCCTTGCAAAAGGAAGACAGCCGATTCGACGAGCTTCACGCCTGGATCAGCGAAAACCTCACCCTCGACCTCGGCATCCCGACACTGGCCATGAAGGCCGGCATGAGCGAACGCAGCTTCGTCCGTCACTACCGCGCCGACACCGGCCAGACGCCCGCGCGGGCCATCGAACTGATCCGCGTCGAAACCGCCCGCAGACTGCTCAGCGACACTGGCCTGCCCATCAAACGTGTGGCAGTCCAATGCGGATTTGGCAGCGAAGAAACCCTGAGGCGCAGCTTCCTGCGATCGATGGGCGTCACGCCGCAAGCCTATCGGGAGCGGTTCTGCGTCAGCGCTGCAGCAGGCTAGACGCCTAACCGTTTGAATCGCTGCCGAAGACCGATGCAGTTCCCCCAAGGATCCCGAACCTGGCAGATCCGGTCACCATCCGCAATCTTCAGCGGCCCTCGATAAAGCACGCCGCCGATGGACTGCAGTCGAGCAACCTGCGAATCAAGATTTTCGACTGACCAATACACGACAGAACCTGCCGGGCCGCAACCCACCTTGTCGTCGGCATCGACAATCTCCAGGGCAACCCCGCCGATATCAAGGTGACCATAATCGTCGGACTCGGGATGGATCTGATTTGCCGTCTCAAACGCTCGAACGTACCACTGCGTGGCCGCGCGCCAGTCAGGTACATGAATCAGCACGGACACAATGGGAAAATCAGACAAACCCGCGCACTCCTCAGTCCACTGTCATTCAGTCTTGCGCCACCTGATTGAAATACTTCGACCGGTCCGGCGTGAACGTCACCACCATGGCGGTCCGCGAACAGGTCAGCTCAAGCTCTTCACTCAGATCGATATTCAAATCTTCCCCGCGCAATCCCTGCCATTGGGCCAGGTATTTGAGAGATCCGAATTTTTCGAGCTTCTTCAAACTGCGACTGACGCCACCTTTCCAGCCCAGCACAGGCAGTTCACCGGCGAGGCACTGGTTGGCGAGTTCGGGAAAGCGCGCCGCGCGTTGGCGGCCGACCTCCCAGCATTTGATCAGGCCTTTGTCGTGGTCTTCCCACAATTGCTCGCGGTTCAGACCCGTTCGTAGTGGAGAGTCGATGCTGCGCTGAATGTGTTGGCTCATTCGGGTTCCTTGAATCGGGTGGTGTTGGACAGCTCCGCTGTGCCCGTTGAGCGTGGATGTTAGGTGGGGTTCTGGACGCTGGCAACCTGCTATCTGCGCTGCATAGAACGATCAATTCGCGGATGTCGTTTAGCCGTTGTAGGAGCAAAGCTAGCTCGCGAAAGCGTCGTTTCAGTCGATATCAATCGCGAATGACAGTTCGCCGTCGCGAGCAAGACCGGCTCCCACAATCAACTTGTAGGACAGGCTACAACGGCAACCCAATCTACGGCTGCCAACTGGTCTTCTCGCCACTCAACCGCCGATCCAGAAAACTCGCCGCGCTGATCAGCGCCAGATGCGTCAGCGCTTGAGGCGTATTGCCCAGATGTCGCCCGCGGCTATCAAACTCCTCGGCATACAACCCCAATGGATTGGCGTACCTCAGCAACTGCTCGAACTCCAGATGCGCCTTTTCCACCTGGCCCGCCCGCGCCAGGCATTCAACGTACCAAAACGAGCACGCCGCAAACGCGCCCTCGGTCCCTTCGAGACCATCAATGCGGGCGTCGTCGTTGCGATAGCGGTAAACCATTCCATCACGCACCAGGGTCTTTTCAATCGCTTCCAGCGTCGAAAGCCAGCGTGGGTCCTTGGCGCTGACGAAGCGTACCAGTGGCATCAACAGCATCGAACCATCCAGCGCGGTGCCGCCAATATGCTGGACGAAATGCCCGCGTTCTTCGTTCCAGAAGTTTTCCCAGATATCCGCGTAGATCGCCTGGCGTGTCTCATCCCAACGGGCGAAAGGCGCAGGCAGCGAGCGTTTCGACGCCAGACGAATGGCCCGGT
Organism: Pseudomonas sp. MDV22-iso1; assembly: GCF_058145095.1. Taxonomy (NCBI): domain Bacteria; kingdom Pseudomonadati; phylum Pseudomonadota; class Gammaproteobacteria; order Pseudomonadales; family Pseudomonadaceae; genus Pseudomonas; species Pseudomonas sp. MDV22-iso1. The sequence goes on from NZ_JBYVMF010000028.1 coordinate 20,709, forward strand.
CCAGCGCCACCCAGCACATCAGCCGCGAGTGCAGGAAATGGTGTTGCTCGCCGCGCATTTCCCAGATGCCGACGTCTTTTTGCTGCCAGGTTTCACACACCTGATCGACGACTTTCACGGCGTGCTTCCAGCCTTCGTGGGAAATAGCGTCGCCGTATTTATTGACCAGGTACACCGCGTCCATCAGTTCGCCGAAGATGTCGAGCTGAACCTGATCGTAGGCCTGATTGCCGATCCGCACCGGCTTCGCATCGCCGTGACCGGTCAAGTGCGAGAGTTCGGTTTCCGGCAGTTCCTGACGACCATCGACGGCGTAGAGGATGTTGAGTTTCATCGGTTTACCCTGGCAATCGCTCACACGGCCACGCAGCCAGCCCATGTAGGCGTTGGCTTCCTCGACGAAACCCAGGCGCATAAAGGCATACACCGTAAAAGAGGCATCACGGATCCAGGTGTAGCGATAGTCCCAGTTGCGCTCGCCACCGGGGGTTTCCGGCAGGCCGAAGGTCGCGGCGGCGAGGATGGCGCCATGTTTGCGCGACGTCAGCAACTTCAGCGCAAGGGCGGAGCGGTTGACCATTTCCCGCCAGCGCCCTCGGTAATTGGACTGGGCGCTCCAGTCGCGCCAGAACTTCAGGGTGCGTTCCATGCACATCTCAGCGCCACCCTCCTTGAAGCGCGGGTCGTCCAGGCCACCGAGCAGAAATTGCGCGCTCTGGTCCTGTTCAAGGGTGAACTGCGCCACCGCCGCACCGTCCTCGACGCGCAGCACCTGGTCCGACGACAAGCGCAAGGAGGGCTGACCGGCGGCTTCGAATGCCACGTCTTTTTCCTCCATGCGTGCACGGGTATCGGCACGCGCATAGTCGTGCCGCACGGCGCAGCGCATGTGGAATGTCGCTTGTCCACTGACCACCCGGACCCGGCGCATCAACACCGGCAGATCGTCCTCACTGTCGCCGATGGGCAGCAGGTCGGTGACCTCGACCACTGCGCGGTCGCTGAGCCAGCGGGTTTGCAGGACGTTGGTGTCCGGCAGATAAATCTGTTCACGGCGAGCGTCAGGCAGGTCCGGTGCCAGCTGGAAAATGCCGGCCTCGGGCGTGTCCAGCAATGAACAGAAAATCGACGGACTGTCGAATTCCGGCCAGCAGAAAAAATCCACGCTGCCTTTGTCGTTGACCAGTGCAGCGCTGCGCATGTCGCCGATGATGCCGTGGGCGTCGATGGCGCTTTGTCGTTCGGGATGATGATCAGCCATTGCCGCGAAACTCCGGATAGAGGCTCATGCCGCCATCGATAAAAAGGGTGGTGCCGACGATGTAGTCGGAGGCATCGGAGGCGAGGAATACCACCGCATTGGCGATGTCCTCGACGTCACCAATGCGGCCATAGGGAATGAGTTTGAGCAGTTCCGGCGCGGCGTCGTCTTCGGTGGCGGCGCGATTGATCGCCGTGCGGATCGCCCCCGGCGCGATGCCGTTGATGCGGATGCGCTGGTGGCTGACTTCCTGGGCGAGGGTCTGCATCAGCATGTCGATCCCGCCCTTGGAGGCGGCGTAATTCACATGGCCGGCCCAGGGAATGCGCTGGTGCACCGAGCTCATGTGAATGATCTTGCCGGCCGCGCGGGACACGCCCTCACGAACGCCTTGTCGATTGAAAATGCGCAGGGCGGCGCGGGCACAGAGGAACTGGCCAGTGAGGTTGACGCCAATCACCTGGTTCCAGTCGGCGAGGCTCATGTCCACCGCCGGAGCGTCCTTCTGCATGCCTGAATTGGCCACCAGAATGTCCAGCGAGCCAAACGCTTCGAGGGTCTGGGTGAACAACAGTTCAACGTCTTCTTCGTTGGAAACGTCAGCGCCAATGGCCATGGCGCGACCGCCTTCAGCGATGATCTGCCGGGCCAGTTCCTCGGCGGGGGCGGCCTGGGAATTGTAGTTGAGCACCACGGCGGCACCGGCAGCCGCTAATGCCTTGGCGGCACCGGCACCAATGCCGGAACTGGCGCCGGTGACGAGGGCGACTTGTTGGTCGAGCGTTATCAACATGAACGTTAGCGCCTTGAGGTGAGGGCTTAACTAGCTGACTGGCGCTCTCCCTCCAGAGTTCACGTCGAAAAATGAAAAGATCGTCACAGTCCGGTTGATCCCGGCCATTGTTAACCCTGTTTTCGGCTCCACCCAATAGCCACCGACGTTCAAGTGTGGAGCAGTAGCCGCCCTGGTCCGCATCGGTCAGACATGGTATCGCGCGCTATGTTTATGCCACTCCAGGTTTCCAGCGATCCACGCCTTCAGGCCTGTGAGGTAACGCTTGAGCAACGGTGACGCGTCAGCCAGCAGGGAGTGCTCGGCTGCTTCGTAATCGGCCATTACGTCATCATGAATATCAGCAATTCGATCGATCGCCTGTTGCAGGGTGCATTGGTGTTCATTGGCAAGTAGATAAGGCAGTTTGAATGCTCCGACTTCGTTGATGTGCTCCTTGTAGGCAGAATAGAGATCGTTGACCAGCGTCGTTGCGAGGGACGCGAGTGCGGTGATGCGATGGACCTCAGGCTTTGAATACAGGTTCGCGGGTACCTCGTAACCACCCACCGGATCGATCAGTACCAGGCACGGCCAGAAGCTGTTTACCTGCCTGCTTGCCAGGTATTGCGCAATAGTGGGTTTGGTGCCGTGCATGCGCCATGAGCCTTCGGCGGCCATGGTCACAAACATGGCAATGCTTATCTGGCGAACTCTGGCAACTTGTGATGGGGTGCAAAACTGTTCAACCCGCTTCATGTAAGCGCGCAGCCCTACCAGAACCGGGTCGCTGTCGAGTTGGCGCTCCAGTTCAATGTCGAATGGCCGGGGCAGGTAGACCGGGTCCATGGCAGCGATGGCAAACGACAGGCGAGGGGCGACCGTTTTGGGGCTACAGCCAAGTGAGCGGTCATCGCAAAAATGGTCATCTACGGCGAACAGGGCCGCCAGGCATTGCCCCTGTAGCAGGAGACGATCAGGGTCCTGCGTATCCGCGTGACACAGCATCGCGTAGCGACCGAAATCCGAATCCCGAATCTTTTCAAGCTTGCCGGCGAAGATTCCGATTTCCTTGACCCACATCATCAATCGGTTATTGACCTCTCTTCCGAGCGCTTCGTCGATTCTTAGTGGCGCCGGACAGCGGAGTGGGCGCACTGCGAAAGGTGCAAGGGGCTCGGGAACACTTGTCCCAAGGGATAATCGGTCAGTCATGACGTTCTCCTGCCTCTGCCATTTTTTTCCAGATGTTCAAGTCTTCTGGTCCATTGGTTTCAAATATCCGGCGAAACCAGACACTGAACATGTAGGGGGCCGCTGCAATGAGAACGGGAATTTGCGAAGGTACTACCCACTGCCAGCTATGGGCTTCTTCGGGATTGGCGACCGGATCTTGATGACCGATGCCGGCGAAGACATGATCGAACTCATGCTCGATGAGTTGATTTGAAACCTGCTCGTGGTAAAGCAATGTGGCGACTTTGCTCAGTGAACAAGTGATGCCCATCTCTTCGTGCAACCGACGTTTCGCGGCTGCAATCGTCCGTTCGCCTGGGCGGGGATGGCCGCAACAGGTATTCGTCCAAAGCCCTTGGGAATGGTATTTGCCAAAAGCGCGTTGTTGCAGCAGGACACGCCCACGGCTATCGAATATGAAAATCGAGAAAGCACGGTGCAGCAGGCCTTGTTGATGAGCCTGTAGCTTGGGTGCGGTACCGTGTTTTCGGTCATGGGCATTGACGAGGATGAGTAACTCTTCCATAGCTCGACTCCATTGCGTCTTCGCTACTTGGCGTTACTACTGACCGGACGACGTAGGAAAAATCAGACGTGTGTTTTCGTTTTTAAACTAGTTGGCAGGGCGTGACGTTACAAGCCCCTACTTAGATTCTTTAGGTGTTAGCCGCAGCTGTAATTCCCATCTACAGGATTATGTGATTTGTACAGTTTTTGCGCGGCCACGCATCGACGCGCGGGTGTCCGGCGTCGCACCCCGTGGTGTTCACATTCAACCAACAATTGCGCACTTTCGCACCGCTCTGCCTTTGTGGCACCTTGCAGGCCTTTGTCGAGACGTCCACTCCATGGCCAACCCCTACCGCGACCTGTTCAAAGCCCCTGGCAGCAAAGCCTTCGTGCTGGCCGGCATGATCGCGCGCATGCCGATCTCCATGACCGGTATCGGCCTGATCACCATGCTCTCGCAATTGCAGGGCGGCTACGGATTGGCCGGCGCCGTCGCCGCGACGTTCGCCTTGGCCACGGCTTTTTGCGCGCCGCAAGTCTCGCGACTGGTGGACCGTTTCGGCCAGCGCCGGATCTTGCCGGTCGCGGCGCTGATCGGTGGCGGGGCGCTGTTGATGGTGTTGCTCTGCACCCGTTTGCAGGCACCGCACTGGACGCTGTTTGTGTTCGCCGCTCTGGCCGGTTGCATGCCCAGCATGTCGGCCATGGTGCGTGCACGCTGGACCGAGTTGTATCGCGGCCAGCCCGAGCTGCAGACCGCCTATGCCCTGGAGTCGGTACTCGACGAAGTCTGTTTCATCGTCGGACCGCCGCTGTCCGTAGGGTTGAGCGTGGTGGTGTTCCCCGAAGCCGGGCCGTTGGCCGCGTTGCTGATGCTGGCGATCGGGGTCACGGCATTCGTGCTGCAACGGGATACCGAGCCCGCCATTCATCCCCATGACGCGCACCATCAGGGGTCGATCATTCGTTCCGGTGAGCTTCGGTTGCTGGTGCTGCTGATGGTCGCCATGGGCACTATTGTCGGCGTCATCGATGTCGTCAGCGTGGCGTTCGCCCAGCATCAGGGCCAGCCGGCCGCCGCCAGTATCGTGCTGTCGGTGTACGCCATCGGTTCGTGCATGGCCGGGTTGGCGTTCGGTGCTTTACGCTCGAATGTGCCGCTGCCGCGACTGTTCCTGTACGGCGGCATAGCGACGGCGGTGACGACCTTGCCACTGTTGCTGGCGACGAACATTTTCGGGCTGTCACTGGCGGTGTTCATCGCCGGACTGTTCTTCGCACCGACCTTGATTGTCGCCATGGCCCTGGTTGAACAAATCGTCCCACCGGCCAAACTCACCGAAGGCCTCACCTGGCTGGTCACCGGCTTGAGCATCGGCGTGGCGATCGGCGCCGCCAGTTCAGGCTGGCTGGTAGACGCGTTCGGTGCCCCCAGCGGATTCTGGGTGGCCATCGCCGCCGGCGCCGTGGTCCTCGGCTCGGCCATCCAAAGCTTCCGCCACCTGAAATAACCCAGCCCTCTGAGACAGGCAAATATCAAACCTCAGCAAACACACAATCTGCGGCGAGGGAGCTTGTCGAATCGTCGCACCGTCCCGCTCGGCTGCGCAGCAGTCGTAGGAATGTTGGGGTTGCTGCACAACCCAGCGGGAGCGAGCTCCCTCGCCACAGGTTCTGTGTCCGCCTACTAATTCCACGCGCCCCTCATCCGTTCTCTAATCAGACAACTTTCGAGGTAAGCCCGGTGACCCAGCTGACATTGCTGTGCCTGCCCTATTCAGGCGCGAGCGCCATGGTCTACAGCCGCTGGCGGCGCAAGCTGCCGGAATGGATCAAGCTGCAACCGGTGGAGCTGCCGGGGCGTGGCGCGCGCTATGGCGAACCGCTGCACACCGACATGCGGCGCCTGGCGCTGCAACTGGCTCGTGAGCAACTCGCTACCCTCAAGCCACCGTATGCCTTGTTCGGCCACAGCCTGGGCGCATTACTGGCCTGTGAAATGGCCCACGCCTTGCGCTCATTGGGCGGCCCTGAACCGGTGGCACTGTTCGCCTCGGGTACCGCCGCTCCGACGATGCGCGCCGACTACGACCGGGGGTTCGCCGAACCGAAAACCGATGCCGAGCTGATCGAACAACTGCGCATCCTCAATGGCACCAGCGAAGAAGTATTGGCCAACGAAGAGCTGATGAGCCTGACGCTGCCAATCCTGCGTGCCGACTTTCAACTGTGCGGACGTTTCGAACCGCTCCAGCGCCCACTGCTCAAGTGCCCGGTGCACGTGCTCGGCGGCAAGACCGACCGCGCCACCCCCTCGCAACTGATCGGCTGGAGCAAGGAAACCCACGGCAGTTTTTCAGTGGATATACTCGCCGGCGGTCACTTCTTCATCCATGAACACGAAGCCAAGGTGTTGCGGCTGATCAAGGACCAGCTCGACATCCACCACCGGCGCCACGCCATGACCGCCTCAGCCTGACCCACCTTCCAACATCACCAAAATCCCGTGTAGGAGCGAGCCTGCGCGCGATTACGGTGTGTCATCCAACACATATATTGACTGACCCACCGCCATCGCGAGCAGGCTCACTCCTGCACTGATCGCGGCCAACCACCAAACCTGTAGGAGCTGTCGAGTGAAACGAGGCTGCGATCTTTTGATCTTGATCTGAAAAAAAAGATCAAAAGATCGCAGCCTCGTTTCACTCGACAGCTCCTACACAGCTCCTACAGAGCTCTGCGCGCCCCCGCATTCCACCTCGTTTCTGATACTTGTTCTCATTCGCTAATTTTTCCGGTCTGCATTCGTTTTATAGGGACGACGTGCCTTTGTGCTTCCCGCCACTGATCCGGATACCCAGAAATGAACGCTGAAGACTCCTTGAAACTTGCTCGCCGGTTTATCGGGTTGCCCCTGGAAAAGCGCCAGATGTTCCTTGCGGCCTTGCACAAGGAAGGCGTTGATTTCGCCCGTTTCCCCATTCCTGCCGACGTCGATGCCGAGGATCGCCAGGCGTTGTCGTACGCCCAGCAACGCATGTGGTTTCTCTGGCAGCTCGACCCGCACAGCGGCGCGTACAACCTGCCGGGCGCGGTACGTCTCACCGGCCAGTTAAACATTCCAGCGCTGGAACAGTCTTTCGCCAGCCTGGTGGCGCGTCACGAAACCCTGCGCACCGTGTTCCAGCACCAGGCCGACGACAGCTTGCTGCAAGTACCGACTGTTGCGCCGCTGGTGATCGAGCAGAAAAACTTCAGTCACCTGCCCGCCACGGAACGTGAAGCCGCCGTGGCACACGCCGCTGAACAGCAATCGGTACAGCCCTTCGATCTGGCAGTCGGCCCCTTGCTGCGCGTCACTTTGCTCAAACTTGCCGAGCAGGAACACGTCCTGCTGCTGACCCTGCACCACATCGTTTCCGACGGCTGGTCGATGAACGTCCTGATCGATGAATTCATCCGCTGCTACGACGCCTTCGAAGCCGGCGCTCAACCACAACTCGCACCTTTGCCGATCCAGTACAGCGACTACGCGTTGTGGCAGCGTCGCTGGCTGGAGGCGGGCGAGCAGGCGCGTCAACTCGAATACTGGCAGGCCCGACTGGGCGATGAGCACCCGGTCCTGGAACTCCCGACCGATCACCCGCGCCCGGCCATGCCGAGCTATCGCGGCACCCGTTACGAATTCGCCATCGACGCGTCACTGGCCGAGCGGCTGCGAGCCACTGCGCAGAAGCACAACATCACCCTGTTCATGCTGCTACTGAGCGCCTTCAACGCGCTGCTGCATCGCTACACCGGCCAGACCGACATCCGCGTCGGCGTGCCAATTGCCAACCGCAACCGCGCCGACATCGAAGGCCTGATCGGCTTCTTCGTCAACACCCAGGTGCTGCGCACTCAGCTCGACGGCCAGACCCGGGTTACCGACTTGCTGCTCGCGATCAAGGAAATCGCCCTCGGTGCTCAGGCCCATCAGGACCTGCCGTTCGAGCGTCTTGTCGAAGCGCTCAAACTGGAACGCAGCCTCAGCCACACACCGCTGTTCCAGGTGATGTACAACCACCAGCCGCACGTCGCCGACATCTCCACCGTCAGCACCGCGTCCGGCCTGGCGCTGGGTGTGATCGAGTGGGAAGGGCGCACCACGCAGTTCGACCTGACCCTCGATACATTTGAAAAGGGAGGAAAACTGCACGCCGCACTGACCTACGCCAACGACCTGTTCGACCCCGCCACCATCACCCGCATGGCGCAGCACTGGACGCATCTGCTGCGCGGCATGGTCAGCGACTCACAGCAGCGCATCAGCGATTTGCCGCTGCTGGACACCGCCGAATACCAGCGCATCGTGCATGACTGGAATCGTGTCGACGAACCCTTCGCCACAGACCGCTGCATCCACGAACTGATCAGCCAGCAAGCCGCCGCGACCCCGGATGCTTTGGCGGTGACCTTCGGCACACAACAGCTGACGTATGCCGAGATCGACTCTCAGGCCAATCGCCTGTCGCACAAACTGATCGAGCTGGGCGTCGGCCCGGAAATCCGCGTCGGCGTGGCGATGCCGCGTACCGACCAGTTGCTGGTCGCCCTGCTCGCCGTGCTCAAGGCTGGCGGCGCGTACGTGCCGCTCGACCCGGATTACCCGGCCGAACGCGTGGCCTACATGCTTGAAGACAGCCGCGCCCTGGTGTTGCTGACCGAGCAGTCGGTTGCCGCGACGCTGATCGCCCCCGCCGACACCCACGTGGTGCTGCTCGATCAGGTCGCCTCGACACTCGCGGCGTACCCCGCCAGCGCACCGCTCACTCGTGTCACCGCGGACAACCTCGCCTACGTCATCTACACCTCCGGCTCCACCGGCAGACCCAAGGGCGTCGCCATCGCCCATCGCAACGTGCTGGCGCTGATCGACTGGTCGAAATCGGTCTACCGCCGCGAGGACATCCAGGGCGTCCTGGCCTCCACCTCGGTGTGCTTCGACCTCTCGGTGTGGGAGCTGTTTGTGACCCTGGCCAACGGCGGTTCGGTAATCATCGCCCGCAATGCCCTGGAATTGCCGCTGTTGCCGGCCCGGGATCAGGTGCGTCTGATCAACACCGTGCCGTCGGCGATCAACGCGTTGCAACGCGACGGGCAGATTCCGCCAAGCGTGCGCATCATCAACCTTGCCGGCGAACCGTTGAAGCAGAGCCTGGTGGACGCGCTGTACCAGCAATCGACCGTCGAGCACGTCTTTGATTTGTACGGCCCGTCGGAAGACACCACCTACTCGACCTGGACCCGTCGCGAGGCCGGTGGCCGCGCCAGCATCGGCCGACCGCTCAAGCACACCGCCAGCTATTTGCTGGACGCCGAACTCCAACCGGTGCCCCAAGGCATAGCGGCGGAGTTGTACCTGGCGGGCGCGGGCATCACTCGCGGTTACCTCGGCCGGCCCGCAATGACCGCCGAAAAGTATGTGCCAAATCCCTTCGCCAGCAACGGCGAACGTCTGTACCGCACCGGCGACCTGACCCGTTATCAGGCCGATGGCACGTTGCAATACGTCGGACGCATCGACCATCAGGTCAAGGTGCGCGGCTTCCGCATCGAACTGGGGGAAATCGAAGCGCGGCTGTTGCAACAGGACGCCGTGCGCGAATTGGCGGTGCTGGCGCAGGACGGTACCAACGGCCAGCAACTGGTGGCCTATATCGTGCCCACCCATGCCGACGTCTTGACCGGCGATGTCGAGGCCCAGTCGAACCTGCGTGAAGTCCTCAAAACCGGACTGCGCCAGCACCTGCCGGATTACATGATCCCGTCGTTCCTGCTGTTCCTCGACCATCTGCCACTGACCCCCAACGGCAAGCTCGACCGCAAGGCGCTGCCTGCGGTGGACGGCAGCCAGCAGCAACGCGAACACATCGCGCCACGCAGCGCGCTGGAAAAGTCCCTCGCCGCCATTTGGCAGGACGTGCTGGCCATCGACACCGTCGGTCTCGAAGACAACTTCTTCGAACTGGGCGGCGATTCCATCGTGTCCATGCAAGTGGTCAGCCGCGCGCGTCAGGCGGGCATCCTGTTGAGCCCCAAGGACCTGTTCCAGCACCAGACCATTCGCAGCCTTGCCCAGGCTGCCCGCAGCGGTGAGCAAGTCTCTATCAATCAGGGGCCGGCCAGTGGTGCCGTGGCGCTGGCGCCCGTGCAGCAATGGTTCTTCGAGCAAGCCATTCCCGAGCGTCAGCACTGGAACCAGTCGCTGCTGCTGGTTCCGCGCAAGGCGTTAAACGTCGATGCGCTCGCCCGCGCGCTGGAGCACCTGTTGACCCATCACGACAGCTTGCGCCTGCGCTACCAACACACCGAAAACGGCTGGCAACAAGCCTACGCCGTACCGACCACCGAGTCGGTGCTGTGGCAACGTCAGGCGCAGACGACGGATCAACTCAACGCCTTGTGCGACGAAGCCCAACGCAGTCTCGACCTGCAAAACGGTCCGCTGCTGCGCGCATTGCTGGTGACAATGGCTGACGACTCCCAGCGCTTGCTGCTGGTGGTTCACCACTTGGCGGTGGACGGCGTGTCCTGGCGCGTGCTGCTGGAAGACCTTCAGCAGTTCTATAGCGGCGTCGCCTCGACAACGCCAAAAACCAGCAGCTATCAGTACTGGGTGGCGCGCCTGCAAGCCCACCTCCCGGTCTTTGAACAACGCCTGGAGCACTGGCAGACCCACTTGGGTGCAGCGTCAGGCGAACTGCCTTGCGACCGTCCAGACGGCGCACTGGAAAATCGCTTCGAGGAAAAACTCGAACTCAAACTCGACACCGAACAGACCCGCAAGCTGCTGCAACAAGCCCCAGCGGCCTATCGCACCCACGTCAACGACCTGCTGCTGACCGCTCTGGCCCGTGCTGTTTGCCGCTGGAGCGGGCAGGGCAGCACGTTGATTCAGCTCGAAGGCCATGGCCGCGAGGACCTGTTCGATGACATCGATCTGACCCGCACCGTCGGCTGGTTCACCAGCCTGTTCCCGGTCAATCTGAGCCCTTGCAATGACCTCGGCGCGTCAATCAAAACCATCAAGGAGCAGCTGCGCGCCATCCCCGACAAAGGCCTGGGTTATGGCGCGTTGCGCTACCTGGGCAACCCGGCGATTCGTGCCGGGCTGGCCGCGTTGCCGCAACCGCGTATCACCTTCAACTACCTGGGGCAGTTCGACCGTCAGTTCGACGACACCGCGCTGTTTGTGCCGTCCACTGAAGGCAACGGCGCGGCGCAGGATCCCACGGCCCCGCTGGGTAACTGGCTGACCGTCGAAGGCCAGGTGTACGGCGGCGAACTGGCCCTGAGCTGGGGCTTTAGCCGTGAGATGTTCGACACCGCGACCGTTCAGACGCTGGTCGATACCTGCGCGCAAGAGCTCGCGGCCCTGATCGAGCACTGCTGCACACTCGAAGAACAGCAAGCCACGCCGTCGGACTTTCCGTTGGCGCGCATCAGCCAGGCGCAACTCGACACATTGCCGGTCGCGACGCTGGAGGACCTCTATCCGCTGTCACCGATGCAGCAGGGCATGCTCTTTCACACGTTGTATGAACCGCAAGTCGGCGCCTACATCAGCCAGTTGCGCCTGGACATTCAAGGCCTCGATCCACAGCGCTTCGCCGATGCCTGGCAAGCGGCACTGGAGCGACACGACATTCTGCGCAGCAGCTTTCACTGGCAAGGCCTCGACACCGCCCATCAGGCGATCAGCCGTCAGGTACCGCTGCCGCTCCAAGTGCTTGAGGCGACCGACACCGATGCGCTGGCCGATGCCGAACGCAACCAGGGTTTCGCACTGAATGCCGCGCCGTTGTTTCGATTGAAATTAATCAGTACCGGCACTGACGCCTGGCACCTGATCTACACCAGCCACCACATCTTGATGGACGGCTGGAGCAACGCGCAGTTGCTCGCCGAAGTGATCCAGCACTACGCCGCCGGCCATTCACTGCCTGCGCCGACCGGGCAGTACCGCGATTACCTGGGCTGGTTGCAGCAGCAATCGGCCAGCGCCGGCGAGGCATTCTGGACAGCCGCACTGGCACCCCTCGAAGCCCCGACATTGCTGGCCGAAGCCTTGCGTCCACCGGTTGGAATCACAGGCAGCGAGGAACACCGCGTGGCTCTCGACTGCCGCGCCACCCAGCATCTGGCCGAGTTCGCCCGTCAGCAAAAAGTCACCCTCAACACCGTGCTCCAGGCGGCGTGGAGCCTGTTGCTGCATCGTTATACCGGTCAGGATTGCGTGGCCTTCGGCGCCACGGTGGCCGGCCGCTCTGCACCCTTGCCGGGCATCGAAGAGCAGCTCGGGCTGTTTATCAACACGCTGCCGCTGGTGTGCGCCATCAGGCCCGATCAGACCGTCAGCCAATGGTTGAACGCGTTGCAGGCATTGAACCTGGCCATGCGCGAGTTCGAGCATGTGCCGCTGTATGACATTCAGGGGTGGGCAGGGCAGCAGGGTTCGGCGCTGTTCGACAGCCTGCTGGTGTTCGAAAACTTCCCGGTGGCCGAAGCCCTGAAGCAAGGCGCGCCGGCCGGGTTGTCGTTCGGCAACCTGCACAATCACGAGCGCACGCATTACCCGCTGACCCTCGGTGTCGAGCTGGGCGAAGGCCTGAGCCTGGAGTTCAGCTACGACACCGCACGCTTCAGTGCCGCGCAAATCGCCGAACTGTCGGCCAATCTGCAGCACCTGCTGGCGCAACTGGTAGCGTCGCCGAACGCCGCGTTGGGCGCGCTGGAATTGCTCGATGAGGAGGGGAAAAACACCGTGCTCACGGTCAGCCAATCCGCTGCCGTCGAGTTATCCACAACCCTGTTGGCACACGAACAGATCGCCGCTCAAGCCGACGCAACGCCACATGCGCTGGCGGTGCGGGTCGACGGTCAATCCTTGAGCTACGGCGAGCTGAACGCCCAGGCCAACGACCTGGCCCATCGACTGATCACCAACGGCGCAGGCCGCGGCAAGCGTGTCGGTCTCGCCCTGCATCGCGGCCCGCAACTGATCGTCAGCCTGTTGGCCGTGCTCAAAACCGGCGCCGCCTACGTCCCGCTCGACCCGAAATACCCGGCCGAACGCCTGAGCTACATGATCCACGACAGCCGCCTCGACCTGCTGCTGTGCGAATCCAGTCTGCTGGAAGACGTAAAAAACGTCCCCCGTCTCACCCTCGAAAACAGCACCGATACAGCGCCTGCAGGAGCAAAGCCATCTGTAGGAGCAAAGCTCGCTCGCGATAGCGCCAGCCCGGCCACTGAAGACCTCGCCTACATCATCTACACCTCCGGCTCCACCGGCCAACCCAAAGGCGTCGCCATCACCCACGGCGCGTTGCGCGAGTTCTGCCAAACCGCCGCCGACTATTCGAAGCTGTCCCCAGCAGACCGCGTGCTGCAGTTCGCCACCTTCAGTTTCGATGGCTTCGTCGAACAATGCTTCCCGGCCCTGTGCGTCGGCGCGGCGTTGATCATGCGTGGCGATGACCTGTGGGATGCCGGCCGCCTCGCCGCCGAAATCGTCCAGCAGGGCATTACCGTGGCGGACTTGCCCGCCGCCTATTGGCACTTGCTGGCCCGGGAATGCGCAAGCGGCGTGGTGCGTCATCTTGGCGATTTGCGTCAGGTCCACGTGGGCGGTGAGGCGATGTCGGTTGAAGGTCTGCGCCTGTGGCATCAGGCCGGTCTGACGCATGTGCGGTTGCTCAACACCTACGGTCCGACCGAGGCGACGGTGGTGTCCAGCATTCACGAATGTCGTCTGGAGGATGCCAGCGATGCGTTTGGCATTCCCATCGGTCGCGCCATCGCCGGGCGTGCGCTCTACGTGCTGGACGCGGCGGGTCAATTACTGCCTCGTGGTGGTGTCGGCGAATTGTGCATCGGTGCTCAGACCTGCCTCGCTCAAAGCTACTTCGATCGTCCGGCACTGACTGCCGAGCGTTTCCTGCCGGACCCGTTCGCCCCTGAACCGGGCGCTCGCCTGTACCGCAGCGGCGACCTGGCGCGGTACAACGCCGAGGGCCATCTGGAATACGTCGGACGCATCGACCACCAAGTGAAAATCCGTGGTTTGCGCATCGAAATGGGCGAGATCGAAGCCTGCCTGCAAGCACGGGAAGACGTGCGCGACGCGGCTGTTGTTGCCCAGGACGGCACGCAGCTGGTGGCCTACGTCGTGGCGAGTGGCGCGGTGACTTCCGAGTCCGAGTATCTGCACAGTCTCAAAGCAGCACTGCGCCAGTCGCTGCCGGAGTACATGGTGCCCAACCACCTCGTCCTGCTAAACAAACTGCCCCTCAACAACAACGGCAAACTCGACCGAAAATCGCTCCCGCGAATTGACGGCGACAATGCTCAACGCGTTTTCGTGGCGCCGCTCGCCGGGCTTGAAACCCGGCTGGCAGAGATCTGGAAAGCCGTGCTGCAGGTCGAACACGTGGGCCGCGACGATAATTTCTTCGAACTGGGCGGGCACTCGTTGCTGGTGCTTCAGGTGATCTCCCGGGTGCGTCAGCAATTGCAGCTCGAGCTGTCCGTCAGCAGCCTGTTCTCGGCAGCGAACCTGGCGGAATTTGCCGAACGAGCCGCGTTGGCGAACATCGGCAATCAACCGGTCCTGCATGCCTTGGCGGTCGATCAGCCCCCGATCCTGTCCTACGCCCAGCAGCGTCAATGGATCCTCTGGCAACTGGACCCGCACAGCGCGGCCTACAACATCCCGGCGGCATTGCGCCTCAAGGGGGCGTTGAACCGTCCGGCCCTGCAAAAAGCTTTCGAACAACTCCAGGCCCGTCACCATACCCTGCGCACAACCTTTGAACAGGACGGCCAGCAGGCGCGTCCGGTGCTGCATGAAAACCTGGCGCTGCAATGGGTCGAACGTACGCTGGATCAAGCGTCGGTTGAACGCGCCGTGGCCGAAGCAATCGCCCAGCCGTTCGACCTGCGCAACGGTCCGCTGTGGCGTGCATTGCTGCTGCAGGTGAACACGGACGAACACGTTCTGGTCCTCACCGTGCACCACATCGCCGCCGATGGCTGGTCGATGCAGGTGATGGTCGATGAGTTCAGCGCGCTGTATCAGGCCGCTGTCGACGGTCGATCCGTCGACCTCGCCAGCCTGCCGGTGAGCTACAGCGATTACGCCCATTGGCAGCGACAGTGGCTGGAGGCAGGCGAGGGCGCTCGTCAGCTGGACTGGTGGCGCGAGCAACTGGCGGGCACCCAGGCACCGCTTGAACTGCCCAGCGAATTGACCCGCCCGGCCCGTCGCAGCGAGCGCGGCGCGAGCCTTGCACTCAACGTTGATCGCGGGTTGCTCGCCGGTCTGCGCCAGCGTGCACAGGCGCAGCAGGTGACGCTGTTCATGCTGTTGCTGGCGAGTTTCCAGGCCCTGCTGCATCGCCAGAGCGGGCAGTCGAGCATCAGTGTCGGCGTACCGAGTGCCGGTCGTTCGCGCCTGGAAACCGAAGGCCTGATCGGCTTCTTCATCAACACCCAGGTGCTGCGCGCCGAGATCGACGGGCAGTTGCCTTTCAGTGCCTTGCTGCAACAGGTCAAGCACACCGCATTGGATGCGCAGGCCCATCAGGACCTGCCGTTCGAACAATTGGTCGACGCCTTGCAACCTGACCGCACGCTCAATCACAGCCCATTGTTCCAGGTGCTCTACAACCATCAGCAGCAACTGGGCGCGAGCGTCGAGCGCAGCGTTGGCGGCCTGCAAGTCGAGCGTCTGCACTGGCAGCAACACACCACGCAATTCGACCTGGTGCTCGACACCCAGGAGCAGGGCGACACCCTGGATGCCAGCCTGACTTACGCCACGGACCTGTACGACGAAGCGTCCATGCAGCGCCTCGCCGAGCAGTGGCTGAACCTGTTGCGCGCCGTGGTCGAAGACCCGCAGCATCGAGTGGCCGAGTTGCCGATCCTCGATCAGCCACAACGCGATGCCCTGGTCCAGCACTGGAACCCGACATTCCACGCTCAACCGCGGTCACCTACGTTGCACCGGTTGTTTGAAACCCAGGCGGCCCTGCGGCCCGACGCCATCGCACTGGTCTACGAAGGCGAGCACCTGACCTACGCCGCGCTCAATGCCCAGTCCAACCAACTGGCGCGCAAACTGCGCGAACAGGGCGTCGGCCCGGAAGTGCGGGTCGGCATCGCCACTGAGCGGGCCATGCCGCTGGTGGTCGGGCTGCTGGCGATCCTCAAGGCCGGCGGCGCCTATGTACCACTCGATCCGCAATACCCGGCCGAGCGCTTGAGCTACATGATCGAAGACAGCGGCATCACGTTGCTGTTGACCCAGCAGCACCTGATCGATGGCTTGCCCTCGCGCGAAGGTGTGCAGGTGCTGAGCCTTGAATCGCTGCAGCTGGATGCCTACAGCGCTGACAACCTGCCCGTGCTGACGACTCCGGAAAACCTCGCCTACGTCATCTACACCTCTGGCTCCACTGGTCGTCCCAAAGGCGCCTTGCTCAGCCATGGCAACGTCGGGCGTCTGCTGAGCGCCACCGCCGCCGAGTTCAATTTCGGTCCGCATGACGTCTGGACGCTGTTCCATTCCTACGCGTTCGATTTCTCGGTGTGGGAGCTGTTTGGTTCGCTGTGCACCGGTGGCCGTTTGGTGGTCGTGCCGTACTACATCAGCCGCGAGCCGCAGGCATTCCACCGCCTGCTCTGTGATGAAGGCGTGACGGTGTTGAACCAGACGCCCAGCGCATTCCGTCAACTGTTGCCAATTGCCTGCGCCAGCGAACGCAATCTGGCCCTGCGCCAGGTGATTTTCGGCGGTGAAGCCCTCGAAGTCGCGAGCCTGCGTCCATGGTTCGAACGCTTTGGCGACCAGCAGCCCACCCTGGTCAACATGTACGGCATCACCGAAACCACGGTGCACGTGACTTACCGCGCCATCCGCCTGGCCGACCTCGACGGCAAGGCCCAGAGCCCCATCGGCCTGCCGATTCGCGACCTGCGCTGGTACTTGCTCGACAGCCAGTTGCAACCGGTGCCGGTCGGTGTGGCGGGCGAGTTGTACATCGCCGGTGCGGGTCTGGCGCGGGGTTATCACGGGCGTTTCGACCTGACCGCCGAGCGATTCGTGCCGAGCCCGTTCGAGGTGGCGCAGCGTCTTTATCGCAGCGGCGACCTGGCGCGTCAGCGTGCCGACGGCAGCATCGATTACCTGGGGCGAATCGACCAGCAAGTGAAGATTCGCGGATTCCGCATCGAACCTGGCGAAATCGAAGCGGCGCTGCTGGCCCAACCGGGTGTGCGTCAGGCGGTGCTGAGCGTTCACCCGAGCGAAGGCGGGCCGCAGCTCTGCGCCTACGTCGTGGCCGAGCAGACGCCCCACGATCCGATTGCCTGGCGTGACCACCTGCGCGCCGCGCTCAAGGTCGAACTGCCGGAGTACATGGTGCCGAGCCACTGGCTGCTGCTCGATGCCTTGCCGCTGACCGGCAACGGCAAGCTCGACCGCAGGGCCTTGCCAGTGCCGGACGCGCAAGACTGGCAACGACCGTTCGAAGCCCCGGAAGGCGATCTTGAACGGCACCTCGCCGGCATCTGGGCCAGCGTGCTCGGTGTGGCGCAGATTGGCCGCCGCGACAACTTCTTCGAATTGGGCGGGCATTCGCTGCTCGCCGCCCAGGCCAGTGCCCGCGTGGAACTGGAACTGGGTATCGAGCTGCCGCTGCGTGCGCTGTTCGAATCCGCCGACCTTCAGGCTTACGCCGCCATGGCCGGGCAACACGCCCCGACTGACAACGATGCACGTCTGAATGCGCTTGAGTCGCTTCTCGACGAGATGGAGATCAACTGATGGAACACACCACTGCCCAGCGTATCGCCAGCCGTTTCGCCGGCCTGCCTGCCGACAAGCGCCGCGAGTTTCTGACACGCATGCAAGAGCAGGGCGTGAGCTTCGGTCAGCTGCCGATTCCTCCAGCCGCCGAGCGGCAGGAAAGCTTCGAACTGTCCTATGCCCAGCAACGCCAATGGTTCCTCTGGCAGCTCGATCCACAGAGTTCGGCCTACAACATTCCCGCGGCGTTGCGCTTGCACGGGCCGCTGAATGTTGAAGCGTTGCAGCAGAGTTTCGACGTGCTGCTGGAGCGGCATCAGAGCCTGCGCAGCCGCTTCGTCGAGGACGACGGGCAGGTCATGCAGACGCTGGCCGAATTCACCTCGTTGCCCATCGGAATGATCGACTTGCGCCGTGAACCCGAGGAGCAACGCCTCGCCTGCGCCATGAACCGCGTCGAGCAGGACATCGCCCGGCCGTTCGATCTGCAGCAGGGTCCACTGCTGCGCGTCAGTCTGTTGCAGCTCGATGACCAGGACCATGTCCTGTTGCTGACCCTGCACCACATCGTCACGGATGGCTGGTCGATGGGCGTGCTGATCGAAGAGTTTTCCCGACTCTACGCCGCCCATTGCCAAGGGCAGAGCGCTGCGTTGGACCCGTTGCCGATCCAGTACTCGGACTACGCCCTGTGGCAACGCCGCTGGATGGACGCCGGCGAGCTGGAGCGTCAGCTCAACTGGTGGCGTGACACCCTGGGCAGTGAACAACCGCTGCTCGAATTGCCCACCGACCGTGCGCGCCCGGCACAACCGAGCCAGCGCGGTGCGCGTCTGGATTTCGCCCTCGATACAAACTTGGCCAAAGGGCTGATGGCCTTGGCCAAACAGCGCGGCGTCACACCGTTCATGCTGTTGCTCGCAAGTTTTCAGGCACTGCTCTATCGCTACAGCGGCCAGTCCGATCTGCGCATCGGCGTGCCGATTGCCAACCGTCATCGTGCGGAAACCCGAGGCTTGATTGGCTTTTTCGTCAACACCCAGGTGATGCGCGCCGAACTGGACGGGCGCCTGCCGTTCAGCCAGTTGCTCGACCTGACCCGCGCCGCATCGCTGGACGCCCAGGACTATCAGGACGTGCCGTTCGAACGTCTTGTCCAGGCGCTGCAAGGTGAGCGCAGCCTGAGCCACAGCCCGCTGTTCCAGGTGATGTTCAACCATCAGCAGGCGAAGCCGGCGGCCGTCAGTGGCTTGCTCGCCGGGCTGCGAGTCGAAGCGCTGAACGCGACGGCGCACACCACCCAGTTCGACCTGCAATTGGACACACAGGAGGAGGGCGACCAGCTGTTCGCCAGCCTGACCTACGCCACGGATTTGTTCGACGCCGAGCGCATCCAGCATTTGGCGCGTCATTGGAAAAACCTGCTGGCCGGCCTGTTGGCAAACCCGCAAAGCCCGATCGCGGAGCTGCCTTTGCTGGAGGCCGACGAGCGTCTGCGCATGCTCGACGACCTTAATGACACCGCCAGAAGCTACCCGGGCGAAGTCTGTGTGCAGCGTCATTTCGAAGAACGCGTGGCTGAACACGGCGATGCGACGGCGCTGGTGTTCCAGGGTCAAAAACTGTCTTACGCCGAGCTGAACCTGCGTGCCAACCGTCTGGCTCATCACTTGCGCGCCCAGGGCGTCGGCCCGGAAGTGCTGGTGGGGATCGCCTGCGACCGCTCGTTCGAAATGGTCGTCGGCCTGCTGGCGATTCTCAAGGCTGGCGGCGCTTATGTGCCGCTCGACCCGGAATACCCGCTGGATCGCCTGAGCTACATGATCGACGACAGCGGCATTTCGCTGCTGCTGACCCAGGCGCATCTGCTGGAACAATTGCCGACCCCGGACACCGTGCGCACCTTGTGCCTGCAGGCCGAGGCCGATTGGTTGAGCGATCTGCCGGGCACCGACCTGAACAACCTCGCGGTCGCCGAAAACCTCGCCTATGTGATTTACACCTCCGGTTCCACTGGCAAACCCAAAGGCGCGGGCAACCGTCATGTGGCCCTGCACAACCGTCTGGAGTGGATGCAGGAGGCCTACAACCTGTCGCCAACGGACCGCGTACTGCAAAAAACGCCGTTCAGTTTCGACGTGTCGGTGTGGGAGTTTTTCTGGCCATTGATGAAGGGCGCCACCCTGGTGATCGCCGCGCCCGGCGAGCATCGTGATCCGCAACGCCTGGCGGCGCTGATTGTCGAGCAGGCGATCACCACGCTGCACTTCGTGCCCTCGATGCTCTCGGCCTTCATCGCTGCCGACGAGGCACTGGCCTGCACTTCGCTGACTCGGATCATTTGCAGCGGTGAAGCGCTGCCGATGGAACTGCAACGTCAGACGTTGCGCGCTCTGCCGCACACCCATCTCTACAACCTGTATGGCCCGACCGAAGCGGCCATCGACGTCACCCACTGGACCTGCGTGGAAGAAGGCCGCGACAGCGTGCCGATCGGCCGTCCGATTGCCAACCTGCGCACCTGCATCCTCGACAGTGAACTGCAACCCTTGCCGCTGGGCGCGGTGGGCGAGTTGTACCTGGGCGGCGTCGGCCTGGCGCGCGGCTACCACCGCCGTGGCGCGCTGACCGCCGAGCGATTCGTGGTCGACCCGTTCGGCAGTGGCGAGCGCCTGTATCGCACCGGCGACCTGGCGCGTTATCGCGCTGATGGCGCCATCGATTACTGCGGCCGTATCGACCATCAAGTGAAGATTCGCGGTTTGCGTATCGAGCTGGGGGAAATCGAAGCGCGCCTGCAAGAACACGCCGACGTGCAGGAAGCCGTGGTCCTGGCACTCGACGGCCCGAGCGGTCAGCAATTGGTCGCCTACGTTGTGCCGCAGGATCGCACACGGGTGGGCGCTGATGCCGAGCAACAAGGCGCCTGGCGTGAAACCCTGAAAAGCCATCTGCTCGCCAGCCTGCCGGATTACATGGTGCCGGCGCAGACCGTGTTGATCGAACAAATGCCCCTGAGCCCCAACGGCAAACTCGACCGCAAACGCCTGCCTGC
Source organism: Pseudomonas sp. MDV22-iso1 (assembly GCF_058145095.1). Classification (NCBI taxonomy): domain Bacteria; kingdom Pseudomonadati; phylum Pseudomonadota; class Gammaproteobacteria; order Pseudomonadales; family Pseudomonadaceae; genus Pseudomonas; species Pseudomonas sp. MDV22-iso1. Next base: position 41,398 of record NZ_JBYVMF010000028.1, read on the forward strand.
GCCGACCGCACACGTCAGTCAGCGCGCCTTCGAAGCGCCGCGCAGCGAACACGAGCAGGTGCTGGCGCAGATCTGGCAGGACGTCCTTGGTGTCGAGCAGGTCGGGCGTCAGGACAACTTCTTCGAACTGGGCGGTGACTCGATCATTTCGATCCAGGTGGTCAGCCGTGCCCGTCGTGCCGGCCTGAGCCTGCAACCGCGCGACCTGTTCCAGCAGCAAACCTTGCAAGCACTGGCCGCCGTGGTCAAAGAGCAGGCCGCGCCGCAGGTGCACCAAGGACAGGTGGACGGGGTGCAAACGCTCACGCCGATTCAGCGCTGGTTCTTCGACGAACCGATCCCGCAGCGAGGGCACTGGAACCAGGCCGTGCTACTGACACCCCGCGAAACCCTCGAATTACCCCGCCTGCAAGCGGCGCTGCAACGGGTTCTGAAACAGCACGATGCCCTGCGTTTGCGCTTCAGCCTGGTCGACGGAACACCGCAGGAACCCTGTGGGAGTGACGGTGCGACGATTCGACCTGCTCGCGATGGCGTTAGTGCAGGCAACGTTAAGGGTGACTGTGATGACCTCATCGCGAGCAGGCTCACTCCTACAAAGTGGTCGGCGCGCTATGTCGGGGCTGACAGCGCCGATGTCATCGATATGCTCTGGACCGCCAGCGTGGCCAATGATGCCTCCCTGGAATCGGTGTGCGACGAAGCCCAGCGCAGCCTCAGTCTGCAGGACGGGCCCCTGCTACGTGTGGCCTTGATTGCCCAGGCGGATGGCACGCAACGCTTGCTGTTGGTGGTTCACCATTTGGCGGTGGACGGCGTTTCGTGGCGGGTGTTGCTGGAAGATTTGCAGGCGGCTTACCAGGGCCAGGACTTGCCACCCAAGACCAGCGCGTTCCAGACCTGGGCGGACAAACTTGAGGCGTATGCACAGTCCGACGTTGCTGCCCGTGAACTGGGCTGGTGGCAAGGGCAACTGGCGGATGCAAGCGACTCGCTGCCGGCCGCCAACCCTCAGGCCAGCCAGGCCGGGCATCTGCGCCAGGGCGTCAGCATTGGCCTGGACCGTGAACAAACCCGCCAGTTGCTGCAACAGGCGCCAGCGATCTACCGCACCCAGGTCAACGACCTGTTGCTGACCGCACTGGCCCGAACCCTCAGCCGCTGGACCGGCCACGGCTCGGCATTGATTCAACTGGAAGGCCATGGCCGCGAAGAACTGTTCGACGGCATCGACCTGACCCGCACCGTCGGCTGGTTCTCCAGCCTGTTCCCGGTGCGCCTGACACCCACCACTGACCTTGCAGGTTCGATCAAGGCCATCAAGCAGCAGCTGCGTGAAATCCCCGGCAAAGGCATGGGCTTCGGGCTGCTTCGGTATATGGGCGATGCCGAGTCCCAGACGGCACTGGCCGCGCTGCCGCAAGCACGGGTCACCTTCAACTACCTCGGTCAGTTCGACCAGAGCTTCGCCGAGGACGCATTGTTCACCCCGGCCCGGGAATCCAGCGGTGCCGCGCAATCATCCCAGGCGCCGCTGCCGAACTGGCTGTCGGTGGACGGCCAGGTGTTTGGCGGTGAACTCAAGCTCGACTGGACCTTCAGTCGTGACTGCTTCTCTCTGGGTGAAATCGAAGCCCTGGCCGCCGATTACCAGCGCGAGTTACTGGCGCTGATCGCTCACTGCCTGAGCGATGGCGCGGGCGGCGTGACCCCGGCGGACTTCCCGTTGGCGCGTCTGACCCAGGCCCAACTCGATGAACTGCCAGTGCCGCCCGCGCAGATCGAGGACCTGTACCCGCTGTCGCCGATGCAAGCCGGTTTGTTGTTCCACAGCCTGTACGAAAGCGACTCCGGCGCCTACGTCAATCAGCTCAGTGTCGAGGCCCGTGGCCTCGATGCCGAACGGCTGGGGCACGCGTGGCAAGCGGTGCTCGACACCCATCCGATCTTGCGCAGCAGCTTCCATTTTCCTGACGGTTTCGAAGCACCGGTGCAACTGGTCCATCGTCATCTGCAATTGCCGCTGACCTGCCTCGACTGGCGCACCCGCAACGATCAGGCCGAAGCGCTGGCGCTGTTGATCGACAGTGAACGCCTGCAACTGGATTCGACTCGCGCCCCCTTGATGCGCTTGACCCTGGTGCGCCTGGACGACGAGCGCCAGCAACTGATCTACTCCCACCATCACCTGTTGCTCGATGGCTGGAGCAACTCGTTGCTGTTGAGCGAAGTCCTGCAGCGTTATGCCGGGCAGGACGTGCAGGCATCCACAGGGCGATTCGCCGACTACATCGGTTGGCTGCAACGTCAGGATGCCCAGGCCGACGAGCTGTTCTGGCGCGCGCAACTGGCGAGCCTCGACAACCCGACTTTGCTGGCGCAGAGCCTGGCGCCGGTCGGGCCCAAGCGTATGTCGAGCGTCGAGTTCGCCGACCATCGCCAGACCTTCGACGTGGCCACCAGCAAACGCTTCGGCGAGTTTGCCCGTCAGCAGAAAGTCACCCTCAACACCCTGGTTCAAGGTGCGTGGGCGATCTTGCTGCAACGCTACAGCGGCCAGCGCAGCGTGGCGTTCGGTGCCACGGTGGCGGGGCGTCCGGTCGATTTGCCGGGTGCCGAAACCCAGCTCGGCCTGTTCATCAACACCTTGCCGGTGATCAGCAGCCCGGACGCGATGGAAAGCGTCGCGCAATGGCTGACCCGTTTGCAGGCCCAGAACCTGGAACTGCGCGAACACGAGTTCACCGCGTTGGGCGATATTCAGCGCTGGGCCGGGCGTGCCGGTGAGTCGCTGTTCGACAGTCTGCTGGTGTTCGAAAACTTCCCGGTGGCCGAAGCATTGCAACAAGGCGCACCGGCCGGTTTGAGCTTCTCGATCCCGCACAACCATGAACGCACCAACTTCCCGCTGACCCTGGCGGCGACCGCCGAAAGCCAGCTCAGCCTGAACTGGAGCTACCAGTGCAGCCATTTCAGCAGTGAGGCGATTGCGCGCATGAGCGAGCATTTGGCGACGCTGCTGACGGCCATGGTTGCGGCGCCGCAGGTGGCGTTGAGCGAACTGGACCTGCTGACCGCGCCTGAGCGGAAGCAGCAGTTGCTCGAGTGGAACCCGGCGTTCACCGTCGCGGAAGATCCGCTCTGCGTGCATCAGTTGATCGAAGCCCAGGCTGTCGCTCGCCCCGACGCCACGGCACTGATCTTCAATGATCTGGAATTGAGCTTCGACCAACTCAACCGTCGCGCCAATCAACTGGCCCATCGCCTGCGCGCTCTGGGCATTGGCCCGGAAGTGCGGGTCGGCCTGGCGATGCAACGCTCGCCGGAGATGATCATCGGCCTGCTGGCGATCCTCAAGGCCGGCGGTGCCTACGTGCCGCTTGACCCGGCATACCCCGCCGAACGCCTGCGCTATCTGATGGAAGACAGTGGGATTTCGCTGCTGATCAGCCAATCGTGGCTGCGGGAAAAACTGCCGTTGCCAGAAAATCTGTCGGTGCTGGAAATCGATCGCGAGCCGCTGGACCTGATGGCGGACGCCAACCCGGTCAACCTCACTTGCGGCGAAAACCTTGCCTATCTGATCTACACCTCGGGCTCCACCGGCCGGCCGAAAGGCGTCAGCGTGGCGCACGGTCCGCTGGCCATGCATTGCCTGTCGATTGGCGAGCTGTACGGCATGACCCCGGATGATCGCGAGCTGCAATTCGCCTCGATCAGCTTCGACGGCGCCCACGAGCGCTGGTTGACGCCGCTGGTGTTCGGCTCGGCAGTGATGCCCCGCGATGACGAGTTGTGGAGCGTGGAGCGCACCTGCTCCGAAATCGAAAAACACGGCATCACCATCGCCTGTTTCACCCCGACCTACCTGTCGCAGATCGCCGATTTCATGGGCGTAGCGGGGCGCGATCTGCCGATCCGTTCCTACACGCCGTGCGGTGAAGGCATGGCCAAGCACGCGTTCGATGAGGTGCAGCAAGTTCTGCAACCCAAGCGCCTGATCAACGGCTACGGCCCGACCGAAACGGTGATTACGCCGCTGATCTGGCTAGCGTATCCCGACACTGAATTCGACTCGGCCTTCATGCCGATCGGTCGTCCGGTCGGCAACCGCAGCGCCTACATTCTGGACGGTGGTTTGCAGCCGTTGCCGGTGGGCGTCGCGGGCGAGTTGTACCTGGGCGGGGAGGGCGTGGCGCGTGGTTACCATCAACGTCCGGACCTGACCGCTGAACGTTTTGTGCCGGACCCGTTCGTGCCTGGCGCGCGGTTGTACCGCAGTGGTGACCTCGCGCGGTTCCGTGCCGATGGCGTCGTCGAGTACCTTGGGCGCATCGACCAGCAAGTGAAAATTCGCGGGTTCCGCATCGAGCTTGGCGAAATCGAAGCCTGCCTGCTGGAACACGAAGGCGTGCGCGAAGCGTTCGTGATCGACCGCGACGGCCCCGTGAGTCGCCAGCTGGTCGGTTATGTGGTGCCGCGTGACCCGCTGGCCGACGAGCAGGATTTGCGTGAAGCGCTGACCGTGCACCTGCGCAGTCGCTTGCCGGCGCACATGCTGCCCGCGCATTTGATGTGCCTGGCTGCCTTGCCGCTGACACCCAACGGCAAACTCGATCGCCAAGGCCTGCCCGCGCCTGAAACGTCGCGCCAGAACCTCGAACACGTGGCTGCGGCGTCACCGGCCGAGGCGATGCTGGTGACGATCTGGCAAGAGCTGCTGGGACTGGATTCAGTGGGCGTCACCGAGAGCTTCTTCGAACTTGGCGGCGACTCGATCATCTCGCTGCAAGCCGTGAGTCGTGCGGGGCAGCGCGGTCTGGTGTTCAGTCCCAAGCAACTGTTCGAACAGCAGACCATTCGTGCGCTCGCTGCGGTAGCGACCCGCCGTGAAGCAGCACTGATTGAAGCGGCGAAAGTCGAAGCGTTCTCACTGGTGCCGCACATCGATTTCGCCGCTCGCGAAGGCTTGCAAGACCTGTATCCGCTGTCGCCGATGCAGCAGGGCATGCTGTTCCACTGCCTTGATTCGCCGGAACTGAATCCGTACGTCAACCAGTTGAGCGTGGCCGTGGACGGCTTGCAGGTGCCGCGATTCCGCGCGGCGTGGCAGGCCTTGGTCGAGCGTCATGAAGTGCTGCGCGCGGCGTTCCGCTGGCGCGATGGCCTGGCGGATCCACTGCAAGCGGTGTTCGCCGATGTCGAGTTGCCGATCGAAGAACTCGACTGGCGCGACCGTAACGACACCGAACAGGCGTTGAGCGAATTGGCGGCTGCGGAACAAGCCAAAGGCTTCGACCTGAGCTGCCCGCCGTTGATGCGATTTATTCTGGTGCGCCTGGGTGACGACCGGCACCAGATGATCTGGATCTACCACCACTTGCTGCTGGACGGCTGGAGTGCTTCGCGGCTGCTGGGCGACATGTTGCGCCTGTACCACCACGACAGCCTTCCGGCCCTGACCGGTCGTTACGCCGACTACATCGCCTGGCTGCAACGCCAGGACGGTGCGCAGGCGGAAGGCTTCTGGCGCGAGCGTCTGGCGCTGCTTGAAGCGCCGACTATTCTGGCCAAGGCGTCGGGCGCCGCAGGGTCCGGGCATGGCGTGATGTACAGCAACCTCGACGCCGACGCGACGCGTAAGCTGCACACCTTCGCCAAGCGTCAGCGCGTGACGTTGAACACCCTGGTGCAAGGCGCCTGGCTGTTGCTGTTGCAACGCCACAGTGGCCAGCGCAGCGTGGCGTTCGGCGCCACGGTGGCGGGGCGTCCGACCGGTCTCGCCGGTGCCCAGGACATGCTCGGTCTGTTCATCAACACCTTGCCGGTGATCCAGACCCTCGACCCGCAACAGCCGCTGGGCGAGTGGTTGCGCGCCTTGCAGGACTACAACCTGATGGTGCGCGACTACGAGCACACGCCGTTGTCGGACATCCAGCGCTGGGCCGGGCAGGGTGGGCAAGGTCTGTTCGACAGTATCATCGTGTTTGAAAACCATCCGGTGGACCGTGCGTTGAAAGGGGGCGAGGAAGGTGAGTTGCGCTTTGCCGAAGTCGGCAGTGGCGGGGTCACCAACTTCCCGATGGACTTGATGGTCAGCGCCAACGAGGAAGGCCTGGAAGTCGAATACCTGTACCTGCGCGATCGCTTCAGTGACGTGGAAGTGCAGCGCATTCGTGCGCAGCTTGAGGGATTGTTGCGGGCGTTGCCTGAAGATGCGACCTGTTTGCTCGGCAACATCGGTTTGCCCCACGCGTTAATCAGCCAGCCACAGGCGTCGGACAACCACGCTGACCTGCTGCACGGGTTCAATCAGCATGTTCACAAGCAACCGCAGAAAATCGCCCTGTTCTGTGAGGATCGTGAAGTCAGTTATGCCGACCTTGACGCTCAGGCCAATGGGCTGGCGCAGCACCTGATCGATCTCGGTATCGGTCCGGAACAGCTGGTGGCGGTGGCGCTGCCGCGTTCCGAGCGCACCCTCATTGCGTTCCTGGCGGTGCTGAAGGCCGGGGCCGCCTACTTGCCGTTGGACCTGGCGTACCCGGCCGAGCGCCTGGCTTACATGCTCAAGGATTCGGCGGCGAGCCTGTTGCTGTGCGACAGCGACCTGAGTGAACGCTTGCCGCTGGCGGACAGCCCGCCACGGCTGTTGCTTGATCAGTTGAGCATTGCCGGCAACGTCCAGTGCCCATCGTCGACGCCGCTGGCGGGGCACCTGGCGTACCTGATCTACACCTCTGGTTCCACTGGCCAACCCAAGGGCGTGGCCGTGGCGCGCGGTCCGATCGCCCGGCATTGCCGCGGCATCATCGACCTCTATGAACTGGCCCCGCGCAGTCGTGAACTGCACTTCATGTCGTTCGCGTTCGACGGTGCGCAGGAGCGGTGGCTGAGTGTGCTGTTGGCCGGTGGCAGTCTGGTGATCCGCGACGACAGTTTGTGGACCCCGGAGCAGACCCTGGAGGTGCTGCACCGTCATGGCGTCACCGTGGCCTGCTTCCCGCCGGCGTACCTGCAACAGATGGCCGAAGTCGCCGAACGTCTCGGCAATCCACCGGCGGTCGAGGTGTATTGCTTTGGTGGGGACGCGGTGCCGCAAGCGAGTTTCGAGCAGGTCAAACGCGCCTTGCGTCCGCAACGTCTGGTCAACGGCTATGGCCCGACCGAAACCGTGGTCACGCCATTGCTGTGGCGTGCCGAGGCCAGCGAAACCTGCGACGCCGCCTATGCGCCGATCGGGCGTGGTGTGGCCGGGCGTGGCCTGTACGTGCTGGATGCTGACCTCAACCCGTTGCCGGTCGGTGTCAGCGGCGAGCTGTACTTGGGCGGTGAATGCCTGGCGCGGGGTTATCACCTGCGCCCGGGCATGAGCGCCGAGCGGTTCATCCCCGACCCGTTCGAGGCCGGTGGCCGCATGTATCGCACTGGCGACCTGGTGCGCCAGCGCGAGTGCGGGCTGATCGATTATCTGGGACGTCTTGACCAGCAGGTGAAGATCCGTGGTTTCCGCATCGAACTGGGGGAAATAGAAGCGCGTCTGCGTGAGTGCGCCGGGGTGCAGGATGCCGCCGTGGTGGTGCACGACACGCCGACCGGCAAGCAGTTGGTGGGTTACGTGGTGGGGGGCGGGGCGGTCGGGCTGGATAGACGCCTGAAAGCCGAACTGCAAGCGCAACTGCCGGACTACATGGTGCCGGCGCGCATCCTGGTGCTGGAGCGCTTCGCGCTTTCGGCCAACGGCAAACTCGATCGTCGTGCATTGCCGGTGCCTGAATGGGCGCTCGGCGGCTATCGCGCGCCGCGTAACCCATTGGAAACGGCGTTGACCGCGATCTGGCAAGACGTGCTCGGCGTGCCGCAGGTGGGCATCGACGACAACTTCTTCGAATTGGGCGGCGATTCGTTGCAGGTGCTCAAAGTCATCTCACGGGTGCGCAGTCAGCCGCAATTGGGCTTCGAATTGAAACTGCGGGATTTGATGCAGAAACCCTGCATCGCTGAACTCAGTGGTTACCAGGCAGCCGAGCCCGTGACGTCGGCGCCGGACCCGTTGCTGGCGTTGAACGCGCGGATCCCCAACGTGCCCGCGCTGTTCTGCCTGCATGCCGGTTTCGGCACGGTGTTCGATTACGAACCGCTGGCGCGGCGCCTGGAAGGACGGCGCACGGTGTATGGCCTGCAATGCCGCATGTTGCTCGATCCGAACTGGCAGGACGATTCCTTGCAGGCCATGGCTCAGGCCTATGCGCAACGTATTCGTGCTCAGCAGGCCAAGGGGCCGTACTACTTGCTGGGCTGGTCGCTGGGGGGCGCGCTGACGCAATTGGTCGCCCGGGAGCTGGAATCTCAAGGTGAGCAGGTGACCTTTGCCGGACTGGTCGACAGCTACATCGCCGGTACCGCCGAAGCGGGTGACTGGCGCGAGGACCTGGGGGATTTCCTCAGGTTCGTGCTGGGGCTGCCGGCTGAAGAGGCTCAGGCATTGATCGTGTTTAAGGCGGCTGATTTGAACGAGCGAGAGGGCGCCACTGCCGTGATCGAAGCCGCCTTGCACGGTTCCAACGAGCAAGCTGCGCTGGGGGCGGGGGAGCTTACACAGATCTTCGTCACTGGCTCACGGCTCAAGCAGCTGGCACTCGCGCACCGGCAACTGCCGGCGATCAACGCCGCGGCGCATCGCTGGTGGGTGGCTGAGCGTGACGATGAACGTCGGGTGTTCGAAGCTCAGGTCGGCAGCCATGGCGTTGATCGTCTGTTGGCCGGCGGGCACTACGAACTGCTGCGCAGTGATGAACTGCTTGATGAGCTGGAGGATTTGCTCGAACAGCGTTTGGCCACGGCATGAAAAACAATAAATAACCTGTGGCGAGGGAGCTTGCTCCCGCTGGGCTGCGAAGCAGTCCCCTGTTCCAGAAGGCAGGGGACCGCTTCGCGATCCAGCGGGAGCAAGCTCCCTCGCCACAGGGGGACGTTGCTGAATTGAAGATTTTTGTACTACCCGATTTTTGACCTCTCTGCATAGGATTCACTCCATGGCCGTACTGCCAGAACTCGAAGCATTCCTCGAACTCGCCGAGTTCGGCCGCATGACCGGCAAGAGCCGCGCCATGCACGAACTCACCCCGGAGCAGGCACGGATCGATTTCGAAGCCTCCTCGGGCTTCCTCGATACACCGCTGGAATCGGTGTCCTGCCAGTCACTCACGATCACCGCGCGAGACGGCTTCAGCCTGCCGGCGCGGTTGTATCGTGATGGCCAGGGAGGCGACGGCTTGCAACCCGTGGTGCTGTATTTTCACGGCGGTGGCTACGTGGTCGGCAGCCTCGACTCTCACGATGCGCTGTGCCGACGCCTGACCGCGCAAGGCGGGTTCGCCCTGTTGACGGTGGATTATCGTCTGGCCCCGCAATGGCGTTTCCCGACCCCGGTGCAGGACGCTTGCGATGCCGGCAACTGGCTGGTGCGCGAAGGTGCGCGACACGGCCTCGATGCCACACGCGTGGCGTTGGCCGGCGACAGCGTCGGTGCCACGTTGGCCACGGTCCTGTCGATCATGGCCGTGCGTGAACCGACCGAACTCACGCTGAAACCCAGGGCCCAGGTGCTGGTGTACCCGGTCACCGATGCCACCACCCAACGCGCGTCCCATCGGGATTTCTCCGAAGGCTACCTGCTCGAAACCCCGACCCTGGACTGGTTCTACGCCCACTACAGCCGCACACCCGCAGACCTCGCCGACTGGCGCTGTTCGCCATTGCTGGCGCAGGACCTGTCAGGCCTCGCTCCCGCCCTGGTCTACCTCGCCGGACATGACCCCTTGCACGACGAAGGGCTGGCCTACGCTGAGCGACTGCGAGAAACGGGGAACGAAGTGACGCTGCTGGAACAGCCAGGCATGACCCACGACTTCATGCGCATGGGCGGGTTGTTGAGCGAAGTGGAAGCCATTCACGAGCAAGTGGCGCAGTGGGTGCGTGCACGTTTGTGAGACGAAAAACCAAACCGCCGGCCCACATGTGATCCCGGATCTGCACGACCTGTGTGTTCACTGAAGATCAAATGCAGGAGTGAGCCTGCTCGCGATAGCGACATGACAGGCACCATTGAGTGACTGTTGGTCCGCTATCGCGAGCAGGCTCACTCCTACAGGGTTTGGTGCTGATCACAAGATCCAGCCACACCACCGCTCACTGTGGGAGCGGGCTTGCTCGCGAAGACGGCATCACATTCAGCACAAAACCATCACCCAAAAAAATGCCCGCCTCTCACGAAGCGGGCATTTCTCATTTCAGCTTATCGTTCAGAAATCATACTTCGCGGTCAGCTGCAGGTTGCGCGGTTCGCCGTAGAAGGTGGTGTCGAAGTTACCCAGGCCAGTCAGGTACTTCTTGTCGAAGACGTTGTTGGCATTGACGGTGAAGCTCAGGTGATCGTCGTACGCGTAGCGGGTCATCAGGTCCACGAGGGTGTAGCCGCCTTGCTTGATCTGCGTGTAGTCGTTAGCGGGAGTGCTCCAGATCTTGCCGTAGAACGCACTCTGCCAGCTCACGCCGCCACCGATGGTCACCTGGTTCAGCGCGCCAGGCAGGCGATAGGTAGTGAACGTGCGAACAACGTGTTCAGGCTTGGACGTGGACAGCGGGTAGCCGAAGATGCGCTGCTCGTCCTGGTCACGAGTACGTGCATAGGTGTAGCCGGCAGACACGTTCCAGTCTGGGGCCACTTCGCCAGCCAGTTCCAGTTCGACACCGTTGGTGGTGGCGCCGTCGATGGCCTTGTAGATGCCTTCGTTGGTGACCGGGTTGGTGCCGATCGATTCAGCGACGTTGTCCTGCTCGATACGGAAGAACGCCAGGCTGGCGTTCAGCTTGCCTTCGAAGTAGGCCGCTTTCAGACCGGTTTCATAAGCATTGCCTTCCACCGGCGCCAGGGTCGAACCGTTGACGTCCTTGTAGATCTGCGGCTGGTAAATGCTGGTGTAGCTGCCATACACCGAGTACGTGTCGTTCAGGTCATAGACCACACCGGCATAGGGCGTGACGACGCCGTGTTCCTTGTAGCTGGCGTGGGTGTCGTCCAGACCCGCACCCGGGTTATAGGAATAATCTTCGTTGTACTTGAAGGTGCTCAGACGGCTGCCGAGGATGAACGACAGGTCGTCGGTCGGACGCAGGCGAGTGGCGAGGTAGATGCCGTTCTGGCTCTGGGTCCGTTCGTATTTGCCGTTTTTCGGAAACTCTTGCTTGGGCAGGGTACCGTTCCAGTCATAGATGCTGCCCGGGACCGGCGAGAATGCGCTGGTGTCGTACGTCGCGCCGGTCTGACGTGAGTGCGATGCCATGAACCCGGCGACCAGTTCGTGCTCGCGACCGCCGAGGGAAAACGGTCCGGACACGTTCACGTCTGCCGTGTCCTGAACGCGATGGCCTTCCCAGCGACCCCAGTAGAGAAACATGCCTTCGCCGGTGGCGCGATCAGGGTTGCCGCCGCTGGCCGAGGCCAGTTGGGTATCGTGATCGGTGGTTTTCTGGTTGAGGCTGAGCTTGAGTTTCCAGTCGTTGGCCAGCGCCTGTTCGAGGGACGCGAAGTAGGTGGTGGTGTCGAAGTCACGACGGCTCCAGTCGGCGCCCGGATTGAAGCTGCGAGAGAAGTCGGTGCGACCGCCATCGGAGAAGTACACCGGGTTCCCGGTCCAGGACGAACCGCGTGGGGTCACGCTTTGATTGTCGATGCCGAAGGTCAGCAGGGTGTCGTCCGTGAGATCGGCTTCGAGGATACCGTAGTACACGTCCTTCTTCTGGCTGTAGTGATCGATGTAGGAATCTTTGTCCTGATAGGCGCCGACGAAGCGACCACGCACGGTGCCGGTATCGTTCAGCGGACCGGAGATGTCGCCTTCGGTACGGTAGTTATCCCACGAGCCCGCGGTGCCGGTAATTGATGCCTTGAATTCCTTGGTCGGTTTTTTGCGCACCAGGTTGACCGTTGCCGAAGGGTCGCCCGAACCGGTCATCAGGCCAGTGGCGCCTTTGATGACTTCGACGCGGTCGTAAGTCGCCATGTCGACATGCGTTGCACCTTCGTCGTACACGCCGTCGTAGATGGTGTTGACGCCGTCGTACTGGAAGTTGGTGATGGCAAAACCACGGGCCGAGTACTCGGTACGGTCGCTGTCATATTGCTGAACCGAAATGCCGGGTGTGTTGCGCAGTACGTCAGCGATGCTCTGGGCACCGCGATCGTCCATCTGCTGACGCGTCACCACGGTCACCGATTGCGGCGTTTCACGCAGGGTCAACGGCAGCTTGGTCGCCGTAGTCGTCGCACCGGTGGTGTAGGAACCGGTGTCTTCAGTGGTCAGGCCCAGGGCCTGGCCGGAAATGGTGGTTGCGCCCAGTTGCAGGCTCGAGCCGCCGCCGGACACCAGGGTTACGGTGTTGCCGTTGATCTGGAACGAGATGCCGGTGCCCTTGAGCAGTTCCGACAGGGCTTGCGACGGCTCCAGCGAACCGGACACAGCGCGGGATTTGATCCCTGCGACCTGGTCCGGGCTGTACAGAATCTGCAGATTGGTCTGCATGCCCAGTTCGGTGAGTGCGCTGGACAGTGGCTGTACCGCAATACTCACTTTTACAGGTGCAGCATTGGCCATCGAGCTCCCCAGCAAGGTGGCGCTCAGCAATACGCTGGTGAACAGGGTGCGATGCAAAGTCGGGCGCTTTACGGCCAGCGCGAGAGGTGTGCGGCGTGTGAGAGGTCGCATTACGTACCTGAGCTCCTGAAAAAGTGTTGTGCAGCGTTTTTGTTAATAAGAATGATTATTAAGACGGGGCGCAGACACAAAACCGGAAAGAAACTTTAAAAATAAATTCATGAGGGTGAAGGCAGTAGTATTCGCATTACCGGCAGGCTGACTCGGTTACTGTGGCGAGGGAGCTTGCTCCCGCTGGACTGCGCAGCAGGCCCCTGCTTTTTAGGCAAAGAGTGGGGCCGCTGCGCAGCCCAGCGGGAGCAAGCTCCCTCGCCACAAAAGCGTTTACATTCTTCACCAGTCAGGCAGGGGCCAACTCGGTGACAACCCGCCCGCTTTCCATCCGCACCAACTGATCCGCTACATCGAAATACCGGTCATCGTGGGAGATCACGATGATGGTCTTGCCCAGGCGCTTCAGGTCCGGCAGCAGCTCGGTGTAGAAGATTCGCCGGAAGGTCGGGTCCTGATCCGCCGCCCATTCGTCAAACACCAGCACCGGACGTTCCTCGAGCCAGGCATTCACCAAGGCCAGGCGTTTGCGCTGGCCGGTGGACAGGTCGGTGGTGGTGAAGCTGCCGTCCTTGACGCTGACCTTGTGCGAAATCTCCAGCCGTTGCAGGTACTTGTTGGCATCCTCGGGAATGTGTTGGTCGCCCTGAACCACATCATCGAACAGGTAGTAGTCAGCAAAGATCGTGGTGAACAACTGGCGGTAGTCATCGCGGTTCTGTGCGTCGATCGCCTCGCCATTGACGCAGATTTCCCCCTGCTGCGGCGTGTACAGCCCCAGCAGCAGCTTGATCAGCGTGGTCTTGCCGCAGCCGTTTTCGCCGACGATAAAGGTGATGTCGCCTTGCTTGATCGTCAGGTTCACCGGTCCCAGCTGGAAGGGCGCGGCACCTTCGGCGGCAGGAAAGGCGAAACGCACATCGGCGAGTTTCAGTTCGTGCACCGCTTGTTTGACCTGGCCCTGATCGCTCAGGAGCAGATGCGGTTCGGGGGTGGAAAATTGCTCCGACAGTTCGGCGATCCGGCGGAAGGCGATTTGCGCGCGGCTGACAATCGGCAGGGTGCTGATCAAATGTTCCAGCGGCCCTTTCATGTACAGCAGCACCAGCACAAAGCCGCTCATCACGGTTTTATCAGCGCTCGGCCAGTAGGTTTGCAGTGCCAGCGCCAGGCCGATCACCACGAAGAACAGCATGGAACCAAAGGTTTTGGCGATGACAAAGGTGTTGATCGAGCGCACCTGGGTGTTGCAGATGAATTCGGCCGTGGACTTGATCCCCGAGACGAACATGCGTTGGCGGCGTGGGCGATGAATACGCAGTTCCTTGGCACCTTCGGCAATCGCGTTGTAGTGCTTTTGCAGCTCATCTTCGGCATCGCGGGCGGCCATGAAACCTTGCACACCCTTGCTTTGAGCGTAGGCCTGGATGGCCGTGCCGATCAGGATCGCAGCGACCATGATCAGGAACATCGGCCACGACAGCATCGCCAGATAACCCATGCAACCCAAGGTCACCGTGACGGAAATCGCCAGTGGCGCGAAGGCAAATGCGAAGTCGCTGATGGTGTCGACGTCGTGAGTCAGCACCGGAATCAGGCGGTGGCTGCGATAGCGCTCGATCTGTTCAATGGGCGCCGACAGAACCTTTTCACCCAACTGTTTACGCAGCTTGGCGATGATGTGCTGGCCGACGTAATTGGTGCCGATGTCCGAGCAGATCGAGCTGGCCAACGCCAACAGGCACAGCCCCGCGAACAACGCGACAAGGCCTTGGGTCAGGCCGGTGTCCGAATGCAGGGCGTTGTTGATGGTCGCCAGCAAGACCGTGACGCTCAGACCGCCGACCATGCCCAGGAAAATGGACGTAGCGACGATGAGTCGAAACGGTTTCAGCAAGGCGAACAACTCGCCGATGGCGCCACGGGGAGGCTGGGTCATGGAAGACAGTTCCTTGGGTGTAAAGGCAGATACCCAGTAGAACGTCTGGTCGCAGGCTTAATTTAGAGGGGCGCCGACTGGCGGCAGTACAGATTGACACGACCCCTGTAGGAGCTGCCGAAGGCTGCGATCTTTTGATCTTGTTTTTTAGAATCAAGATCAAAAGATCGCAGCCTGCGGCTGCTCCTACAGGGTGCGGCGGTGCGGCGTTTCGATTGGTGCGGGGCGGAGAGGGCGCTGCGTGACTCAGAGCTCGCGCACAATCCGGAGTCCAATCCAGTCCCCACGTTCTTGCGGGTACTGGCTGTTGCGATTGCCTGAACGGGAAAACACCGGAGCCTCACCCCAGTCGTTGCCGCGAATTCGCACCGCTTCGCACTTGGCTTCGACCCATGCGCTGCCGTCGGTGGGGGCGCCGACGTAGTTCGGATGCTCGCAGTCTTCGACCCATTCATAGACGTTGCCATGCATGTCGTACATGCCGAACGCGTTCGGTGCATAACTGCCCACCGGCGAGCTGTAGCTATAGCCGTCCGCCGGGCCGTAGGTGTTGGCGTGTTTGGCGATGCTGTATTCCTTGCCCTCGTCGAAGGGGAAGGGAAACGGTCCCTTGGTACCGCCACGCGCGGCGTATTCGCGCTGGGCTTCGCTGACCATGCGGTACGTCTGCCCGGTCTTTTTCGACAACCAGGCGACGTAGTTTTTCACGTCGTCAAAATTCATGCACACCGCAGGCTGGCGCGGGCCCTGGGGGTAACGCGGTTTGCTGGCGACGCACTCACGACCAGGCCTTGTGTCGCCATTGGCGATGGTCACGCCACTGTCGCGCATGTAGCTGTCCCATTCGCCGGCGGTGACCTGGAAGCGGCTCATGGCGAAGGGCTTGGCGAAGGTTACCGCATGCATCGGACTTTCATCGGGCTCGCGACCGACTTCATCGTCCGGCGTGCCCATGGTGAACGTGCCAGCGGGCAGCACCACCATTTCCGGGCAGTCCCGACAGTCCTTGAACACCTTGCCCGGCTGTGGCGGCGTGGCGGCCACGGCGGTGGCAGGTGCAAGAGCGGCCATGAGTGCAGTGAGGGCAAGCGCCTTGAGTGGCAGTGTCGGCAGATCTCGATTCATGAGTCATCTCGAGTAAAGAAAAACGGAGGTATGAGCAACAAATCATTGTGGCGAGGGGATTCATCCCCGTTGGGTTGCGAAGCAACCCCGCTCTTTACCTCAAAAGCAGAGGCCTGCTGCGCAGCCCAGCGGGCGTGAACTCCCTCGCCACATGAACCTGTATGCCTTTGATCCTGTGCGCAGGTGTGCATCGTCAGGTTGTCTTGCTCAGCAGGGCCATAAATCGGTCGATCTCGTGTTCGGTATTGAGCAAACCCGGGGCAATGCGAATCACCGGACCAACATCGCGTTCCACGGAATCGCAGACAACGCGGTTTGCCATCAACTGCGCGGCGACTTTTTCGCAGTCGCGGTCCTTGATCCGGAAGAAGGTGAAGCCAGCCGACAGCGCCGGGCTTTGCGGCGTCACCAGTTCGATCTGCGACTGTTCCAGCAGGCGATTTTTCGCATAGGTGTTCAGCGCATGAATGCGTGTCTGCACCTCGGCCTTGCCCATTTGCAGGTGCAGCTTGAACGCCTCATCCAGCGCCCAGCGATGCTCGAAGCTGTGATAGCCGCCGGGGGTCATGATGGTCGAGAAGGACGTTGCCTCGGAGAAGGTCGGGATGGTTGGCGTCACGTCCTTGAGCTCGGCGGAGCGGGCGCAAATGATCCCGGTGCCCCGTGGACCGAACATCCATTTATGCGTGCCGGCGATGAAAAAGTCGCAATGCATGTCAGGAAAATCGAGGTTCTCGACACCGAAGCCATGCACGCCGTCGACCACGTACAGAATGCGGTCTTTTTCGTCGCGGTTGCGGTTCAGCTCTTCCACCAGCTTGCCGATTTCGCCGATGGGCAGTTTCACGCCGCTGCCCGATTGCACCCAGGTCATGCCCAGCACACGAGTATTCGGGCGAATGCCCTGGGCGATCGACGCCAGCACTTCGTCCTCGGAAATGTCGCGACTGCTTTCGAACAGCTTGAGCTTGCGGATCTTCACCCCGTCCTTCTGTTGGCGGTAATCCAGCGTGTAATTGGTCGCGTAGTGCTCGTGTTCGGTGGTGAGGATTTCCTGGTCCGGGCGCACATGGATGCCGCCGTAGATCAGCGACAAACCCTCGGTGGTGCTGCCGGTGAGGGCGATCTGTTCAGGGGTGGCCTTGAGGTAACGAGCAGCCCACGCGCGAACTTCCTGTTCGCGTTTCTCGGTTTCCCCCAGGTCCCAGTCCATGGCTCGGCCGGGGTTGCGGTCGAGGTTGGCGCGGTGCCTGTCGATGGCTTCGCGCACGGGTCTCGGGTGCGACGTCACCAGGAAGTTGGCGAAGTGCAGGTAGTCCGGATCCTGGTTGAACAGCTGACGCAACTGCGTCCATTTGTCCTTCGGCAACGGCGCTGGATTGGCGGCCAATGCCGGCAGGTTCACAGCGGCACCCAAGGGCAGGCCCGCGGCAAGGAGGCCGGCCTGCTTGAGGAATGAACGACGGTTGGTCATGAGGTCGGTTCGCTTTTGCAAAAGAGAAAAATCAGTGGTTCGCCACAGGTTTCGACGACTGCTGAACCTGGTCCCAGACCCGCAGGAAATTACCGCCCCAGAGCTTGGCGATGCCGGCGTCGCTGTAGCCGCGGCTGATCAGCTCGGCCGTCACGTTGCGGGCTTCGCTGACGTCTTTCCAGCCATCGAGACCGCCGCCGTCGTTGAAGTCGGAACTGATGCCGACATGGTCGATACCGATTTTCTTCACCGCATAGTCAATCGCGTCGCCATAGTCCTTGAGTGTGGCTTTGGGCTCTTCATCGACAATCGCGTAGAGCTGGCTGGCGTACTCGCCGAAGCGCTGCTCGGACCAGACGGTGATGATCGGATCGCCCGGCATCAAGGCCATTTCCAGGCCTTGCAAGGGCTGCAGATCGAAGCGCGCACGCAGGGCGTTGAGCTTGTCCTGAGTGGCCTGGCTGAGCGGGCGGATGTAGGTCGGGAAACCGACGATCTGCACCACGCCGCCACTGTTCTTGATCAGTTGCATTTCCGGGTCGCTGAGGTTGCGCGGGATGTCCACCAGCGCCCGCGGCGCCGAATGCGAGGCCACCATCGGCGTGCGACTCAGCTGCGCGACTTGTTCCAGTGCCTTGGTCGACATTTGCGAGACATCGATGATCACCCCGAGGTCATTGAGACGATGCACGGCCTGCTGGCCGATCTCCGACAAGCCGCCAAGGGCGTCACGGGAATCATTGAAAAACGGCAGCGGGCGGGAGGAGTCGGCCCAGGCGTTGTTGCCCACGTAGCTGAAGCCGAACATGCGCATGCCCCGTGCCGCCCAGGTGTCCAGGGCGTTCAGGTCGTTGCCCAGCGGGTAGGCGTTGAGCATGCTGAGGAAAATCGCAAACTTGCCTTCGCCGTGCAGGCGCCGGAAGTCGTCGGGGGTGTAGGCGATGGCGACCTGGTTGGGGAAGTCGCGCACCATCGTGCTGATGATCTTGTAGCGGGTTTCCTGCTCGAACCGCGCCTCGTCGACGAACCCGGCGGTGGGGCGGTGGGGTGCGTTTTCGCCGTTCCAGATTTCCGGCCAGCCGAAGATGGTCAGGGCTGCGCCGGACAGACGACCGCGCCCGGTCTTGACCAGGTCGAACTGGCCGGTGCCGTCCTTGTCGGCTTCGTTGCCGGCGGTGCCGAAGTCCAGCGGGACGGTGACGTGGCTGTCGAAGGAAAGGATGCGCTCTTGCAGCTCATCGGCTTGCTTCATCACCTTCACCGGGTAACCAGGATTGTCCTTGAACCAGTAATCCCAGGCCGCATAGCCGGCTCCGGCGGTGATGGCCAGCGCCAGCGGCAGGCCGAGGTAAAGAGCCTTTTTCGAACGTGGTTTTGTCATTGCCATCTCAGTCAGGTTCGCCACCCCGATGCGGGCGCAGGGGCCTTTGCTATCTGGGAAGAACGAGTTTGCAGGTTGGAAATTTAGTTGAATTTGCGAGCCTCATCGCGAGCAAAGCTTGCTCGCGATGCTCTTAAATTTACGGCAGCAGCAAACGTTCTAGCTTGGATAAAGCCTGCTTCATGGCTGACACAGGTAGGGCAATGACGATTTCTCGACGATGGTTCATGGCAGGCCTGGCGCTGACCGGTGCCGCCGTGCCTGCGGCTTTTTATGGGCATCGCGAATGGAGCAAACCGGATCCGACGATCACCCCCGGGGAAGCCTCGTTCGACGTGGCGGATGTCGCCGGCCAGCATCTGGCGAACACCTTGCGTGGCGTCTGGCAGATTCGTTTCGAGGGGCAGGACGGCGGTCTCGAAGGCTTGCCTCGGGACGGTCTGGAAGTGTTCCTCGACGTCGGTCACAAGGGCCGTGGTTTGATCGGGTTTCTCGACACCGCCGAGCGGTTGCGGGCCAGCGAGGCGCCGCGCTACCGGGTATTGGGCGATCTGGCAGATGCCAAACCTGCCGAACTGAGCTGGCGACTGATTAGCGCCAATGCGCTTCACGACACGCCGGATTACGAGTTCAGCATGTCCCTGGACGAGGTGTGGGCCGGGTTTGGCAATGCCGGCAGCGGCACGCTCAGTGGTCGGGTGCTCAACCTGGATCGGCCGCTGATGCTGACCGCCCAGGACAATCGGTTCATCGCCGTCAAACGCACCTTTCCCGAAGCCCGGGAGCGCACGGGCCTTAATGCGCCGCTGTTGGCCTGGCTGATTTCCCCGGAACACCGCCTGTTTCACCAGCTCTGGCACGCCTCCCGGGACAAGTGGCACACGCTGCCCGAAGACAAGCGCAATGCTTTGCGCGGCATTGGCTGGCAGCCCGGCCCGCGCGATAAGGAGCGCGATGCCCGTGGCGCGCGCAAGGATCGCAATGGGTCCGGCGTGGACTTTTTCTTCATGCACCGGCACATGCTCGGTACGGCGCGTTCGATGCAGGATCTACCCTCGTGGCCGCACTTCCCGTTGCCGCAACCGGAACTGGTCCGCGATCGTGTGGGCTTCGCGGCGTATTTCGATAATCACGACGGCACAGCGTTGCCACCGACCTGGTTGGCGGACGACGACGCCGAGTACTCGCAGTGGGTCGCTGACATCAAAACCGCCGAGACCTACCACAGCAATTTTCAGGTGTGGGAGTCGCGCTATCGCGATCCGCGTTATCTGTCGAAGCTGACCCTGGGCCAGTTCGGCTCGGAGGTCGAATTAGGCCTGCACGATTGGCTGCACATGCGCTGGGCCTCGGTGCCGCGGGACCCGTCCAATGGCCAGCCGGTGCCGTTTGCGCGGGATCCGTCGGACTTTTCCGCGCGCTGGTTCGCTGCGGAAAACGACTTTCTCGGCGACCCGTTTTCGTCCCACGTGAACCCGGTGTTCTGGCATTTTCACGGCTGGATCGATGATCGCCTGGAAGACTGGTTCCGGGCTCATGAGCGGTTTCATCCGGGCGAGGTGAATCGGTTGGAGGTCAACGGCGTGGCGTGGTTCGCGCCGGGGCGTTGGGTTGAAATTGATGATCCCTGGCTGGGGCCAGGCACCCACGGCTGCAGCACCACGCCGGGTTTGCAGCCGGGCAAGTCGGTGGAAATGGACCCGGAAACCATGAAGCTGGCGTTGCGCATTACCTTCGGCGAGGACGAGAAGAAGCTGGCGGACCTGTTGCGCAAAGTACCGCAACGACCTTGGTATGCACGGCATTTGAAGGCCAAATAAAGCCAGGCTTGAGACTGCGTTATCGTTCATCGCGAGCAAGCTTTGCTCCCACAGGTGATCATTGTTGAACACAGATTCCGTGTTCACTGGAGATCAGTGTAGGAGTGAGCCTGCTCGCGATGAGGCCCATTCAAGCACCTCACACTACAAAACCTGCCACCCCCCACCCAACGCCTTGTACAGCGCAATACTCGCCTGCATCCGCGCCAGCCGCAGTTGCACATTCAAATCCTGCGCCGTATACAGCGTTCGCTGTGTTTCCAGCACTGTCAGCAAATCCTCGGCCCCGGCCTGATAGCGACTCTGGGCAATGTTGAACGCTGTCTGCGCCTGATTCAGTTCTTCCCCTTGCCACTGCCGCTGCTCATCCAGCCCGCGAATGCTGTTGAGGGCTTTTTCCACGTCGGCGAAGCCATTGATGATTGCTCCGCGATACGCTTCCAGCAGCTCCTCCTGACGGGCCGTAGCCTTGTCACGCTCGGCACCCAGGCGACCATTGTTGAACACCGGCGCAAGCAGCCCGGCGGTGAGGTTGTAAAACGGGCTGCGCAGGATATCCGCCGCGCGATCCGCACCCGAGCCCAGTTCGGCACTCAGGGTCACGGTAGGCAGCATGGCGGCGCGCGCAACGGTGACGTCCGCTTGTGCGGCGGCCAGTTGCGCTTCGGCGCGGGCAATGTCCGGACGACGGCTGATCAGCTCGCTGGGTACCCCGGCCGTGATCGTCGGCCAGGTCAGTTGATCGAAACGTTCCTGCCCCAGGGACAGTTGTTGCAACGGCCGGCCAAGCAGGGCGGCGAGGCTGATCTGCGCCTCCTGCGTCTGTTGCTGCACCAGTGGCAATTGCCGTTGTTGCGCGGCCACCAGGCTCTTCTGTTGCGCCAGCTCCAGCGTTGTTGCCGAGCCCGAGTCAAAGCGCGTCTGAACCAGTTTCAGCACGCTCTGTGCGTTGGCCAGGTTGAGCTCGGCGATGCGTTGTTGCTCCTGCAGTGACAGGGTTTGCGCGTAACCGTTGGCGACGCCGCTGAGCAGGGTCAACTCCACGGTTGCCTGATCGAACTCGCTGGCCTGCAAAGCGAACTGTGCACTGTCGCGAGACGCCCGTTGGCCGCCCCAGAAATCGATTTCGTAGCTGGCGCTGAGGTTGGCGTCGAAGTAGTCCACCGCCTTGTTGCTGCTGTCGGCATCCAGCTGGCTGTAGCCATTGCCGCGTAGCAGTTTCTGGCGGTTGGCGTTCAGGCCGGCCTTGACCTCCGGCAGTAGCGAGCCGCCGGCAACCACCGTTTCCGCCTGTGCCTGGCGCACCCGGGCCATGGCGGCGGACAGGTCGAAACTGCCGACCCTGGCCTGCTCGACCAGGCGATCCAGCTGTGGGCTGCCGAACTGCGACCACCACTGCACATTGCTGCGGGTCGCGCTTTCGCTGTGGGGCGACTGCCAGGCGGCGGGAGGCGCAATACCACTGTCCGGACGCTGAGCGGGACTGCCGCACGCGCCGAGCAACACGCAGAGGGTCAACAGACTGAGTTGCGGCTTCATAAATCGATCATTCACTGGTAAGGGCCGTGACCGGGTCGAGTCGGGCAGCTTTGCGGGCCGGCATGAAGCCGAAGACAACACCGGTGACCAAGGCGCAGCCAAAGGCACCAAGCACCGCTATCAAGGAAAAGGCGACCGCCACTTCGCTGAGGATCAGCACGCCGCCGACGATCAGCGCGAGTGCAATACCAGCGAGTCCGCCCACCACCGAGAGCATCACCGCCTCGGTCAGAAACTGGCGCAGAATGTCGCGCTGGCGTGCACCGGTGGCCATGCGGATGCCAATCTCCCGGGTTCGTTCACGCACCGTCATGAGCATGATGTTCATCACGCCGATCCCGCCGACCAACAGCGAAATCGCGGCAATCGAACCGAGCATCAGCGACAGGGTATTTTGTGTGCGCGCCTCGGCCTGGATCATCGCCGCGTTGTTGGTCAGCTCGAAATCTTTCTTGCCGTTATGCAGGCGCAGCATCAACTGCTCGATGGCCTGTTCCGCCTCCTTGACCTTGCGCGCATCGGCAGCGGCGATGGCGATGTATTCCGGATTATGGGTGCCGAACAACCGTACGCTGGCCGCCGAGTAGGGGATGGCGATGCGGTCGTCGCTGTCGGAGTCGCCGGAGCTGGCGCCTTTCTCGGCCAGCACGCCGACCACCTGGAACGGCACGTTTTCGATCAGGATGTACTGGCCGATCGGGTTGGCGACGTTCTTCAGCAGTTTCTGCCGCACCTTGTGACCGATCACCGCCACGGCGGCTGCGTTCTGTTCATCAGCCTCGGTGAAGTAACTGCCCTCGACCACGGGCCAGTTGAAGATGGCCGGAAAGTTGGTGTCGTTGCCGCCGACGTAGCTCATGTGATCAAGATTGCCGAAGCGCACCCCGGCCTCCTGACCGTTGACCGGCATGATGCGCATCACCTGCGGCAGGCTCGCCACCGCCTTGACCTCGTCCAGCGTCACGATGCCCAGCGGGGTTCGCGGGTTCGGCGAGGAGCCGCTGAGGTAAATGATGTTGGAGCCGAATGCGCCCATCTGCGCCATCACCTGGCGCTTGCTGCCTTCACCGACGGCCAGCATCACCACCACCGACGCAACGCCGATGATGATGCCCAGCAGCGTCAGCGCGGTGCGGAACTTGTTGATCCACATCACCCGCCACGCCGCTTGCACCGCGTCCACCAGCTCACCTTTCCAGGCGCCCGTGGCTTCGGCGCCTTCGGTCAGACGCTTGCGCAAATCCACCGCTTGCAAGGCGCCGGGATTGGCCGAGGTCTGGACCTCGGGATGGTCACGGGCGCTGTCGCTGATGATCAGCCCGTCGCGAATTTCGATGATGCGCTTGGCCCGTGCCGCGACTTCGCGGTCGTGGGTAATGAGGATCACCACGTGGCCCTGGCTCGCCAGTTCGTCGAGCAGGGTCATGACCTCGGCGCCACTGTGGCTGTCCAAAGCGCCAGTAGGTTCGTCGGCCAGAATAATGTGGCCGCCGTTCATCAAGGCGCGGGCGATCGACACCCGTTGCTGTTGGCCGCCGGAAAGTTGATGCGGACGGTTGCCGGTGCGTGACGCCAGGCCGAGCCGGTCGAGGAGGGCGGCGGCGCGGGCATGACGTTCCGCGGCCGGGGTGCCGGCGTAGATCGCCGGCATCTCGACGTTTTCCTGGGCCGAGCCGGACGGGATCAGGTGGTACCCCTGGAACACAAAGCCGAATGCCTCGCGGCGTAGCCAGGCCAGTTCATCGCTGTCGAGGCCGGCGACGTTTTCCCCGGCGAAGCGATACTCGCCCGACGTCGGGCGGTCGAGGCAGCCGAGGATGTTCATCAAGGTCGATTTGCCGGAGCCCGAGGCACCGACGATGGCGACGAATTCGCCCGCGTGGATCGACAGGTCGATGCCGCGCAACACCTGAACTTCAGGCGCGTCGCCACCGCCGTAGGATTTGCGGATGTCCTGCAGGTCGATCAGGGGCGTCAGCATTCAGCCGCCACTCCCGTCGACCGGTCCGATCAACAGGTGATCGCCTTCCTGCAAGCCGTCGAGGATCTGTACCCGCAGACGATCGCTGATGCCGGTACGGACATCGCGCTGCTGCAGACTGCCGTTCTCGGCGACTACCTGGGCGGTCTGGATGTCCGTTTTTGTACCGGATTGCAGGGCGGCAATGGGCGCGGTCAAGACGTTTTTCGCCTGGTCGGACACGAAAAACACCTGAGTGGTCATCTCTGCCATCAGCGCGTTATCGGCGTTATCGACGTCGAGCAACACGGTGTACAGCACCACGCGCGCGCTGCCGCTTTTACTCGAACTGGCCGGACTGCCGCCGCCTTGACTGGTTTGATCGAGGGGTTTTGGCGGCACCGGAAGAATCTGGCGCACGGTGCTGCTCCAGCGTCGAGTGCCTCCGCTGAGGGTGGTGAACCAGGCCTGCATGCCGGGTTTGACGTGGCCGATGTCCGCTTCAGAGACCTCGGCCCAGACGGTCATCGGCGACAATTTGGCGATGCGCAAAATCAACGGCGTTTGCTGCTGGGCATTGAGCGTCTGGCCTTCACGGGCATCAAGGGCGACGACGGTGCCGGCCATCGGTGCATAAATGCGCGTGTAACCGAGCTCGGCCTGGTCGCTGCGCAGGCTGGCCTGGGCCTGGCGGATCTGCGCCTGGAACATGTCTATGCGCGCCTGGGTGGCGCGCAGTTCTGCCTGGGCCGTCTGCACGTCTTCCTCACGGGTGGCACCGCCGGCCTTGAGGTTCTGTTGGCGCTGGAATTTCTGCCGGGCCAGTTCGTGCTGTGCCCGTTGTTCCTCGAGCTGAAACTTGAGGTTCTCGATGGAAAAGCGTCCGGCGTCGAGTTTGGCCTGTTGCGTCGATGGGTCGATTTCCACCAGCAACTGGCCTTCCTTGACCACGTCGCCGACTTCCACATGGATCTTGTGGATTTGCCCGGACGCCTGGGCACCGACGTCGACATAACGCCGAGGTTGCAGCGTGCCCAACGCCGTGACACTGGTTTCGATGTCGCCACGGGTGACCTGCACGGTGGCGAACTTGTCACGACCGGGGGGGATGAACTGCCAGGCGGCGACGGCGATAACGGGGATCAGACACAGTGTTACAAGCAGGGCGCGTCGGGCGTGACGGGGACGTTTCATGCAGGGTTCCAGTCAATGGAAATCGACCCGTCGTTCGTTTTGCAAGAAAAGTCCGGCAATAAGTGAACGCTGTCGGCAG
Source organism: Pseudomonas sp. MDV22-iso1 (assembly GCF_058145095.1). NCBI lineage: Bacteria > Pseudomonadati > Pseudomonadota > Gammaproteobacteria > Pseudomonadales > Pseudomonadaceae > Pseudomonas > Pseudomonas sp. MDV22-iso1. The sequence continues at coordinate 66,676 of NZ_JBYVMF010000028.1, forward strand.
ACCGACAGAGACGGGGAGCTGTCCTTAATACGAGAAACGCCGCGTCGAATTTAGGCGCGGTCACGTGGGGGCACACATATAGACCATGACTATTTGTCGGGCAAGATGAAGCAATACTTTAAATCTATATGAGAATTACTATAAATTACGCGCCTCGCTCTGCCACTATCTTGCCACTGCCCATTTTGGCGGTCGACAGAGTGGCTCAAGGAATGAATCCGCACCCGTGCGGACGGGAGTCATGTTGGAAAACTACTATCGTGAGCTGGTGTGTTTCCTGAACGCCAAGCTAGGCAACCGTCAGGTCGCCGAAGATGTGGTGCATGACGCTTATCTACGGGTTTTGGAACGCTCCAGCACCACGCCGATCGAGCAGCCCCGGGCGTTTTTGTACCGCACCGCGCTCAATCTGGTGATCGATGACCATCGGCGCAACGCCCTGCGTCAGGTCGAGTCGCTGGAAGTGCTCGATAACGAAGAGCGCTATTTCTCCCCGTCCCCGCACAACAGCCTCGACCACGGCCAACGCCTGGAAATGCTCCAGCGTGCCTTGTCTGAATTGCCGCCGTTGTGCCGCGAAAGTTTTCTGCTGCGCAAGATCGAAGGCCTCTCCCACCCCGAGATCGCCGAACGCCTGGGGATCTCCCGGGCGCTGGTGGAAAAGCACATCGTCAACGCGATGAAGCATTGCCGGGTACGGATGCTGCAGTGGGATGCCCACTGATCTCATCGTGTTAAATTTTGTTTCATTGTCCTCGTCCTTACTCAACAGACGACCTGCTGTCCTGCCCCAGGGCCGGTCAGGTCACTCAGCTTTTCCTCCCCGCTGCTCGGGGGTTCATCCAGAGGACACTGGAAATGACACAGGCAATTGCATCGCCCATCGTTCACGACCTGATCGGCGTCGGTTTCGGCCCTTCGAACCTGGCGTTGGCCATCGCTCTGCAAGAACGCGGATCGAGCCAGGGGGAACTGGATGTACTGTTTCTCGACAAGCAGGCCGACTACCGCTGGCACGGCAACACCCTGGTGACCCAGAGCGAGTTGCAGATCTCCTTCCTCAAAGACCTGGTAACCCTGCGCAACCCGACCAGTCCTTACTCGTTCGTCAATTACCTGAAGCACCACGGTCGTCTGGTGGACTTCATCAACCTGGGCACTTTTTACCCGTGCCGCATGGAGTACAACGATTACCTGCGCTGGGTTGTCGCACAGTTCGACACCCAGAGCCGCTACGGTGAAGAAGTGCTGACCATCGAGCCGGTGCTACACAACCAGCAGGTCGAAGCGCTGCGGGTGATTTCCAAAGACGCCCAAGGTCAGCAGCACGTTCGCACCACGCGTTCGGTGGTGGTCAGCGCCGGCGGCACACCGCGCATCCCGGAAGCGTTTAAAGCGCTTAAAGGTGACAACCGTGTGTTCCACCATTCCCAGTACCTGGCACAGATGGCCAATCAACCGTGCGTGAATAATCAGCCGATGAGCATCGCGATCATCGGGGGCGGGCAGAGCGCCGCGGAAGCATTTATCGATTTGAACGACAGCTTCCCATCGGTGCAGGTGGACATGATCCTGCGCGGCTCAGCCCTGAAACCCGCCGATGACAGCCCCTTCGTCAACGAAGTGTTCTCGCCGGAGTTCACCGACCTGGTGTTCCAGCAAGCCAGCAGCGAGCGCGAGCGTTTGGTCAACGAGTACCACAACACCAATTATTCGGTGGTGGACATCGATCTGATCGAACGCATCTACGGCATCTTCTATCGCCAGAAAGTCTCGGGCATCGCCCGTCATGCATTCCGCACCCTGACCACGCTTTCAAAAGCCACCGCCACCGAGCACGGCATCGAACTGACGATGCGTAACAACGCGACCGGTGAAGTCACGGTGCGTCACTACGACGCCGTGGTCCTGGCCACCGGTTACGAGCGCCAGATGCACCGCAAACTGCTGGCACCGCTGGAGCAGTACCTGGGTGATTTCGAGGTGGACCGCAATTACAAACTGATCACCGACGACCGCTGCAAGGCCGGCATCTATATGCAGGGCTTCTGCCAGGCGAGTCATGGTTTGAGCGACACCTTGCTGTCGATCCTGCCGATCCGTGCGGATGAGATTGCCGGGTCGTTGTATGAACATGGCGAGAACCGTGGGCATAGCCGGTCGATGGTGGATCTGTTGTTGGCGACGGCTAGCTGAGATTTTCTGCGACAGTGAAACCGCCATCGTCGGAATGCCGCCCAGAGCAGGCTCGCTCCTACATTGGATCTGTATACACAGGACCCATGTAGGAGCGAGCCTGCTCGCGATGGCGTCCCTACCGTCACCAAAAATTCTCAATCCTGAACCCCTCCTGAAGAACCCCGAAATTCCCCCCGTGCACCCCAAACACCGCGTTTACTTTCCTTAAACAGCGGCGCAAGCTTCGCGTGTTTTCAATCAATAGCGGAGACCCACAGTGGGTACTTGTTCGAGTGACAGACGTCGGCCGGTCCTGAAAACCGGCACATTCTCGGCAAGATAACGCGCAGCTTTTTTTGTGCCGTTGTCTCGCCTGAACGCGAGCAGCGGCCTTCCGATCGCAGCCACTACCGGTGCGATTTTCGATGCCCTCTCTACGACGCTGAACTGTGCGTGATGGTCGACCTTCGTGTCGTCATCGCGGCGTCTCGACACGCCTGCTCGAAGGTTTCCCGGCTGACCCTGGGGGAACTGCCATGAACCTGACCCTGCTCAAAGAATTCTTCGCCGGATTCCTGCGCACTCGCCACATCGCCCGGCATTTTCGTCGATTGGCGCTGCTGGAAAACTTCACCGACACCACCGTCAGCCGCGCAGTGCCGCCGACGCTGGCACAAACTCTGATCAGCGCCGCTAACAGCGAAGCCGGTCAACTGCTCAACAGTCTCGGCAGCCACACCCACGGGCTCAGTGACCTTGAAGCCGACGTCCTGCGCGAACGCTTCGGGCTCAATGAAGTCGAGCATGAGCAGCCGTTGTCTTGGTGGACTCACCTGTGGCACTGCTACAAAAATCCGTTCAACTTGCTGCTTACATTGTTGGCGGTCATTTCCTGGCTGACCGAAGACCTGAAAGCCGCGATCGTGATTTTCTCGATGGTGGTGCTCTCGACCTTGCTGCGCTTCTGGCAGGAAACCAAATCCAACCAGGCTGCCGACGCGCTCAAAGCGATGGTCAGCAACACGGCCACGGTGTTGCGCCGCGATGAACACCGGATCGAATTGCCGATCAAGCAACTGGTGCCGGGGGACCTGATCGTGTTGTCGGCGGGCGACATGATTCCCGCCGATTGCCGGGTGCTCGGGGCCAAGGATCTGTTCGTCAGCCAGGCTGCGATGACCGGCGAATCGATGCCCGTGGAGAAATTTCCTCGGCAGCAGGACGACGATACCGACAACCCGCTGGACCTCGACAACATCCTGTTCATGGGCACCAACGTGGTGTCCGGCACCGCGACGGCGGTGGTGCTGACTACCGGCAACAGCACCTATTTCGGTGCGTTGGCACAACGGGTCGGCGCCACCGATCGCGCGCCCACCTCGTTTCAGACCGGGGTCAACAAAGTCAGCTGGTTGCTGATCCGCTTCATGTTCGTCATGGCGCCGCTGGTGCTATTCATCAATGGTTTCACCAAGGGCGACTGGACCGAAGCGTTGCTGTTTGCGTTGTCGATTGCTGTCGGCCTGACCCCGGAAATGTTGCCGATGATCGTCACCTCGACCCTGGCCAAGGGCGCGGTATTTTTGTCGCGCAAAAAAGTCATCGTCAAACGCCTCGACGCCATCCAGAACTTCGGCGCCATGGACGTGCTGTGCACCGACAAGACCGGCACTCTGACCCAGGACCGGATTTTCCTGGCGCGCAACGTCGATGTCTGGGGGAACGACTCTGATGATGTGCTGGAAATGGCCTACCTCAACAGCTACTACCAGACCGGCCTGAAAAATCTGCTGGACGTAGCCGTGCTCGAACACGTCGACATTCACCGCGAACTGAAAGTCGGCACGGCGTTTCGCAAGGTCGACGAGATTCCCTTCGACTTCACCCGTCGGCGCATGTCGGTGGTGGTGGCCGAGCGTGATCATTCCCATCTGTTGATCTGCAAAGGTGCCGTGGAGGAGGTGCTGGCGGTGTGCTCGCGGGTGCGCCACGGTGTTATCGACGAAGCGTTGACCGAGGAACTGCTGACGCGGATTCGTCAGGTCACTGCAGCGTTCAACGCCGAAGGACTGCGGGTGGTGGCCGTGGCGGCGCGGCCGATGAGCGAGGGGCGCGATACGTACAGCCTGGCGGATGAACAGGCATTGACGCTGATTGGCTATGTGGCCTTTCTCGACCCGCCGAAGGAAAGCACCGCGCCCGCCCTGAAAGCCCTGGCCGCCCACGGCGTGGCGGTAAAAGTGTTGACCGGCGACAACGAGCTGGTGACGGCCAAGATCTGCCGCGAGGTAGGTCTGGAGCAACAAGGCCTGTTGATGGGCAATGACATTGAGCGCATGACCGACGCCGAGCTGGCGGTGGCAGTCGAGACAACCAACGTCTTCACCAAACTCACGCCCTCGCACAAGGAACGCATCGTCCGCCTGCTAAAAAGCAACGGACATGTGGTGGGTTTCATGGGCGACGGGATCAATGACGCACCGGCCTTGCGCACGGCGGACATCGGAATTTCGGTGGACAGCGCCGTGGACATTGCCAAGGAAGCGGCCGACATCATCCTTCTGGAAAAAAGCCTGATGGTGCTGGAAGAGGGGGTTCTGGAAGGCCGCCGGACCTTCGCCAACATGCTCAAGTACATCAAAATGACCGCCAGCTCGAACTTCGGCAACGTGTTCTCGGTGTTGGTGGCGAGCGCGTTCATCCCGTTCCTGCCGATGTTGCCGATGCACCTGCTGGTGCAGAATCTGCTCTACGACATTTCGCAGATCGCCATTCCGTTCGATAACGTTGATGAAGAGATGCTCAAGCAACCCCAGCGTTGGCAGCCAGCTGATGTCGGACGTTTCATGCTGTTCTTCGGCCCGATCAGTTCGATTTTCGACATCACCACGTTTGCGTTGATGTGGTACGTGTTCGATGCCAATACCCCGGATCACCAGACGCTGTTCCAGTCGGGCTGGTTCGTGGTCGGGTTGCTGACACAGACGCTGATCGTGCACATGATTCGTACGCCGAAGATCCCTTTCCTGCAAAGCCGCGCGGCGATGCCGTTGATGGTGATGACGGGGATTATCATGGCTGTCGGGATTTTTCTGCCGATGGGGCCGCTTGCGCATTACTTCAAATTGCAGGCGTTGCCGTCGTTGTACTTTGTGTTTTTGCCGGTGATTTTGTTGGCTTATATGGGGCTGACGCAGGCGGTGAAGGGGTTTTATGTTCGGCGGTTTGGGTGGCAGTGAGGCTCGTCGTTCGTCTTCGCGAGGTCTGCTGAATCCACTGCAGGAGCAAAGCTTGCTCGCGATGACGGGCTGACAGTTGCCCATTTCTGGCGGGTGTACCCAAATCAAATTGTGGGAGCTGGCCTGCCGGCGATGGCGGTTTGATCGGCGCTGAGATTCTTGCGGGTGTACATATCCATTCCTGCGGTCACGGCTTCTATGGGTTTCGCCCTTACGGCGAGTCACTTGGAAGAGCGCCAAGTAACCAAACGCTCTTGCCCCTTTCGTGCGGTGCCTCGCCTGGGCTCGGCATACCCTCGCTCCGGTCCTGCTCCGTGGGCCCGCCGCGATCGGCCATCCCTGGCCGTGCGCGGCTAACCCGGCATCCTTGCCGGGTTACCCACTGCACAGAACCTGCGCTCAGCCTGCCGATGGGGCAAGAAGATCAAAATCAAAAGCCACAGCGAGGCGGCCTGACAGCCGACCTGACTTTCGCGGCTCACGCGTTCACCTGTGGGAGCTGAGCTTGCTCGCGATGACGGGCTCACAGCCGACTCCTATCTCCCGGATATACCCGGATCAAACTGTAGGAGCGAGCCTGCTCGCGATCGCGGCGTGATCGGCGGGGAGTGTCTTGCTGGTGTACATATCCATTACTGCGCTTACGGCTGCTATTGGTTTCCGACTCTTCAGGCGTGGCCGCTTGTAGGAGCTGTCGAGTGCAACGAGGCTGCGATCTTTTAATCTTGCCGTTGCTTCGGCGGCGGTCTTTGTGCGGATACGGATGTGAACAACGTTTCCTACGGTGGACTTGCAGGCGAAGAGTTTTCCCAATGAAATCGCGTCATCGTTTACGTCCATCGCGAGCAGGCTCGCTCCTACAGTTTGAGCCAGGGACATCAGGGAAAGATGCATAGGTTATCAGGCCGCCATCGCGAGCAAGCTCAGCTTGTATGTTTAGACTTGAGGGGTGGGGTGGGACTAAAAACTCAGTTCTGACTC
>NZ_JBYVMF010000029.1:0-72365 GCF_058145095.1 Pseudomonas sp. MDV22-iso1
GATCGACTGCGCCAAGGAACAAGGCCTGAACCTGCCGATGATCACCGGTAAATAACGCATTACCTGTAGGAGCGAGCTTGCTCGCGATGGAGTGTCAGTCGACACAGCGTTGATTGACACTCCATCGGGAGCAAGCTCGGCTCCTACAGAAAAGCAAACCTGAAAAAACAGAATCACCCGCCGCTTTTCCGAGGAGTCTGCAACATGACCAGCAGCCCGTTTACCCAACAGTTACAGGGCGTTCGCGTCCTGGACCTGAGCCGCGTGTTGGCCGGTCCGCATTGCACGGCAATGCTCGCGGACCTGGGTGCCGATGTCATCAAATTCGAAGTGCCGGGGCACGGTGACGACAGCCGTCACCTGGGCCCCTTCAAGGACGGCGAAAGTGTTTATTTCGGCCTGATCAATCGCGGCAAACGCAGTGTCGAAATGGACTTCAAGTCCACCGATGACCTGGCCCGGCTCTATGAACTGGTCCGTGATGCCGACGTTGTCGTGGAAAACTTTCGCCCCGGCGTGACCCAGCGCCTGGGCATCGACTTCGACACGCTCAAGCACTACAACCCCAAGCTGATCTACGCGAGCATTTCCGGCTTCGGCCAACACGGCCCACTGTCGGCCAACCCCGCCTACGACATCGTTGCCCAGGCGATGTCCGGGCTGATGAGCGTCACCGGTTTTGCCGAGACGGGACCGACACGCTGCGGCGAAGCCATCGGCGATCTATGCGCTGGCGTGTATGCGGCCTGGGCGATCAGCTCGGCGCTGTTTGCGCGCGAACGCCATGCACCGGGCGCGCAATACATCGACGTCGCCATGTTCGATGTGCTGTTCAGCCTGCAGATGACCGGCCTGTCCAACCTGTTCGCCAACGATGTCGCCCCCGGCCTGGTCGGCAACCGCCATCCGGTGTCGACGCCCTTCGACACCTACCGCGCAGCCGATGGCCAGGTGGTCATTGCCGTGGCCAGCAACAAATTGTTCCTGCGCCTTTGCCAGTGCCTGGGCAAACCCGAACTGGCGAGTGACCCGCGCTATGCCGACGACCCGCAAAGAACGCAGAACGAGCCTGCGCTGCGAGCTGAAATCGAAGCATGGACGCGCCAACTGAGCGTCGAACAGGTCTGCGACATCCTGCTGGATGCCGGCGTGCCCTCCTCTCCCGTGTGGAACCTCGCCCAGGCCGCCGACAGCGAACAGGCACAAGTCCGTCAACTGCTGGTTCGACCAGAAGGCGCAACGCAGCCGCTGGTGCCACAACCGGTTTTCTTCAATGGCCACAAACCCCATGCCCTCACCCTCGCCCCACGCCTGGGCGCAGACAACGCGGCATTCGGACTGCAAAAACAGGAGCTTTCCCATGAACTTTGAATTGGATCAGGTCGAACTGGCCGTCGTTGAAACCGTCGAAAAACTGGCCCGGGAGGTGATCCAGCCCCGTGCCCAGCATTACGACGAAACCGAAACCTTTTGCGCCGAAAGCCTGCAGGCACTGGCCGAGTTGGGCGGCCTGAGTATCAACCTGCCTGAGGCCTACGGCGGATTGGGCATCGGCAGCCTGGCCATGAGCCGCGTGGTGGAAGCCGTGGCCGGCGCGTGCGCCTCGACCGCCTCGGCACTCACCGCGCATTTTCTGGCCACCGATTCGATTCTGATCGGCGGCACCGAAGCGCAGAAACAGGAATGGCTACCCCGTGCCGCCAGCGGTGAATTGCTCGGCGCCTTTGCCCTGACCGAACCCGCCGCCGGCTCCAACCCCGCCGACATGCGTTGCCGTGCGCAACGCGAAGACGGCGGCTGGAGAATACGCGGCAGCAAGCATTACATCACCAACGCCCGCGAGGCCGGTTTCATCGTGTTGTACGCCAAGACCGACGCAGACGCTGGGCACAAGGGCATCAGCGCCTTCATGATTCCCCAGGGCACCACCGGCATCAGCTTCTCCAGCCCGGAGAAAACCATGGGGCTGCGCGGCAGTACGATCTATGAACTGGCCCTGGACTGCTGGTTGCCTGAGTCGGCCTTGCTCGGCAGCGAAGGCGCCGGTTTCAACACCGCGATGGCCGTGCTCGATCGCGGCCGGGTCGAAGTCGCCGCCATGTCCTTGGGTATCGCCAACGCCGCACTGCAAGCCAGTTTGAACTGGGTTCGCGAACGGCAGATAGGGCCCAAGCCGCTGGCCGCCTATCAGGGCACGCAATGGCGCCTGGCGGACATGTACGCGCAGCTGGAAGCCGCCCGCATGCTCACCTGGAAAGCCGCCGCGCGCCGCGACAGCGGTGAACGCTTCAGCCTGGATTCGGCGACCGCCAAACTGGTGGCCGCCGAGTGTGCCGGCTTCGTCACGGACGCCGCGCTCCAGCTGCATGGCGGCTATGGCTACATCCGCGATCTGCCGCTGGAGCGCTATGTGCGCGATGCGCGGATTCTGCGGATTTTCGAAGGGACCTCGGAAGTACAAAAAATCATCATTTCGCGAAGTCTGCTCGACGCCCAGCGCTAACCGAGCGAAAAACCGGGGCCTGTCCTACAGGCCCCCTCCTTAACGCCTCAATCACGAGAAGGCTGTCGTATCCGACGACGCCCGAGAGGAACCGCCATGTCCGCCTCCAAAGAAAGTGCGCAGCGCAAGACGTATATAGAACGGCGATCCATTGATTACATACCCGAATCCGAGCGTCATGGTCGACTGCTCAGTCAGTTCACACTGTGGTTCGGTGCCAACCTGCAGGTCACTGCTGTCGTCACCGGGGCGCTGGCCGTGGTGTTGGGCGGCGACGTGTTCTGGTCGCTGATCGGCCTGTTGATCGGGCAACTGCTGGGCGGCGCGATCATGGCGCTGCACGCCGCGCAGGGCCCTCAATTGGGCCTGCCACAGATGATCTCCAGTCGGGTGCAGTTCGGGGTCTATGGCGCGGTCATTCCCATCGTCCTCGCGTGCCTGATGTACGTGGGGTTTTCGGCCAGCGGTTCGGTGCTCGCGGGCCAGGCGATCAGCCAGCTGGCCGACGTCAGTGATGCCACCGGCATTCTGATTTTCGCGGCAATGATCGTTGTGCTGACCGTGCTCGGCTACCGGACCATCCATTTGATCGGACGGCTGTCGAGCCTGATTGGCGTGGTGTCTTTTCTCTATCTGTTCTACCGGTTGCTGTCGGTCCATGACATCGGCGAACTGCTGGGTAATCGGCATTTTTCGCTGAGCAGCTTTCTGCTGGCGATTTCGCTGTCGGCCTCCTGGCAGATCGCATTCGGCCCCTACGTGGCGGACTATTCGCGCTACCTGCCGAGGAAGACTTCAGCCCTGAAAACCTTTCTGGCCGTGGGACTGGGGTCCGTCATCGGCACACAAATCTCGATGGTTTTTGGCGTGTTCGTCGCGGCCCTGGCGGGTGATCAGTTTGCCGGGCATGAGGTCTCGTACATTGTCGGAATGGGAGCAAGTGGGGTGGTGGCTTCGCTGCTGTTCTGCAGCATTGTGCTCGGCAAGGTCACCATCACCACCCTCAACGCCTATGGCAGCTTCATGTCCCTTGCGACGATTGTCAGTGGTTTTCGCGGGAACCAGGAAATCTCCACCACCCTGCGAATGGTCTACATCCTGTTCATGGTCGGACTCGCGACCGCGCTGGCACTGCTGGGCAGGCATACGTTCCTGCATGATTTCTCCGCCTTCATCCTTTTCCTGCTGGCCTTTTTCACCCCGTGGAGCGCGATCAACCTGGTCGACTTCTACCTGGTAACCAAAGAACGCTACGACATCCCCGCGCTGTCCGACCCGAATGGCCGTTATGGGCGCTGGAACATGCCCGGTATTGCGGTCTACACCCTCGGGGTGCTGATTCAGATGCCGTTCATTGCAACCAGTTTCTACACCGGCCCCTTGGTCGAAACCCTCGGCGGCACCGATATTTCATGGGTCATCGGCCTGACTGTCCCCGCCCTGGTGTACTACTGGGTGGCACGCGGTTCGCGGCAACGGATTCCCGCTCGACTGATCCTTCCGCAGGAAACCCTCTGATCCTTTTCACCACAGGGCGGCTCCGCGCCGACCCTGTTCCTGCCACGCCTTGATCGCCTTTTACTTGACGGGTTCACCATGCTTGCAGTCAACGCCTCAGCCCATTCGCAACCCACGGCTCGTGACCGGCTCAATGAGGCCGCGATCGAGCTGTTCGCCACACGCGGTTTTCAGGCCATCGGCTTGCGCGATCTGGCTGGCCACATGGGGATGCAGGCCGGCTCTCTGTATCACCACATCGACAATAAGCAGGGCTTGTTGTTCGAGCTCATCGAGTCGGCCTTATCGGACTTGCTCGTCCTGACGAAGCGCCGCATGAAAGGCGCCAGGACGCCGTGCGAACGCCTGCGTCGTTTTGTTCAGGCGTTTGTCGCGTTCAACCTGAAGGAAAAGCACCGCCTGGTCCTGGTCACCCGTGAGTTCGTGAACCTCAACGACGAGCACAAACAGCAGGCTGACGCATTGAAACAGGCGTACCGCAGGCTGTTGAGCGACATCATCGCCGATGAATATGCGGTGACGGACACCCGCGACGGTGAGGTCTGCCTGATCACCCATGCAGTGATCGGCCTGCTGTACGGCCATTTGCAGTGGTACGAGGGGCAGGCGACCGAACGGCAACTGATGGAAGTCCTCGAAAACTGCGCCCTGTGCATCATTGCCAGCGGCAAGCAGACGACTCGCTAAGGGGTGCACTGAGAATCAACAATCAGTGCACTTTGCGCCAAGCCATTCACCCGTTCGAACGCGTAGTTTTGTGCCGTGGGTTAGACGTTCGTCCTGACCTTCACCTGATAACAACAAGATTTCTGGTGACCCATGAGCACAGTAGATCCGATCACCCTGGCCGTCGTGCGAGGCGCGCTCGAAACCGCGCAGCGCGAAATGACCATCACCCTTGAAAAAACCGGTCGTTCGAGCGTTTTCAATCTCGCTCACGACTATTCGAATGCGCTCTTCGACCACTTTCCGGAAATGATCCTGCAAGGTCAGGACATCCCTATTCATCTCGGATCACTGATTCCGGCGATGAAATGCGTCGCCGGTTTCTTCGGTGATGACGTCCAGGAAGGCGATGTGATTTATCACAATGACCCCGCCTACATGGGCAGCCATATCCTCGACTGCTGCATGTACAAACCGGTGTTCTACCAGGGTGAACTGGTGTTCTGGGCCGTCTGTAAAGGCCATCTGACGGACATCGGCGGCCCTGTGCCGGCGGGCTACAACCCCGACGCCAAGGAAATTTACGCGGAAGGTCTGCGCATTCCGCCTGTGAAGCTGTGGTCCCAGGGCAAGCGCCGTGAGGACGTGATCAATCTGCTGCTGACCAACATGCGCGCCCGCGCCTACCAGGAAGGCGACCTCAACGCTCAGTACGGCGCCTGCAACGTCGGTGAACGGCACTTGCTCGAGCTGCTTGATCGCTATGGCGTGGAACAGGTGCGCGCGTGCATCGCCGAGTTGAAAGACATGGCCGACCGTCACATGCGCGCCTTGTTGCGTGATGTCCCGGATGGCGTCTACACCGGCACTGCAGTGCTTGAAGACTCGGGCCACGGCCTGGGTGAATTATCGATCACGGCCCAGGTGGAAATCCGCGGTGACGAGGCGCACATCCTGATCGAAAGTCCGCCGCAGGTGCCCTACTTCATCAACTCGTACGCGGGCAATTCGGTGTCCGGGGTGTACCTGGGGTTGATGATGTTTGCCCAGGTGCCGCCGCCCTACAACGAAGGCCTGTACCGTTGCGTGTCGGTCGATCTCGGCCCGCCGGGCACGTTGTGCAATGCCCAGGAACCCGCGCCGCACGTCAACAGCACCACCACACCGATGGAAACCCTGGCCGATGCCGTGCGTCAGGCGCTGGAACAGGCGGCACCGGATCGCGTCACGGCCTCCTGGGGACACGCCAGCGGCATCAACATTGCCGGCCATGATCCGCGCAATGGCAACGACGAGTACGTGACCATGGTGCTCGCATCGATCATCTCCGGTGCCGGCGCGAACAAGGCCATGGACGGATGGCCGGCCTGCGGTCCGCTGTGTTGTTTCGGTGCGCTGATGTCTGGCGATATCGAGTTGCTGGAGTACGCCTATCCGATCCTCATTCACCGCTACAGCCTGATGACCGACAGCGGTGGCGCCGGTGAATTTCGCGGCGGTTCGGGGACTCGTCTCGAGATCGAACCCTTGAACCATCCGATGACCGTGGTGGGTTTTGGTGAGGGTCGGCAACTGCCGACGTCGGGGGCCGCGGGCGCGACCAATGTCATGCTCGAGCCCAAGCTGGGCCGGCTGATTCACCGCAAACACGACGGCGAAGAACAGCACTTTATCTACAACGCGCAACTCACGGCGCAACCGGGGGAACGGGTCATCAACGTCAACCCGGGGGGCGGGGGCTATGGCAACCCATTGCTGCGCCCGATTGCCAGTGTGCTGGACGACGTGCGCAACGGCCTGGTGTCCCTTGAAGGCGCCCGCCTGGAGTACGGCGTGGTGATCGACAGCAATGGCCAGGTCGACGACGTGGCGACGCGCGCCTGCCGTACCACGCACTGATCGACCCCGCCCCTTTGAGCCATTTGGAACCTTCATCATGACCAAGCAACAATATCGTCTGGGCATCGACGCCGGCGGCACCTTCACCGATTTCATCCTGGCGGATCGCAGCGGCAACGTGCAGCTATTCAAGGCGCCCTCGACACCTCAGGACGGCACGATCGCGATCCGTAACGGCCTGGCGCAAATCGCCGACGCCATCGGGCGCACGCCTGCCGAAATCATTGGCGACTGCGACCTGTGCATCAACGGCACCACCGTGGCCCTCAACGCGCTGATCGAAAAAACCGGTGTAAAGGTGGGCCTGCTGTGTACCGATGGGCACGAAGACAGCCTGGAAATCCGCCTGGGCCACAAGGAAGACGGGCATCGCTACGACGCCAGTTACCCACCCGCCTACATGCTGGTGCCGCGACACCTGCGACGGCCCATTCGCGGCCGGATCATCAGCGACGGCAGTGAATACTCGCCGCTCGATGAACGGGCTATTCGCGACGCGATCGAATATTTCCGCGAGCAGGACGTCAAGGCCGTGGCCATTTCGTTCGTGTGGTCGGTGCGCAACCCGAGTCACGAACAACGCGCCGCCGAGATGGTACGAGCGGCGCTGCCGGGTGTGTTCGTCTGTACCGGCAACGAAGTGTTCCCGCAAATCCGCGAGTACACCCGCACCTCGACCACTGTGGTCAACGCTTACCTGAGCCCGGTCATGGGCCGCTACATCGAACGGATCGACGCCTTGTTCGAAGAGCTCGGCGCGCAGCAACCGACCCGCTACTTTCAATCCAACGGAGGACTGGCTCCTGGCGTAGTGATGCGCGAACGGGCGGTCAATGCCATCAATTCCGGCCCGGCTTCCGCACCGCAAGCCGGGTTGTGTGTCGCGCAGCCGTTCGGCATCGACAACGTGATCACCGTGGACATGGGTGGCACCTCGTTCGACATCACCCTCAGCAAGTCGGGACGCACCAACTTCAGCAAGGACACTGACTTCCTGCGCTATCGCATCGGCGTGCCGATGATTCAGGTCGAAACCCTCGGTGCCGGCGGCGGCTCGATTGCCTTCATCGATGACTTCGGCATGCTCCAGGTCGGTCCGCGCAGTGCCGGTGCCAACCCCGGGCCGGTGTGCTACGGCAAGGGGGGCACCGAGCCCACCGTCACCGACGCCAACCTCGCCCTCGGCTACCTGGCCGACGGCGCGCTGCTGGGCGGGAGCATCCGGCTTGATCGCAAGGCGGCCATCGAGGCGATCCAGCGCAAAATCGCCGAGCCTTTGGGTATCAGCGTAGAGCGCGCAGCCATTGGCATCATCACCCTGGTGAACCTGAACATGGTCAGCGGTATCCGGCGGGTGTCTGTCGAACGCGGCTACGACCCTCGGGATTTCGCCCTGATCGGCGCGGGTGGCGCCGCGGGCATGCATGTCATGCGTCTGGCCGAGGAGATCGGCAGCCAGGTGGTGCTGATCCCGAAAGTGGCGTCGGGACTGTGCGCCTACGGGCAGATTCTGTCGGACATTCGTTACGACCAGTTGACCACCCTGCCGATGCGCCTTGACGACGAACTGGTCGACCTGCCCCTGCTCAATCAGACGTTGCATGACCTGCGCGAACGCGGCATGGGCAACTTGCGAGAAGACGGTTTCGGCGCTGAAAACAATGTCGAGTGCCTCTACAACCTTGAGATTCGCTACCTCGGCCAGATTCACGAATGCAGCGTCGAACTGACCTGCGCCCCACTGGATCAGGCCGGCCTGCTCACTCTGCGCGAGGCATTCCATACGCGGCACAAAGCGCTGTTTTCCTACAGTGAGCCCGACAGCCCGGTGGAACTGGTCAACCTCGAGTGTTCGGTGATTGCTCGCCTGCAACGCCCGCCCATGCCTGAACTGCCGCCACCTGACGAGGACGTTGTACCCCGCGCTAGCGGTTATCGGTCGATGCTGTTCAGCGCTCAATCGGACTGGCAGCAGACTCCGGTGTACGACGGTGATCGGTTGCAATCCGGGCAGACGGTCAAGGGCCCTTGCGTGATCGAAGAATCGACGACCAACATCGTCGTGCCACCCGGCTGGCAGGCAATGCTGGCGCCGTCGGCCACGTACCGGCTGACGCCTGGTGATTGACCGTCCGTAAGCATTGGCAAATGATGGCAACCCCACGGTGCCGACGGTGGTTTACGTCGGCACCGTCCTCATAATAAAAATCATACGAGGGCAGCCATGGCGTACAAACTTTCCACACGTTCCTGGTCCGACAGTCAACGCCAGCCCCTATGGGCAGACGCCATCGCCTGCGCCTATTTTCCGCTGTCCCTGGAATTCGCCCCCAGTGCCTCCTTCAGTGGCAGCCTGCAAATCTGGGAAACCGGCAGCACCCCGCTGACCCTGTCCCGCCTGCGCTCCAGTCAGCTCGGCTATTCGCGCAGCAAAGCGCAGGTCAGTGAAGATAACGAAGCCTGCTACCTCGTGACCGTGCCCCGTCGCAGTGAAGTGCATTTCGAACAGGATGGCCGGGCACTGCATTGTCAGCCCGGAGGCTTCATCGTCGAACGTGGCGATGCCCCATACCGCTTTCACTACGCCAGCGACAACGATCTGTGGGTCTTCAAACTCCCGGAGCGCGCGCTGCACGGGCAACTGCGCGGTGCCGAGCGCTATACCCGCTTCTGCTTCGATGCCAGGCGCGGGCTCGGTCGAATCTTCGTCGATCAGTTGGCCATGTGCGCCGCACGTTTCGATGAATGCAACGAAGCCGCCCGCCACATGCTGCTGGAGCAGGCACTTTCAACCTTATTGATGGCGCTGCGCGAAGATGAGCGCGTGCTCGGCAGCGAGAACTCGAACCTTGCCGCGCTGCATTTGCAACGCATCGAACACTACGTCGAGAAGCATTTGGGCAACCCCGACCTGGCGCCGCCATTGATCGCTGACGCGTGCGGCCTGTCGGTGCGCTACCTGCACAAACTCTTCAACAGCACGCCTTACAGCCTTGGGGAATGGATTCGCCTGAGACGTCTGGAGGCCGTCCATAGAGGCCTGCTCGACCCTAACTGTCATCTGTCGATCGGCGAATTAGCCATGCGCTGGGGATTCAGTGATCAAGCCCAATTCACCCGCAGCTTCCGCCAGCACTTCGGCTGCACCGCGACCGAAGTGCGCAACGGCGCGAAGGCATAGCGCGGCAAGCTTCCTGTGGCGAGGGAGTTTACTCCCGCTGGGGCGCGAAGCGGCCCCGCTCTTTTTCATCTGAATAGCAGAGGACTGCTGCGCAGCCCAGCGGGACGGTGCGACGATTCGATAAACTCCCTCGCCACAGGGTCGGTGTCGTGCTTGAGTGAATAGCAGGACCTGAAGGCTACCGCCGCGCCCGGCCTAAAAAAACAAAATTGCCATGTGTTTCCTTCGTCCTTCCCTACGTCGCAGTTCTTCACTGCCTGTTCCCATACGTCTGGAGTTCTCCCCATGCCCTCGCCAAAATCCCTGCCCGCTGCGCTGCTGGGCCTGGCCCTTGTCTGTCCGGCCATGGCTGGGGCTGAGGGCATGGAACTGGGCCAGGTGCTGATTGGCGCTGAGGATCGCAGCGGCGAAGACGCGTCGATCGAGGATGCCGAGGTCCGGCTTGAACAGGTGCCCGGCGGCACCAATGTGGTCGACATGCGCCGCAACCTGCAGGGCCGCGTGGCGAGCAATCAGGATGTGCTGGCTTATCAGCCGGGGATTTATGCGCAGTCTGCGGGCAATGAAGGGGTCAAGATTTCGATCCGTGGCTCAGGGATCAACCGTGCACCCGGCGCCCATGCCTCGGGGTTGTACGCCATGCTCGACGGTCTGCCGCTGACCGGCCCGGGCGGCACGCCCTATGAATTGCTGGAGCCCTTGTGGCTCGACCACGTGGAAGTGCTGCGCGGTGCCAACGGCTTCGACAGGGGCGCCCTCGCCCTGGGTGGGGCCATCGATTACATCAGCCACACCGGCTACAACGCGCCGAAACTGCAAGTACGCTACTCGATGGGCAGCCACGGTTACCTGCAGCGCCAGGTCAGTTCGGGTCAGGTGCTGGGTAACGCCGACTACTACGTGGCCCTGACCGACGCCCGCTCCGACGGTTATCAGGACCACACCGACAGCGAGAGCCAGGGCATCATCGCCAATGTCGGCTATCGCTTTAACCCGAACCTGGAAACACGCTTTTACCTGCGCTACCGCCAGACCGACAACGACCTCGCCGGACGGGTGACCAAGCACTCCATCGAGCACGACCCACGCGCGGCCAACCCCGCCTACGTCTCGCGGGACGACCGTCGCGAGCAGCCGGGCAGCACCTTTTTCGGCAACAAAACCACCTGGTACATCGATGACGATTCGAGCCTCCAGACGGGACTCGTCTACCACGACTATCCCATGGACCTGCGTGAAGGCCCCAACCGTTTGAAGGTGGCGTACACCGACGTCAGCGGCACGGTCGACTACAAGCGTCGCGACACGCTCTGGGGTCTGGAAAGCCAAAGCACGCTGGGCTTGCGCGTGACCAAACACCTGCCCAATGCCGGCGCCAGCGAGCTGGTGCGTATCCCCACCGGCAACACCGCCGGTTACGCGCCCGGCACGCACATGCGCAACTTCACCTACCAGGGTTCGGACAGCGTCTTGCACATCGGCAACGATCTGGAAATCGCCGACGACCTGTGGCTGACCACCGGCCTGGCCGCCATCTACACCCGCCGCGAAAGCGCCGTGACCTACCCGGAAGGTGGCGGCAAGACCAGTCTGAACGACTGGGACTACGCCCCCCGCCTCGGCTTGCGCTACCAGGTGACGCCTGACCTGCAACTGTTCGGCAACCTGAGCCGTTCGGTCGAAGCGCCGCACCCGTGGTCGCTGATCTACAGCTCGAATGTTCGATTCCCGGCAGGCAGCGGCGCCGCCACGGGTGCCCAGCGCGATCCGGTCAAGCTGCAAAACCAGACGGCGACCACGCTGGAAATCGGCGGCCGTGGCGACAGCACCATGGGGCAATGGAGCCTGGCCTGGTACTACGCGCAAGTGCACAACGAGTTGCTCTCGGTGCTGCCGGACGCCAACGCCACCACGCCCTACGAACTCAACGCCAGCCCCACCATCCACCAAGGCGTGGAAGCCAGCCTGCAAAGCAACCTGTGGTCGCCGCACGACGGTGGTCAACTGAGCCTGCGCCAGAGCTATACCTTCAGTGACTTCCATTACCAGGACGACGACCGCTTCGGCGACAATCGCCTGCCCGGCTTGCCGATGCACTACTACCAGGGCGAACTGCGCTACGACTGGCCCCTGGGTTTCTTCGCGGCCCTCAACACGCAGCTGGTTTCCAAAGTGGAGGTCGACTACGCCAACAGCTACGAAGCCGATCCCTACGCGCTGTTCGGCGCAACCCTGGGCTACAACGCGCCCAAGGGTGACTGGCAGACCTGGCTGGACATGCGCAACCTGACCAACAAGCACTACGCCGCCACCGTCACACCGGGCTACGACGACAAAGGTCTGGACGCCGCACGGTCTACGCCGGGTGAGGGTTTGGGGGTTTACGTCGGGGTGTCGTGGAGCTTGCTCTAAGCGCTGGGTGGACTTGCCTGTCTGTTCAACTGAGCATCTTTTGCAAGGCCGATGGCCGCGCTAATGGCGGCCCGAGCCTGGGGGCTGTTCTTCCAGCAAGTCGATCCCGTTGCGGCGGATGCCTGAGCCAGGATGTCTCCCACATTCGCTGTGCTGAGCTCAGCGAGGGAGTCGATGCCCATCTGCTCAAGACGAGCAATAACGGCGGGACCTACGCCCTTCAGGGCTAACAAGGCATTGTATTCCGTCAGTGGAAATGGCATCCGTAAACTCCTTTTATCGGCCAGTGAAGCGGCAGGAGTTTGCCCGACGGGTGAACGCATCTCAATAGACGCAGCTCAATGGATCAGCTCTCGGCGGAACTGATGGCCTCGCGCTCGGCTTCCTCAGCCAGCTTCGCCCGGTCCGCTTTGCTGATGTATTTATCCTTGCTGACCGGGGCCAGTTTGGCACTGGCTTTTTTGGCCTTCGCCTTGAATAACTGCTGTAATTTCTTCTGACGATTCATGGTGTCCACCCAGCGTGTAAGTTGCTGAATGATATCAGCTTCATTGCGGGGTTCACTTCCCTTCGGTTTCGCGAGTTGAGTTCAACCGGTTTGCACGCCGTAAACGTAGCCACACCACCCCGAGCAGCCCTAGCGGCACACCCAGGCCAAGCCACGACAACACGTCAAAGACGCCATCGCCGATCAGTGCCGACAGCAGGCCGAACAGGCTTACAACAGCGAGTACCACAGGCCAGCGAAAGATCATCCACAGTCCGCGTCTCATGCCCTGCCCTCCACGCTCGAACGGTTGGCGTTCAACTCAACCAGATGCTTGGGCATCGGCCGATTGCGTCGGCGGATCCAGAGGTACAAACCGCTGCCCAGGACGACGATGCTGATGACGTCGAGCAGCGTCCAGATAATCTTCAACGGCAAGCCACCGTAGTCTCCAAAGTGGAGCGGCTGAGAGATCAGCAACGTCTTCACGTACAACGGCATCTCCCGTATATCGGTCAGCTCGCCCGTCACCGCATCCACGAGTGCCGGTTTCAGCAGTCGTGCGGTGAGGGGCGTGGTTCCGCGCATGAACACCGCGTAGTGATGCTGGCTGCTGAACTGAGTACCGGGAAAGGCGACGAAACTCGGCTCCATGTCTGGCGCGGCCTGGCGGGCGGCTTCCAGCGCTTTGTGCAATGACCCGAGGCGCTCAAGCGGCGGCGCATCCTTGTAAGGTGCCGTCATGTCTGCCAACTGATCACTCTGCCACAGGCCAAAGATGGGCAGCGCGAGGGTATTGATCACCCCTGTCACGCCAACGACCAGCACCCAGGTCAGGGTGACCATGCCGAGCACGTTATGCAGGTCCAGCCATTTCAAGCGTGCGCTACGCCCTGTTCGCACGGTGGCGAAGTCCAGCTTGCGCATGAACGGGGTGTACACCACGACGCCGGACACCAGCGAAGCCACCAGCAGTAACCCCATGAAACCGAGGAACAGATAGCCCGGCAGCCCCATGAACAGATCAGTGTGCAGACGCAACATCAGGTTCATGAACCCATCGTCCGGCTCCGCCGGCGGGAACAGCTCGCCGGTGCGGGTATCGAACGGCTGAGAGTGACCTTCGATCGGCGGTGGCGTCAGGCTGGTTGCCGTGAACACCACACCGAGCGGGCTATCCGGGTCGAATCCGACGAAACGCACGACCTCACCCGGCCAGGTCGCCAATACACCGGCGACGACCTTGTCGTAATCGATTCGCGGCGAATCAGCGGTCAGCGCACGCAGCTCCGGGTGAGGTTCGAAGTAGTGTTCGATCTCTTCATGAAAAATCAGTGGCAACCCCGTCAGGCACAGCAACAACAGAAAGACGGTAGAGACCAGGCTGGTCCATTTGTGAACCAGGTACCAGATACGCAGTTTTCGGGCAGTCATGCTGGATTGATTCCGCGACGGGTGCTTGAAAGGTGCGAGGGCTCAGTCACACCGAGCCCTCAGAAGACATCAGTATTTCCAGGTCACGGAAGCCACCACGTTGCGAGGTGCACCGTAGCTGGCGGTCGTGGCGCTGTTGTAAAGCGAGAGCAGGTATTTGCGATCGGTGACGTTGTTCAGGTTCACCGACGTGCTCCAGTTGCTGTCGATGTCATAGCTGGCCATGAAGTCGAGCAAGGCGTAGGCGTTTTGGCGGATAGCGCTGTTGGTGTCGTTTTCCACTGCGCTCTGCCAGCTGACCCGCGTACCGATCTTCGCTTGCGGCAAGCTTGGCAGGCGATAGGTGAGCATGCCGCGCACGCTATGGGTCGGCACATATTTACGCGCCTTGTCGCCGTCATCGTTGTCGATGGTGACGTAGGTGTAACCGCCGAGCAGGTCCAGGCCAGGCAGTGCTTCGCCGGAGGCTTGCAGTTCGACGCCGTGGCTCTTGTAGTCCATGGGGTCGTAGACAAATCGGCCATCGACGAAGCCGGCGGACTCTGCCACGTTTTGCTGTTCGGTCTTGAAGGCAGCGGCCGTCACGTTGAGGCGGTGATCCAGCAAACTGCCCTTCACACCGGCTTCCATGCTCTTGCCTTCGAGGGGTGCGAGCAATTTGCCGTCGGTGCCCAGGTTGTACTGCGCACTGTAGATTTTGGTCCAGCTGCCATACACGCTCCACTGCTCGTCCAGGTCGTAAACCAGGCCTGTGTAAGGCGTGACCTTGCCGTGTGCGCGCGTGTAGTAATCGGACCCATAGTTATCGCCGGAACCGTCCAGGCTGATCATCCGCGCACCGGCGATCCAGTGCAGGTCATCCGCCAGGCTGAATCGGGCACCTGCGTAAAGGCTCTTCTGGGTGTCGCTGAAATTCTGGGTGTTGGTGTCGCTGGTAAACAGGAACGACGGACGCGGCAGGTTCCCCGCCAGCACGTCCGAGAATGACGCGTCGTAGTAGCCCCCTTCAACCGCATCGTATTCCCGGGCTTTCTGATGGGTACGACCATAAGCAGCACCCAACGTCAGCTCATGCTCGCGGCCAAACAGGCTGAACGGACCGGAGACCTTGGCATCACCCAGCAACTGATGAGCTTCGCTTTTGGTGTTGGCAGCAAAAACCGACGTGTCATCACCGGAGACCCCGGCGACATACAGCATGTTGGTGTCTTGCTTCTCGATAATGCCCGTCGCAGTGACCGTAGCGTTCCAGCCATTGCCAAAGTCATGTTTGAGTTCGGTGAAGGCGCGCTGGGTGTGCAGGTTCCAGTAGGTCCAGTCCTGACCGATGCTGGAACTGCGGCTGCCGTAGTGGATGGCGTTGCCGTCGTTATCCACCAGCGGCAGGTTGCCCCAGGTGCTGCCGTTGGAATCGCTGTTGTGCTGAGAGAAACCCACCGTCACGGTGTCGGCATCCGACAGATCAAAGGCCAACAGTCCGGCGGCGACGTTGCGCTCATGGCTGTAGCGATCCATCCAGGAATTGCCTTTGTCGTGGGAGTAGATGAAACGGCCACGGACATTGCCCGTGGGGGTCATCGGGCCCGCAACGTCCACGTCCACCCGACGCCCGTCCCAGGAACTGACGCTGGTGTCGACTTGCGCCTGGAAAGTCTCGGTCGGACGTTTGCGCACGAAATTGACCGTGGCTGACGGATTGCCCGCACCACTCATCAAGCCGTTGGCGCCATGCAAGACATCGATCTGTTCGAACTCCGCCAGATCCTGGTCGCCCACCAGCACCGTGCCCACGAACGGCATGCCCACACCGTCGTATTGAAACGTATTGATGTCAAAACCGCGCGAGGTGAATTCGGTCCGGTCGGTTTCGGTTTGCTCCACGGTCACCGACGGCGCTGAACGCAGGGCGTCCTTGATCCCGGTGATCTTGAAATCATCAAGCGCCTGCCGGGTAATCGTCGTCACCGCCTGCGGCGTTTCCCTGTCTGTCAGCCCCAACCGGGTCGTGCTCGAAGCCGGATTGCTCTGATAACCCACGCTCGGAGCGTCGACAAGATCAGTGCTGCCGTCGATCTGCGTAGCCGGCAACGTCAAATCATCAGCGGCATGAACGAAGGACACGGCGCTGCAAGCACCGGCGAGTAGAAGACTGGCGGAGAAGCGAAGTTTCAAGGAGCAAATTCCTACGGCAAGGGGGTCAAGCGCGACCACTTTTGAGAACGCTAATAGGAATCTAACTCAATCACTCTCTTCATTTCGACATTTTTTTCACATTTTGAAACATTCAGTCGTGCGCGGATGGCTTGAGCTAGAGCCCCCGCCGTCGATCAAGGCGATACCGCCCTCTGAGAATGCTGAGAACGACCGCCACTGAGGGACTTCAGTACACTCAGCGAACCTCGTCCAGCCGACTTGCCCCCTCCACGGGGTGAGTCAGCAGATAGCTGCTGACGGCATCATCTATGGTGGGAAAAAACGACGTTTCGCCAAGCCTTGCGAAAAGCCCGAATCGCTTCAGTTTGTCCTTGACCGGGTCCTTCATCTCGGCCACGCACAATTTGATTCCCGCTGCGTGCAGGGTTTCGTCCAGTTCATCCAGCATGTCGGCCGAGGTCACGTCCACACTGGTGACGGGTTCTGCCGCAACAACTAACCAGCGCACCGGCGTAGGTGATGCAGCCACTGCGTCGAGCACTCGCTCATTGAACAGTTCGGCGTTGGCGAAGAACAAGGGTGCATCCCAGCGAAACAGGACCAGGCCAGGTATAAGGCTCGCGTCGGGATAACGCTGGATGTCGTGGTAACCCTTGACGCCCTTGGCTTGCCCCAGCACTGCGGAATACGGCCGCCAGGCATCCCACAGAAATTCGATGACGGCGATCAGGATGGCCAGGCCGATGCCCTCGATCGCGCCAAACACAGCCACGCCGACGGTGCAAACGATCGACAGCCAGAACTCCCAGCGCTGGATGCGATAAATTCGCCGCAGGTCGGCCACTTCAATCAAGCCAATGGCTGACGCAATCACCACGGCTGCTAATGCACTGCCGGGCAAATTCTCCAACAGGTTCGGCGCCACCATCAGCAGGAGGGCCACGGTCAACGCACCCACCACGCCGGTCAACTGACTTTTGGCGCCCGCGGCTTCAGCCACGGGGGTACGCGACGAACTGCTACTGATTGGAAACCCCTGAAAAAATCCAGCCGCCAGATTGGCAAGACCGAGCCCCGTCATTTCCCGATTCGGGTCCACGTAGGTGCGGGTCCGCGCCGCATAGACACGAGAAAGTACGCTGGTGTCGGCGAACGACACCAGGGCGACGGCGCAACCGCCAATGAGCACGGGAACAATATCGGCACGGGTGATCCAGGGGATGGCAAACGCAGGCAAACCTTGTGGAAGAGCACCGAGCACCGACACCCCGGCACGCGTGCCAAGGTCCAGCACCCCGACGGTGATCGTCGCACCGACCACTGCAATCAGGATACCTGGCACCCGTTTGTAGGGCTTGAGCAGAAGGATCACGACCAGGGTGGCTGCGCCGATCATAAACGCGGTCCAGTTGGTCTTGCCTTCCAGCACTCCCGTGGCGATGGCCCACAGGTTTCTCCCCGGGCCGTCGGACTGTATTGAAAAACCGAATACCTTGGGTAACTGGCTGATCAATACGGTCAGGGCGATGCCGTTCATGTACCCGTAACGGATAGGTTTGGACAGCAACTCCGTGATGAAGCCCAGCCGCATGATGCCTGCCAGTATGCACACGGCCCCTGACACGATCGCCATCATGCCCGCCAGGGCGACTGCGCGATGCGGGTCGCCACCGGACAGGGGCAAAATCACCGCCAGGATCACGGCGGCCAATGACGAATCCGGGCCGAGCACCAGAATCCGGCTAGGCCCGAACAAGGCGTACGCGAGCAGCGGAACGATGGTTGCGTAGAGGCCATAGATGCCGGGTACGCCCGATGCAACGGCGTAGGCGATGCCAACGGGCACCAACATCGTGGTGAGCACCAGGCCGGCAACGATGTCGTGACGCAACCAGGCAAGCTGGTACCCGCGCAACGTTTGAAGCCCCGGAAACCAACGG
Source organism: Pseudomonas sp. MDV22-iso1 (assembly GCF_058145095.1). Taxonomy (NCBI): domain Bacteria; kingdom Pseudomonadati; phylum Pseudomonadota; class Gammaproteobacteria; order Pseudomonadales; family Pseudomonadaceae; genus Pseudomonas; species Pseudomonas sp. MDV22-iso1. The sequence continues at coordinate 18,195 of NZ_JBYVMF010000029.1, forward strand.
CCCCAGCCGGTCGCACCGCTGGCATCGCGACGTAATATTCGGCCCGGTTCCGGAACGGGAGACGAAGAATCCGGCTGGCTCATAGGACGTTGCCCTTTTTGTGTACAGCGCCGATTCGCTTGAACGTGTCCGTCAGAACTTTTCGGGAACTCGCCGGTGCGGATAATCCGGATCGCGATAGCCGCCTGGTTTCTGCCGCTTGGGCAATATCACCTCCTCGCGCGGTACATCCTTGTACGGAATGCGGCTGAGCAAATCGGTGATGATGTTAAGGCGCGCCCGGCGCTTGTCGTTCGAGTTGGCCACCAGCCATGGGGCATGGTCGGTGTCAGTGGCCTTGAACATCTCGTCACGTGCGCGTGAATAGTCGTACCAACGGCTGTATGACTTGAGATCCATCGGGGTCAGCTTCCAGATTTTGCGTCCGTCCTTGATGCGAGCCTGGAGCCGGCGGGTCTGCTCGTCTTCGCTGACTTCCAGCCAGTACTTGAGCAAGATCACGCCTGAGTCGACGATTGCACGCTCCACGAGAGGCGTTGTCTTCAGGAAACTGACAACCTGCTCTTTGGTGCAGAATCCCATCACCCGCTCGACGCCCGCCCGGTTGTACCAACTGCGATCGAAAATCACCACTTCGCCAGCCGCAGGAAGGTACGGCAGGTAACGCTGGACGTACATCTGGCTTTTTTCGCGCTCACTCGGCGCCGTCAGCGCCACCACCCGAAAGACACGGGGGCTCACGCGTTCGGTGAGCGCTTTTATCGTCCCTCCTTTGCCCGCGCCATCTCGACCTTCGAAGACGATACAGATCTTGATGCCCTTGGCTTTTACCCACTCCTGCAATTTGACCAGTTCGACATGCAGGCTGCGCAGCTGCTCAAGATAATCCTTGTTCTTCAGTTTCAGGTTTTCAGCAGCGTGACGCTTGGGGGCTTTTTTCTTGTCTTTTGCCATGCTCGAGACCTCACCAATATAAAAAGCACGGTTCTTTTCCAGGGCGTTCTCAACCCAGTTGAGTGTAGGTTGAAAAGATTTTTTCGCTCCTGTGATCACATGGATCAATCCAGGTGCCTCGTTCCTCTGGTCTTTCAACGTCTGCGCAGCCTTGCCTGTCACAACGCAATGCATCGACAACGACTAAGCTTTTTCGGTTGAACCTTGTTTCCCAGGGAGATCTCTATGAGCGCCGCGCCCCTGTCCGAACTCGATGCCGCCCTGCCCGGTCTGGCCCGCAAGATCCGTGTGCTGGATGCCCTGGCCTGGCCTCAAGGGGTTGAGGAAGTCTTCCTGGCGCGTTGGCGCGCCGGGCAGGCAGAACTGCCCAGGGTTGAGCTGCGCGCCCGCGACCACAACGCCGACATCGCCGCCCTCGAAGCGTTTATCGGCCGCTGCGATGAGGGCCATCCGGCCGGGCGTCACCTCGCCATGACGGCGCGCAGCTATGCCACCGCCGGGCGCATGCTCGGTGCCATCGGCACTCCCGCCTTTACTCAGTATTCGTCAGCGCTGTACCGGCGCCCGGACTTCTACTATTCGAGCCAGAATTTAAGCATGCTGGACGCGGCCCGATTCTTCCTCAAAACCACCGACGCCCTTCTGGGCAGCGCCCGGATTCCACCGAGCCCGGCCGACATCCCGGCCGAAGTCTTCGCCGGGTGGATGCAGCCGGAACTCGACCGTTTCTTCGGACCGGGACGGATCACAGTCGTGCTCGACCCGACCCTGGCCGCCAAAGCCATCGCCGGGGCGAGTCGCATCCGGCTGCGGGCCAGCGCCCTGTTCTCCGAGCTGGACAAGAATCAGCTATTGCAGCACGAAGCTTTCGTGCATGTGGCCACGGCACAAAACGGTGCGCTGCAACCTAACCTGAAGAGCCTGGGGCTGGGGGCGCCACGCACGACCCAGACCCAGGAAGGCATCGCCACGCTGGCCGAGCTGTTCACCGGCAGCATGGACATCAATCGCTTGCGCCGCCTCGCTCTGCGCGTGCTCGCGGTCCAGCAGGCGCTGGATGGCGCCGATTTCATCCAGGTGTTCGAAAGCTTTCTCGCGGCCGGTCAGTCGCAAGAGGAATCCTTCCGCTCGACCCAACGGGTTTTCCGTGGCGCCGACCTGCGCGGCGGTTCGGCGTTCACCAAGGATGCCGCCTACCTGACGGGTTTGCTCGGCGTCCACACCCTGCTGCGTATCGCGATCCGCGACAACCGGCCGGAACTGGTAGGCCATTTGTTCGCCGGGCGCCTCAATCTGGGGGATACCGTACGCCTGGCCCCGCTCTTCGAGTCCGGCTGGCTCCAGGGACCGGTCCATGTCCCGGCCTGGGCGTCCGATCTGCGTCTGCTCGCCGCCAACCTGGCGTTCTCCGCTTTTATTTCCCGGATCAAACTGGAGGTACTCGATCTGGAGGTGCTCATGGCGTTTGCAGACGAGCATGAAACTGACGCTAGCGCCTAGCCTGCCTGGATCACAAGGACTCGGTGTTCAACTCAAAGTTGAACGCTCTACAGCACTTCCCCGGCTGGGGAGACCAGGTCAGCACGTTGGGGCTTGATGCTGAGGTAGCGATCCTTGTCCTCATGTTCGACGCTTTTCAGGTAGCCATGGATGACCACGCGGATTACGGTGCGAACAGTGACTCACACACTCCGATACCGGCGCTCGAAATCACTGGCCAGCTCTTCAAGGGTCACGCTCCCCAAGCGATCGATCAGCAACGCCTGCGCCGCATCAAATGCCTCGGTCAGCGCAGCATTCACTGCCTGTTCAACCAGGCATTCCGGGTGATCAGTCGACAAGCCGATGGCAAAGAGCGAGGACGAGCCCAAGGCCTGATGGATGTCCAGCAACGTCATTTCCGCCAGCGGTTTCGCCAGCGTCCACCCGCCGCGGTGGCCCTTTTCTGAACGCACGTATCCCTGCTCCTTGAGCAATGCCATGGTCCGCCGGACCACTACCGGATTGGTTCCGAGCATCTGCGCGATGGTATCGGACGTGGCGGGTTGTTCGTGACGAGCCATGTGGATCAGTACGTGCAGCATGCGGGACAGGCGAGTGTCGTTTCTCACGGTTGGCGGCTTCCTGAAGGGCGTGGCGTGAGTATCCCTCGATACAGCAAAAGTTACGAGACCATTGACACTCCGACATCATGTAACTTACGTTGTTTCTAGAGTTCTTCGAGCAGGTCGGAGATCCGGGGAGACTTGACCATGATTTATGACGTGATCATCGTTGGCGGCAGCTATTCAGGCATTTCCGCAGGTTTGCAATTGGCACGAGCACGCCGAAAGGTGTTGGTGATCGACGCAGGCCAGCGCCGAAATCGGTTTGCTCAAAGCTCACATGGCTTTTTAGGACAGGACGGCCGCGATCCCGGCAAGATTGCCAGCGAGGCACGCGCTCAGCTGCTGTGTTACCCAACCGTGGAATGGCTGTCGCAACCCGCCGTCCAGGCCACGACGGACAATGATGGATTTGTCATATCCACTGCGAACGGGGAACACTTCACGGCACGGCGCTTGATCCTGGCCACAGGGGTGGTGGATGAGTTGCCTGATGTTCCCGGACTGTCAGAACGCTGGGGGCAGCGCGTTTTTCATTGCCCGTATTGTCACGGATATGAACTCGACGGCGGGCCGATTGGCGTATTGGCGGCATCGCCGATGGCCATCCACCAGGCGTCAATGCTGCCCGACTGGGGACCTACAACCCTCTTCCTCAACCAGTTACTTGAGCCTGATGTCGACCAGTTGGCCATGCTGACCAGGCGTGGAGTGGTAGTGGAGCACGAGCCCGTCTTGGCGATCAGCGGGGAGCACGCCGATGTGAGGCTCGCCAGCGGCCGCGTGATCACACTTACAGGACTGTTCACTCAGCCACGCACGCGCATGGGCAGCCCGTTGGCAGCGCAATTGGGTTGCGAATTCGAAGCCGGTCCAACGGGTGAGTTCATCAAGGTCGATTCGATGCGGGAAACCAATGTATCTGGCGTATTCGCTTGCGGGGATGCGGCAGTAGCCGCTGGCAATGTGGCCATTGCAGTGGGCGACGGCGCACGCACGGGCGGCGCGGCCCATCAATCGCTGATGTTTCGTTGAGCATCGTTCCCATGATGCCCGCGGCGGGATCTGCCGCTTTCCGGCATCAGTCGCATCAAGCGAAGGCTCACAAGGGATGGGCAGTTAGCAGCTGCCCCGATACCCGCTTCAAATCACGGCTTGAGCTTCAAATGCGCGTTGACTCTTGCGCTTTTAGGGTCAACCAGCCAGAACTCATTGTTAGCCACTTTCACCTGGCTGCACTCCGTTGGATAGCCCTTCGGGATGACGCAAACAACGCCCTCTTTTCAGGGTCCAGCTTTCTTTCTCGGGCGGGTTGGGCGCCATTTGGAGAAAGCCATGTCGCACCTTCCTTGTAGTTGCCGGACAAATTTCCGGTAAATCAAAGCGTAGACAAGCCAGATTGACAGCTCCTGTGCAGGCGCCCAACGGACGAGCAAAAAAACCGTGGCGAGGGGATTTATCCCCGTTCGGCTGCGCAGCAGTCGTAAAACCAGAGAACGCGATTTGCCTGATTCGCCTCGGTTGTAGCATCTGGGGCTGCTTCGCAGCCCAACGGGGATAAATCCCCTCGCCACAGGAATCCCCTCACTACAGCAATCCCCTCACCACAGAATCCCTTTCCCACACCTTTATGTGTATCGATTAGTGGCCAATACTGCCGGTATTAACCCGCCCGACCGCCAACCTTTATCTGCGTCAGCCCAACCAACCCAGCCTGCTTCAGAATCTCCTCCGGCGTCGCATCCGCCGTGGGCATGATCAGGCTGTTTTCGCCATCCCCAAAGTGCAGTTGAAGCAGGTGCATCGCCGCTTCATGGGCCTGCAGTTCTGACTGCTTGAGTTCGAACACGTGGGTGCGGGACTCGCCGTTGAACAGGTAACTCACGGTGTAGTTGTGCATGGAAGGATCCTCGTCATGGAAGTAGTGCAACTGATTATCCTGACTGAACAGTCAGTTTTTAGTTCAACTGCACCGCTTTGCGCTGTTCATTGAGGATCGATAGCAGCCTTTCACGGCAGGCTACAATCGGTCGAAGCGGATTGATTTTTTGTCGTTGACGCGCTTGTCAGCAATTAAGCGCTCGTAAAGCAGCCGATGTGCAGGAGGCGTTTCTGACTAACTTCCCTATCGTTGCCACGGTCCTTTCAATAATATTGGGGCTTTCCGTCACCCGCCTACTTCTCGGTGCGTTGACGGTGTTCCGCATTCGAAGATCGGTTGCGCCCGACTGGGTCGCTCTTGTCTGGGCCGTTACGCTTTTTACGACACAGCTGCAATTCTGGTGGGCGGTCAATTCACTGCCTGCGGTGAAGGTGGTGTACTCATTTCCGGAATTTTTACTGCTCGTGCTATTGGCGTTATCGCTATTCGTATCTGCCGCCCTGTTGCTACCCAGTCGTAGTGAGGACGAGCAAAACGGACTTCGCCTCTACTTTGAACAAGATGGTCGTTACGCACTGCTATTCCTGTCCACGTATCTGGTTCTAGGCCTCATCGTGAACGTGTTCTTTTTCCAGGCTTCCCCGCTAGCGCTGTGGGGCGTCTTGGACGTCATCATGATCCTGCTGCCACTGTGCACATTCGTGGCCAAATCCCGCAAAGCGTATTCAATACTGACGTTGATGTATGTGCCGGTTAACGTTATCGACACTGTGATTTCTCTGACGAATTAGGCGCAGTGCCTGCCGTTACTTCCCCGCCCAAACCCCCCCTTGTTTCACATGTAAAACAAACGAGTCTCTTGGCGTTACCTAAAAAAGCACCGTCCTCTCGCACTTCCCTGAACTTCGCACAAGCAATGTGCAATTTCGTGCCATATAAGAAACCTCGTTTCGTATATGAAACACACAAGTATTTATAAAAAACGCCTAACTGTTTATTTATAAACGACTTTTAAACAAAAAAGCGACTTGGCAACGCTCTGGCATTGTTCATGCACTAAACACCGTATCACCTATAAAACAGACCAGAGACCCTTCCCAATGGCTGTGAATGAGATGTACGCCGTCGCCCCGCAATGGATTAAGCCCGCTCCCAAGGAAGACCAGGAGCCCACCGAAATCGAATTCCGCAACGTCGGTAAATGTTTCCCGGCCAAAGGTAAATCCGAAGCGCCGTTCGCCATTCGCGAAGTGAACTTCAAGATTCGTCGCGGTGAAGTGGTGTCGATCATCGGCCCTTCCGGTTGCGGCAAAAGCACCATCCTGAACATGGGCTCAGGCCTTTATCGACCTTCCGAAGGCGAGGTGTTCGTCGGCGGTGAAGCCGTGACCGGACCGGTTCGCCAGGTCGCGTTCATGCTGCAGAAAGATCTGTTGATGCCGTGGCGCAGCATTCGTCGCAACGTCGAACTGGGCCTGGAGATTCAAGGTGTCGCAGCCGCCAAGCGTCAGGCCGTTGCCAAAGATCTGCTCGATCGTTGCCACCTGCAAGGCTTTGCCGACCACTACCCCTTCCAGCTGTCGGGCGGCATGCGTCAGCGCGCGGCACTGGCTCGCACCCTGGCCATTGACCCGCAAGTGCTGTTCCTCGACGAGCCGTTCTCGGCACTGGATGCGCAAACCAAGATGATCCTGCAACAGGACATGGCGCGGATGCTGTTCGATGAAAAGAAAACCGCGCTGTTCATTACCCATGACCTGATTGAAGCCATCGCCATGTCCGACCGGCTGCTGGTCATGAGCGCCCGCCCCGGCACCATCATCGAAGAAATCAGCATTGACCTGCCGTTTCGCGACAACCCGCTGGAGCGCCGCAAGCTGCCGGAAATCGGCCCGCTGGTCGGTCGCCTGATGGAGTTGCTGCAGGTCGGTGAAGACACCGAACTGCATTGATCAACGCCCGTGTGGCCATCACCTGACTCAGGAGTACGCATGTTCAAGTCTCTGTTTCAACGCTTCAACCAGCTCTCCGGCCTCGCCCTCGGCCTGGGCCTGGCGTTCGCCGCCCAGGCACAGTCGACCGACGTGACTTACCTGTTGCCGGCACCGCCGAACTCGCCGGCCTTCGCGCCGTGGATCATCGCCCAGCAGAAGGGTTACTACGCCGCGCAGAACCTGAACATGACGTTCATTGCAGCCAAGGGTGGCGTGGACGTGGCGAAGCAGATCGGTGCCGGTAACGCGATGCTCGGCGGCGCCATCGGCGACACCCCTATCGTGGTGCGCGCCAACGGTATTCCGGTGCGCGCCGTAGCGGTGCTGGGTGCAGGCGGGGTCACCATGATCGCCACCAATGCCGCCGAAAACATCAACTCGATCACCGACCTCAAGGGCAAGACCATGACGGTGATGTCCTACTCGGACACCACCTACTACGCCCTGCTCGCTTCATTGCGCAAAGCCGGTCTCGGCAAAACCGACGTGAACATCCAGGCCGCCGGCCCATCGGGCGTATGGCAGTTGTTCTCGGCGGACAAGGCCCAGGCGATGGCGGGCGTGCCGGACTGGGTGGTGAATGCCGAAGACGCGGGAGTCAAGATCAAGCTGATCCCGCAAGAGCAGATTTTCGAGAGCATGGCCCAAGCCATTCTCGCCTCCGATGACGCCATCAAGAACCATCCGCAAATTGTTCGCGGTGTTGTCCAGGCCACCCTGCAAGGCATGCGCGACATCATTCAGGACCCCAAGGCCGCCGCCGCCACGTTCGCCCAGGCCGTCCCCGCCTATGCCGGCAAGGAAGCCTCGCTGGAGAAGGTCTTCAAGCTCTACGTCGAACACGTCTACGCCAACCAGACAGTGCCGGGACGCATCGATCCGGCGCGGCTTGAAGCGGTCCGCCAGTTCTATGTCAGCGAAGGCATCGTCACCCAGGAGCCCAAGCTCGACGACCTCTACACCAACCAGTTCATCGACACCCAAACAGCCGCGCAATAACGGCGAGTGACGACAAGGTAAAGACACGATGAAAAACCTCAATAACTCCATGCTCGGCAGCGTCGCCCTGCTGATCCTGTTCCTGGTGCTTTGGCAGTGGGGGCCGGGACTGCTCGGCATGCCCGAATTCGTCATGCCGCAACTGAGCCGCGTGGCTCAGGAAAGCGTGGTGATGTGGCAGACCGGAGGGCTGTTGCAACACACCCTGATCACTGCGTTCGAGATCATTGTCGGCTTCGGCCTGGGTGCCCTGCTCGGTGTGGCCATCGGCGTTTCGCTGGGCCTCTCGCCTGCTGCAGAAGCCATGCTGTCGCCGTACATCCTGGCCCTGCAGATCGCCCCGAAAGTCGCGTTCGCGCCGCTGTTCGTGATGTGGCTGGGCTACACCATTTACCCGAAGATTCTGATCGCCATCCTGATCGTGTTCTTCCCGGTGATGATCAACGTGCTGTCGGCGATTCGCACCGTCGACCCGGACATGATCAACCTCGTGCGGACCATGAACGCCAGCCGCTGGCAGATCTTCCGCCTGGTGGAGTTCCCGTCGGCCATGGCCGCGCTGTTCTCCGGCCTGCGCATTGCCTCGACCCTGGCCGTGATCGGCGTCACCGTCGGTGAACTGGTCGGCGGTAATCAGGGCCTGGGCTTCCTGCTGGTCGATGCCGAAGGTCAGGGCAATACCGCTGGCGTGTTCGTCGCCATCGTGATGCTCACGGTCATCGGTGTCCTCGCCTACGGCGCCGTGGTCTGGAGCGAGAAACGCGTCCTGCACTACATGCCCAAAGCCATGTTGAGCACCCAATGATGACGACCCTCAATCGCTTGCTTGAAGGCCGCCGCGTGCTGGTTACCGGTGGCGCCCGTGGCTTGGGTTACGCCTTTGCCCAGGCCATTGGCCGGGCCGGTGCCCACGTGGTGATCGCCGATATTCTCGCTGAACGGGTGCAGCAATCCGCCACCGAACTGGTTGCCGAAGGCCTGGTCGTGCATGGCGTGACGGTTGATCTGGCACAACCGGATTCGATCGATGCCTGCATCGCTGAAACCGTTCGTTTGCTCGGTGGCCTCGACGGCCTGGTGAACAACGCATCGATCACCAATTCCGGCGGCAAGACCTGCGAAGAGCTGACCCTCGACACCTGGGATCAGGTCATGCAAGTCAACGTGCGCGGCACCTGGCTGATGACCAAGGCAAGCCTGCCAGCCCTGCGCGCCAGCGGTCATGGCGCCATCGTCAACCTGGCGTCCGACACACCGTTGTGGGGCGCGCCGAACCTGTTGGCGTATGTCGCGAGCAAAGGCGCAATCATCGCCATGACCCGCAGCCTGGCCCGCGAACTGGGCGCTGACAACATTACCGTCAACGCTATCGCGCCGGGCCTGGTGCTGGTCGAAGCCACCGCCTACGTGCCCGAAGCCCGCCACCGTTTGTACAACGATCAACGGGCCATCCAGCGCCCACAACTTCCCGAAGACGTCAGCGGCGCCGTGCTGTTCGCGCTGTCCGACCTCGCCCGTTTCATCACAGGACAAACCTTGCCGGTCAACGGCGGGTTCGTCATGCCTTGACTTGATCTGGAGACAGCCATGACCGATTTATCCGCACACGCACAAGACACCCCAAAAAGCTGGGAACAACCGGCCGGCAGCGACCTTGAAAGCTGGATGAACACCCGCATCGCCCGCTACGAAACCCGCAAGTACGACTGGAACGCGCTGAAATTCCAGGCCGACTACGACCCGAAATTCCGTCGTGCGCAAATGCGCTACATCGGCACCGGCGGCACGGGCGTCAGCACCGACATGAACACCATCCCGTCGGAGAACTTCACGTTTTCCACCATGGTGATTCCCGCCGGTCACGAAGGCCCGCCGCACCTGCACACCGACGTCGAAGAAGTGTTCTTCGTGCTGCGCGGCAAACTCAAGGTGGTGATCGAAAAGGACGGTGAGCGTTTCGAAACCATCCTCACTGACCGCGACGTGATTTCCGTGCCGCCGGGTGTGTACCGCGAAGAGATCAACATCGGCGATGAAGACGCGTTGATGTGCGTGATGCTCGGCGCGAAAAAACCCGTCACCCCGACCTACCCGCCAGAACACCCTCTGGCCTCGATCAAGCGCGGATAAGCCCATGTTGCACGCCATCGACAATCACGCCCCGTCGCTGACCGACGATCTCCACGCCCAACTGGCCCTGCACTTTCCCCTGCGCCTGCTGGAGATTGCCGGTGGACGCCAGGGCATCCGCGAATGCGGGGCCGGGCCGGCGATTGTGTTGCTGCACGGGATCGGTTCGGGCTCGGCGTCGTGGTTGCAGGTGGCCCGCGTACTTGGCCAGAGCGCCCGGGTGATTGCCTGGGACGCGCCCGGCTACGGTGAATCCACACCGCTGCGGGCACTGGCGCCCGATGCGTCGGACTATGCCGAGCGACTGCTGCAGATGCTCGACGCACTGGGTATCCAGCGCTGCGTGCTGGTGGGGCATTCCCTCGGCGCGATCACCGCCACCGCGTTTTCCAGCGGTGTGCAGCAACAGCGCATCAGTCGGCTGGTGTTGATCAGCCCGGCGCAGGGTTACGGCCATCCATCCCGTGCCTTGCAGCGCCAGGAAGTGCGCAGCAAACGCCTGCGCGCGCTGGAGCAACTGGGCATTCAAGGCATGGCCGAACAACGCAGTGCACACATGCTGTCGCCCAACGCCAGCCCGAAGGCGAAAGCTTGGGTGCAATGGAACATGGCGCGGCTCAAGCCCGACGGGTATCGCCAGGCCATCGAACTGCTGTGCGGTGAAGACCTGCTGCGGCACGCACCGTTGTCGATGCCGTGCGAAGTGCATTGCGGGGAAGCCGACGGCATCACCCCGCCCGAAAGCTGCCTGCCCCTCGCCAAGGCGTTGGGTGGCACGTTCAACCTGATTGCCGATGCCGGGCACGCCAGCCCCATCGAACAACCGTGTGTCGTCGCGGGCCGTCTGGCCTGCGCCCTCAAAGAATCCCTGACAGGTGCATCGCTATGAACGATTCAGATCTGCTGAAGGACGCTCAGGACAAATACATCGTGCCGGGACTGGAGCGCGGCCTGCTGCTGCTCTGCGAGTTCAGCCGGCGCAATCGCACGCTGACCGCGCCGGAACTCGCCCGCCGTCTGGCCTTGCCGCGCTCGACGATCTTTCGCCTGCTGACGACGCTGGAAACCATGGGCTTCGTCACCCGCAGCGGCAACGAATACCGCCTCGGCATGTCGGTGCTGCGCCTGGGCTTCGAATACCTCGCCTCCCTGGAACTCACCGAACTCGGCCAACCGTTGCTGGCGCGGTTGTGCGACCGCCTCAACTACCCGAGCAACCTGGTGGTGCGCGACGGTCGCTCGATCGTCTACGTGGCCAAGGTCTCGCCACCGTCGGTATTTTCCAGCGCGGTCAACGTCGGCACTCGCCTGCCCGCCCACGCCACCGTGCTGGGGCGCATTTTGCTCGAAGACCTGTCGCTCGCCGAGTTGCGTGAGCTGTACCCGGAAGATCATCTGGAACAGTTCTCGCCCTGCACGCCGAAAACCGTGATGGAGCTGTTCGACATGGTTCAGGCCGACCGTCAGCGCGGGTTTGTCAGCGGTGAAGGTTTCTTCGAGTCGGCCATTTCAACCGTTGCCGCACCGGTGCGCGATCAGTCCGGGCAGATTGTCGCGGCGTTGGGCGTGACGATTCCGACCACGCAAATTGCCCACGTCAACTTCAACGAATTGCTCCTGCAAGTGCGGCGCAGCGCCGACGAGTTGTCGCGTCTGCTCGATTACAACAGCGGCGCCGGCCACGACGGTCAGAACCGCGTGACGGCCTTGATGAGGGATTGAGATGAGCCTTTATCAACTGCAAGGCCACACGGCAATCGTCACCGGTGGCTCTTCGGGCATTGGCCTGGCGTGCGTCGAGTTGCTGCTCGAAGCTGGCGCGGCCGTGGCCTTCTGCGGTCGCGACGAAGATCGCCTGCGCAACGCCGAAACCGCCTTGCGCCAACGCTTTCCTGAGGCACGGTCGCTGGCCCGGGTCTGCAACGTGCTCGACGCCGATTCGGTCAACGCCTTCGCCGCCGCCAGCCTGGCCGCATTGGGACCGGCCAGCGTGCTGGTCAACAACGCCGGGCAAGGCCGCGTGTCGACCTTCGCCGACACCACCGACAGCGCCTGGACCGAAGAGCTGAACCTGAAGTTCTTCTCGGTGATCAACCCGGTCCGTGCGTTCAAGACACAGCTTCAAGGTCAAGCGGACGCCGCCATCGTCTGCGTCAATTCGCTGCTGGCCAGCCAGCCCGAACCGCACATGGTCGCCACCTCCGCCGCCCGTGCCGGGGTAATGAACCTGGTGCGCTCGATGGCCACCGAGTTTGCCCCCGACGGCATTCGGGTCAACGGCATCCTGATTGGCCTGGTGGAATCCGGGCAATGGCGCCGACGTTTCGAAGCCCGCGAAGAGCGGGATCTGGACTGGACCCAATGGACCGCCCAACTCGCACAACGCAAACACATTCCCTTGGGGCGCCTGGGCCTGCCGATTGAAGCGGCCCGCGCGATCCTGTTTCTGGCTTCGCCCCTGTCGGCTTACACCACAGGCAGCCATATCGATGTTTCTGGAGGCCTGTCCCGCCATGCGTAATGAAAATACTGTGACCGTTGGCGCTGCCATCACCGCGTTCCTCGAACAGTGCGACGTCAAGGCCGCGTTCGGCGTGATCTCGATCCACAACATGCCGATCCTCGATGCCTTCGCTGTACGCGGCAACATCCGCTTTGTCATGGCCCGGGGCGAAGCCGGCGCCACCAACATGGCCGATGCCTATGCCCGCACCACCGGGGGTCTGGGCGTGTGCCTGACGTCCACCGGCACCGCCGCCGGCAACGCGGCCGGGGCGATGGTCGAAGCGCTGACCGCTGGCACGCCGCTGCTGCACATCACTGGGCAGATCGAAACGCCGTACCTGGACCAGGAATTCGCCTACATCCACGAAGCCCGCGATCAACTGACCATGCTCAAGGCCGTGTCGAAAGCCGCGTTCCGTGTGCGCAGCGTCGAAACGGCGTTGAGCACCATGAAGCTTGCGGTGCAGACCGCCCTGACCGCGCCGACCGGTCCGGTCAGCGTCGAAATCCCGATCGACATCCAGTCCACCTTCATCACGATGCCGACCGACCTGTCCCCGCTGCCGGTCCCGGTGGCCGTGCCGTCGCCCGAAGCGCTGGACCTGGTGGCCGAGCGCCTGGCCAGTGCCACCCGGCCGCTGTTGTGGCTCGGCGGCGGCGCGCGGCATGCCGGCCCGCAGGTCAAACGCCTGCTGGACATGGGCGTCGGCGTGATCACCTCGACCCAGGGTCGCGGCGTGGTCAACGAAGACGATGAGCGCTGCCTGGGCGCGTTCTCGCAAAACAAGCGCGTCGAGCAATTCCTGCAAAGCTGCGATGCCCTGCTGATCGCCGGCTCACGCCTGCGCAGCAACGAGACCTTCAAGTACGCGTTGAAATTGCCGCGCAACACCCTGCGCATCGACGCCAACCCGGCCATCGAAGGTCGCAGCTACAACAGCGAATTGTTCATCTGCGGTGACGCGGCACTGGCCCTCGAAGGCCTGGCTGATCGTCTGGAAGGTCGTCTGCAGATCGACCCGACGTTCCTCGCGGAGCTCAAGGACGTTCGCGAAAAATCCCGCACACAATTGATCGCCGACCTGGGCCCGTACTCGGCCATGGTCGAACAGCTGCAAGCCATCACCGGGCGCAATTTCTCCTGGGTGCGCGACGTCACGCTGTCCAACAGCATCTGGGGCAATCGCCTGCTGACGCTGTACCACCCGCGTGCCGGCGTGCATGCGCTGGGCGGCGGCATTGGTCAGGGCCTGTCGATGGGCATCGGCGCGGCGGTTGCAGCGGCGGAAACGGCGCCTGAACGCAAGGTCTTCGCGCTGGCCGGTGACGGCGGTTTCATTCTGAATCTCGGTGAGCTGGCGACCCTGGTGCAAGAGAACGCCAACGTGGTGATCCTGCTGATGAACGACCAGCGCTACGGCGTGATCCGCAATATTCAGGACGCGGTCTACGGCAGCCGTCACTGCTACGTCGACTTGCACACGCCGGACTATTCCAAGCTGGCCGAGTCGCTGAACCTGCGCCACGGCCTGGTCACCGACCTGAAGGATTTCGGTCGCGTCGTCGACGGTGCGCTGGCACAACCGGGGCCGTTCCTGCTGGAAGTCGACATGCTCGCCGTCGGCAGCTTCGCCACCCAGTTCGCCGGTCCGCCCAACAGCGAAACCAAAGCGCAAAAAGCCACGGCCTGAGGACTTCGTCATGTTGCACATCACCATGATCGGCTGCGGCGCCATTGGCGTCGGCGTGCTCGAACTGCTGGAGAAAGACCCGCAGCTGTGCGTCGACTACGTGATCGCCTCCGCCGGTTCCGAAGCGTTGGTACGCCAGCGCCTGGCCTGCTTCAAACAACCGCCGCAGGTGCTGACGGCATTGCCGGCTGACGCCCGCCCTGACCTGCTGGTCGAGTGCGCCGGCCACCGCGCCATCGAAGAACATGTGCTGCCGGCGCTGGAACGTGGCATCGCCTGCCTGATCGTCTCGGTCGGTGCGCTGTCCGAAGTCGGCCTGGTCGAGCGCCTGGAAGCCGCCGCCGAACGGGGGCAGACCCGCATCGAATTGCTGCCCGGTGCCATCGGCGGCATCGACGCGCTGTCGGCGGCCAAGGTCGGCGGCCTGGACGCGGTCAACTACACCGGCCGCAAACCGGCCCGGGCCTGGAAAAACACACCGGCGGAAACAGTGTGCGACCTGGACAGCATCACCGAAGCCACGGTGATTTTTCAGGGCAGCGCCCGTGAAGCGGCGCACCTTTACCCGAAAAACGCCAACGTGGCCGCGACCCTGTCGCTGGCCGGGCTTGGCCTGGACCGCACCCACGTGACGCTGATCGCCGACCCGCAGAGCGAGGAAAACGTGCATCACTTCGAAGCCCGCGGCGCCTTTGGCGGTTTCGAATTGAGCCTGCGTGGCAAGCCGCTGCTGGCCAATCCGAAGACTTCGGCCTTGACCGTTTACAGCGTCGTCCGCGCCTTGGGCAACCACGCTCACGCGATTTCGATTTAGGGGACAGCGATGACTTTTGAACAGACGTTACCCATCTGCATCGCCGGCGAATGGCGACTGGGGCGCGGCGAACGTTACGCCACGTGCTACCCGGCGACCGGCG
Organism: Pseudomonas sp. MDV22-iso1; assembly: GCF_058145095.1. Classification (NCBI taxonomy): domain Bacteria; kingdom Pseudomonadati; phylum Pseudomonadota; class Gammaproteobacteria; order Pseudomonadales; family Pseudomonadaceae; genus Pseudomonas; species Pseudomonas sp. MDV22-iso1. Next base: position 33,372 of record NZ_JBYVMF010000029.1, read on the forward strand.
AGGCCGTTGCCTGGCTGAACGCCGCCAGTGTCGAAGACGTGGAAGACGCCGTGCAAGGTGCGCATCAGGCGTTTTTGCACAGCGGCTGGGCGCAGCGCAAACCCCATGAGCGGGCGAGCGTGCTGTACCGCATTGCCGAGCTGATCCGTGAGCGCAGCGAAGAACTGGCGCAACTGCAGCGTCAGGACAATGGCAAACCGATCAACGAAACCCGGGCGTTGGTGGCCAGCGCTGCCGGCACGTTCCAGTTCTTCGCCTCGGCGTGCGAAACCCTCGAAGAAACCATCACGCCGTCCCGTGGTGATTTCGTCAGCATGAGCGTGTACGAGCCGATGGGCGTGATCGCCGCGATCACCCCGTGGAACTCACCGATTGCCAGCGAAGCGCAGAAGGTGGCGCCGGCACTCGCAGCGGGCAACGCCGTGGTGATCAAACCGGCGGAAATCACGCCGCTGATGGCCTTGCAACTGGCGCGCATCTGCGAAGACGCCGGGTTGCCCAGAGGCCTGCTCAGCGTACTGCCGGGCAAAGGTTCGCTGCTCGGCGATGCTCTGACGCGTCACCCGCTGATCAAGCGTGTGTCGTTCACCGGCGGCACCAAAACCGGCAAGCACATTGCCCACATCGCTGCCGACAAGATGATGCCGGTGTCCCTGGAGCTGGGCGGCAAATCACCGACCATCGTTCTCGAGGACGCCGACCTTGATCATGCGGTGGCCGGGGTGTTGTATGGCATTTTCAGCTCCTCGGGCGAAGCCTGTATCGCCGGTTCGCGGTTGTTCATTGCACGAGCCCTGTATGAGCCATTCATGGCGCGTCTGGTGGCGGCGGCGGCTGAACTGCGCGTCGGTGATCCGGCGGATGAGCGCACGCAAATGGGGCCGCTGATCAGCGCCAGTCACCGTGAATCGGTCGAGCGTTATGTCGCGCTGGGACTGGCCGAAGGCGGTCGGTTGCTGCTCGGCGGCCAGCGTCCGAAAGGCGGAATCTACGACCAGGGTTACTACTACCCGCCGACCATCCTCGAAGGCTTGAACAACACCCAGCAAGTCTGCCAGGAGGAAATCTTCGGCCCGGTGCTGGTGGCCATGCCGTTCGATGACGAGGCGCAATTGCTTGAGCAGGCCAACGACAGCCTGTACGCCCTCGCCGCCGGCATCTGGACCCGCGATTACAAGCGTGCCTGGGCGCTGGGACGAAAAATCCAGGCCGGTACGGTGTGGATCAACACCTACAAACAGTTCTCGATCTCCACCCCGTTCGGTGGCTGGCGCGACAGCGGTCTGGGCCGGGAAAAAGGTCGCCTCGGCATCCTGCAGTACATGGAACAGAAGAGCCTTTATTGGGGCATGAATGAACAGCCACTGGCCTGGGCCGGTGTGCAACGCGAGGTAGGGTTATGAGCGTTTTAGGCATTGATGAAGTTACCTACGGCGTCGAAGACCTCGACACCAGCGCACGATTTTTCAGCGACTGGGGCCTGAGCAAAGTCAGCGAGCAACCTGACGAGGTGATCTTCGAAACCCTCAATGGCTGCCGCGTGGTGCTCGCCGACATCAACAAGGCCGGCTTGCCGCCCGCCATCGAAGCCGGTTCGACCGTGCGCGAAGTGGTCTGGGGCGTGGCCAGCGAGGCTGACCTGAAGCTGTACAGCGAGCGCATCGCCAACGATCCGGGCTTTATCGAAGCCAACGGCCGCATCGGTTGCACCGACCCCAATGGCCTGGCAATCCGCCTGCAAGTCACCCGCAAGCGTGAGCTGAACATCGAGTGCAGCGGCCATAACACCTGGCAGACCAAAGGCCGGATCAACAAAGCGGCACCGATCTATGACCGAGCGACGCCGATCGAAGTCGGCCACGTGGTGTTTTTCGTCAAGGACGTCAACGCGTGCGAAGCCTTCTATCACGAGCGCTTCGGCTTCCAGGCCTCGGACCGTTATCCGGACCGCGGCGCGTTCTTGCGCACTGCCGAAGAAGGCGGTCACCACGACCTGTTCATGCTGCAACTGCCCGCCCCTCGCGCCGGCCTGAACCACGTCGCGTTCACCGTGCGCGATGTGCACGAAGTGTTCGGTGGCGGCATGCACATCTCCCGCAGCGGCTGGGCCACGGAAATCGGCCCGGGACGCCACCCGGTGTCGTCGGCGTTCTTCTGGTACTTCAAGAACCCGGCCGGCGCACTGGTCGAGTACTACGCCGATGAAGATCAACTGACCGGCGAATGGGAGCCACGCACCTTCGAACCGGGCCCCACGGTCTTCGCCGAATGGGCGATTGCCGGCGGCATCGATGGCAACACGCGACGCCAGCACAACGTGGAAGCGCCCCAAGGCAAATTCCTCACCGACAAGCCAAAACCCTGAGCAGGAGTCGTCCATGTCTTCGTTGAATATCGCCATTGCCGGCGCCGGCATCGGTGGCCTGACCGCCGCCATTGCCCTGCACCGTGCCGGCCATCACGTCACCGTGTTCGAACAGTCGAAAGCCTTTCTGCGGGTCGGTGCCGACATCAACCTGACCCCGAACGCCGTGCGTGCCCTGGACGGTTTGGGTGTGGGTGCTGCGGTGCGCATTCCCGCTGCTCGCCCGACCCATCGCATCAGCCGGATGTGGGACAGCGGCGAGGAAACTTCGCGCCTGGAAATGTCCGATGCCGCCGAACAAAAATACGGCGCGCCGCAACTGACCATTCACCGTGCCGACCTGCTGGCAGCGTTGGCGGACGTGTTCCCGCAAACCCAGGTGCAGTTTGGCAAGCGCGCGGAACAGGTGACGCAAACCGCCGACGGTATCGAACTGCGCTTCAAGGATGGCAGCCGCCACGTGACCGACCTGCTGATCGGCGCCGACGGCATCCACTCGGTGGTGCGCAACGCGCTGTTCGGCGATGAGCAGCCGCGCTTTACCGGCGTGGTCGCCTACCGCGCGGTGGTGCCGACCGAGCGCGTGGCGCACGTGCCGAACATCCAGGCATTCACCAAATGGTGGGGGCCGACGCCGCAAAGCCAGATCGTCACTTTCCCGCTGAATCAGGGCCGGGACATCTTCATCTTCGCCACCACCGCCCAGGACAGCTGGCATGAAGAATCCTGGACCAGCGCTGGCGATGCCGATGAATTGCGCAGTCACTATCAGGAGTTTCACGGGGACGCCCGGGCACTGCTCGATGCCTGCAGCGAGGTGCTCAAGACGGCGCTGTACGAACGCGATCCGCTGCCGTTCTGGTCCAAGGGTGCCATGACGCTGCTGGGCGACGCCTGCCACCCGATGATGCCGTTCATGGCGCAGGGCGCTGGCCAGGCCATCGAGGACGCGGTGGTGCTCGCCCGTCATCTGCAAGACCTGACCGGCACGGCCGGGATCGCCGATGCCCTGCAGGCTTATGAGCAGTCGCGGTTGCAGCGCACCAGTCAGATCCAGATCGGTTCACGTGGCAATCAATGGCTCAAGGACGGCGGCAACGCCGACTGGGTCTACGGCTATGACGCCTGGGCCGTGCCCATGCCCAACGTGGCTTGAACATGAGCGAATCGCTGCGGGTGACCGTGCTGCTCAAGCACGACCAATCGAAGAACCTGGAAGACATTCAGCGGCACATGAAGCAGCAGGACTGGTGGGAGCGGTTTCCCCCGCAAGGTGTCGAGGTGGTGTCCTGGACCGTGGCCATGGGCCTGGGCCAGATCGTCACCTTGCGCTTGCCGCCCAGCCTGCTGCCGACCCTCAACGTCGAGCTCGAACGCTCGGCCTGGGGGGTGTTCAGCACTGAAGTGTTCCCGACGTACGACTTTATTCCCGTGCGAGAAATGATCCGCGAACGGGTACGCAATGGAGGTCAATGAGATGAGCAATACCGAACCCTACCTGGAGCCCCATCAGGCCCGCAAACGGCCCAACACGCAGTTCGAAGAGTTGCTTGGCGACTCCATCGAGCGCGCGTTCGGCAATGGCGTGACCGAGCTGCCAGACCTGCTCGCGCACCTGAACCGGGCCGGGCCGCCCTGCCCGCTCACCACCGGAGAGTGGACCCCGGACGCCTACACAACCCTGATGGCTCGGCTGGGCGAATGACCCGCCGGAGGTAAATAAGAAATGAACATGAATACAACCGTCGATCCTGTAGAAAACCACTTGGCAAACGGCCTGAAGAACATTTGGTTCCCGGTCTTGCCGTCCGACCAGCTGGGCGAGAAACCGGTGTCGATCCGTCGACTGGGCTACAAGATCGCCTTGTGGCGCGACAATGACGGCCACGTGCACGCCCTCGAAGATCATTGCCCGCATCGCGGTGCACCGCTGTCCCAGGGACCGATTCTCGGCGACCGTCTGCAATGCCCGTATCACGGCGTTGAAGTGCGCTGCGACGGCACCGTCACCAAAGTCCCCGGCAGCCCCGGTTGCAAACTCGAAGGCAGCCGCCCGACGCGGATGTTCCACACCCGTGAAGCCGCTGGCGCGATCTTTCTCTATAACGCTGCCGAGCCGCACGTGGACACCCCGCCCGAACTGGTCCTGCCCGAGCAACTGACCTCCCCCGAGTGGAGCAGCTTCATCTGCTACGCCGAGTGGAAAGGCGATTACCGTTACGTCATCGACAACGTCATGGACCCGATGCACGGCACCTACCTGCACAAGATGTCGCACTCCATGAGTGAAGGCGAAGCCACGGCCAAATTCGTCACCCGTGACACCGACACCGGGTTCTTCTTCGAGAAGGAAGGCCAGCGTGGCGTGAACTTCGACTGGACCGAATTCATGGACAACAGCTGCCACTGGCTGCGTCTGGAAATTCCCTACCCGAAAACCGGCGGCCCCGGCGGAAACTTCACCATCATCGGCAGCTACACCCCAAGCAGCCGCTCGCTGTCGGCGGTGTTCCACTGGCGTTGCCGTCCACTCACCGGCTGGCAGCGCGACACCTGGCGCTTCCTCTACAAGAACCGACTGGAAGCGCGGCACTGGGCGGTGCTGGAACAGGACCGGGTGTTGCTCGAGTTCATGGAGCCGGACGCCAACCAGCGGGAAAACCTCTACCAGCATGACCTCGGTGTGGTGCGTCTGCGTCGCTACCTGAAAAACGCGGCCAAGGCTCAACTGGAGTTGATCGACGCGAAGCAGTTGTCATGAGTGCAGCCGTGCAGCGTGTTCAAGCCGGCTCGTTGAGCGAGCCGGCCGACAGCACCTGGTCGAATGCCTTGCTGATCGGCAACGACGTGGTGATGTCCGGCATGACCGGGCATCCCGCCACGCGCCAGGCCCTCGAGGCTGGCGCGCCGCTGGACGCCTACGCACAGACGCTGGTGGTGTTGAACAAAATCCGCGCACTGGTTGAAGCGGCAGGCGGGCATGTCGGCAACCTCTACCGGCTGACGGTGTATGTGACCGACATCGCCGACAAAGAGGACGTGGGTCGCGCGCGGCGTGATTTCTTTGCAGGTCATGCGGTGTTCCCGACCTCGACGCTGGTCGAAGTGAGCGCGCTGGTGTTTCCCGAACTGCGGGTGGAGATCGAGGCCGGCGCGCGTCTCGATCTCGATTTGCGAACTGTCGAAAAGAGGTGACCGATGTCCCATTCCTCCCCCCTCACCGCGCTCGTGCACACCCTGCGCTACGAAGCTGACGGCATCATCAGTGTCGAGTTGCGGCCCTATGGCGACACGGTATTCGCGCCGTTCGAAGCCGGGTCGCACATCGACCTGCACTTGCCCAACGGGCTGGTGCGCAGCTACTCGCTGCTCAACTCCCCGAGCGATCAAGGCCGCTATGTGGTCGGCATCCTGCGCGATCGCAACAGCCGTGGCGGTTCGGAATATGTGCACGGACAACTGCGGGTCGGCATGAAGCTGCCGATCTCGTCGCCGCGCAATAACTTCCAGCTCGACCTCAGCGCCAGACACAGCGTCCTGGTGGCCGGCGGTATCGGCATCACACCGATCTACTGCATGTTCCGCCAACTGCTGGCGCTGGGAAAATCCGCCGAGCTGATCTACTGCGCCCGTTCGCGGCAGGAAGCGGCCCTGGTGCAAGAGCTCAGCGGCCTGGGCGCGAAAGTGCACTACCACTTCAACGACGAAAAAGGCGTGCCGCCGGACCTGGGCGCTTACCTGGCGAATCAACCTGCCGATACGCATTTCTACTGCTGCGGCCCGACGCCCATGCTCGATGCCTTCGAAAGCACCTGCGAAGGCCTGGGCTATCCCCATGCGCACATCGAGCGCTTCGTCGCGGCTGAACTGCCGCCCTCCGAAGATGCGCAAAGCAGTTACAGCGTCGAACTGAAGAAATCCGGCAAAACCCTGTCGATCGAGCCGGGTTTGAGTTTGCTCGACGTGTTGCTGGAGGCGGGTTGCGACATCGACTACAGCTGTCGCGAAGGGGTGTGCGGGTCGTGCGAGACGCGGGTGCTGGAGGGTGATATCGACCACCGTGACGGCGTGCTGACCAAAGCCGAACGTGCGGCCAATAAATCCATGATGGTGTGTGTGTCAGGGTGCAAGAGTCGTCGTTTGGTGCTCGATCTATAACGCTGTTAGTTAGTTCACCCGTTAAACAGGCCGACAGTGTTGTCGGCCTTTTTTTATGCGCGTGAAGTAAAGACGCACAGATAACGTGCAATTTCGTTACCCCGCCAGCGCCCTGTTTCACGGGCAACACAAGAAAATGCGTTTCCCATATAAACCATTGTTTTTACTAGACAAAAGACAACCCGGTAGAGTTGGCATAGTTTCTGCTCTATTCACATCAAGTTCATAGGCCAGACGCCGTATTACCTGTGAAACAGTCAATACCGACACGCAACTGATAAGAGCAACACTTTCTGGTTATTCATCCCTGCCTTTTTCAAGGCGGCGGAAAAGTGTTGCCAGTCACTTAACACTACAGGGGAGGTCAACATGAAGAATAACGTTCTATGCCTGGGATTGATGTTGTGCAGTTGCGTCAGTTTCGCGGGCGAGCCCGGCCCTGCTGCGCCCGAAGCATCAACGACCGGCAAAAAGCCTTTCCCGCATATCGCCTGGCGCAGTGACGATGGCGACAGCAGTCTGGACATCGGTGGTGCGTTGCGCACCAACTACCGCGACGAACATTGGGACACCACTGAAAACAATGGTCGGTTTCTCTTCGACACTTTCCGCATCGACGTACAGGCCACTTACAAGAACCTCTACAGCGATGTTGGCTATTGGTTTCAAGATGACGGAAAGCGCTCCATTGATCGCGGTTTTGTCGGTTATCGCTTGAACAGCAATTCGAACCTGCAACTGGGCGCACCCTTCAAGCCATTCGGTCTCGAACCGTATCCGCAGTTCGGCTGGAGTTATCACCTGCCCTTCTTCATGGGTTATGGCGTCAGCGCCGGCACGGGTTTGAAATACAGTTACAAGGATAAGGAGTGGGATGTGCAACTGGGCTTCTTCCCGCGCATGTTGCCGTCGGACATTCGCTACTCGCCGGAAGTCGGGCGCTACGCTGATCTTAAAGACAATGCGATCCCGTTCACCCAGTCACGCCAGGACAACGAGAAACACAACCAGATCAACGCCCGCGTCGCGCGGACCTTTACCAACGATGGCTGGAAAACCGAGATCGGCGCATCGGTCGCCGCCGCCCAGCTGTACAACGACACCACCAAGGGTGACGGCGACTATTGGGCCGGTGGCATCCACGCCATCATCAACAAAGGCCCGTGGACCGTAACCACCCAAGGTATTCGCTATGAATACGACCCGAAAAACCCGGCAGGCGTCAGCGACGATTCCGTGCTGATGGGTGGCAACGGCCTCACGCCCGCCTACTTGATCGCCTCTAAAGCTACTTTGGTTTCACTGAACGTCGGTTACGACATTCCAACGCCGAAACTCGGGCAATTGAAGAAGATCAAGCTCTACAACGACTACAGTCGCATGATGAAAGACAAAAGCGGTTGGGACGACTCCCAGATGTATACCGTCGGCGCGCAATTCCTGGCCATGCCGATCATCGCGTGGCTCGACCTGACCTGGGCAAGGAACGCCAACCCGTACGGCGGCGCGGAGAATGGAACGGGCTTTACCAACACCCAGTCGGTGGGGAGTAATGAGTGGTATTACCGGACGAATATCAATATCGGGTATTACTTCTAACGCCAGTGAAATCACAGGCAAACACGATGTTCTGTAGCAGCTGGCGAAGCCTGCGTTAAGCGCGACGCTATACGTGTGGCGAGGGGATTTAGCGAAACGTCGCAGCGGCCCCAAAATCTTTACGACTGCTGCGCAGCCGGACGGGGATGAATCCCCTCGCCACAGGTTCGCCAGCTGCTACAGTTATTGATGTTCGTTTAAACAAAAGGCCCCTGAAGGGCCTTTTTCTGCATTGAAATTATTACGCGCTACGCCACGACTCAACGGTGTCGGAGCCATGTTCGGCCTTCCACTCTTTAAGCGTTTTGTGATTACCGCCTTTGGTTTCTACGACTTCGCCCGTTTTCGGGTTTTTATAAACCTTCACTTGGCGCGCTTTGCGAGTGCCTGACTTCGGCTGGGCTGCGGGCGTGCGGCTACCTGCTTTTGGATCGAGCAGGTTGACGATGTCTTTCAGGCTGTAGCCGTACTTGGCAAGCAACGCGCGAAGTTTGGTTTCGAATTCAATTTCCTGTTTGAGGCCTGCATCCCCTTTTAAGGTTTCAAGCGCTTTGAGCTGCTCGGCGAGGTGTTTTTCAAGTTGGCGGAACTCTGCAAGTTTGGACATGGAAACCTCTATCTGATTTGTTTTCTAACGTTACACCAAAAATAAGCGTTCGCTAGAAAGATTGTTTTTATGTGACTCATTTGGCTAATAGATTGAATCAAGTAGCAGGCGCATGGTCTTGTCAGGGCAGTAGATCAAGGCCCTTCCGAGCACTCAGAGGTAACGTCAGCCTGGACACCGCACGAAGGCGCACTATGGTTTTTCAGAGATGAAACCAATGGACTAACCTGCCTGCATTGATAGTTGAATGCACAGATCAGTCGTAAAGGACGTGCAATGCTCCCCAGTGAAGAGCCAGGATTCAAGGTAGAAAGCGCCCCCGAGGCTGCCGCTGCAAAAGCGGTGCGTGCGCGAACCATCTTCCGACTCACCGTGAGCTTCATGCTGCTGGTCGTCTTTGCATTCATGGCGGTTGAAGGCTGGCGGGAATGGCGTGACTATCGCGCCGCGTTTGCATCGGCCCACGACTCGGTAACGAATCTGGCGCGCGCAACGGCTCAGCATGCGGAAGATGCCATCCGGCAAGTCGACGTGCTGACCACTGCGCTCAGCGAACGGGTGGAAGGCGACGGATTAGAGAACATCGACGTCCCGCGCATTCATAAATTGCTGATAGAGCAATCCAAAATAATGCCCCAACTGCATGGGTTGTTTATTTATGGCGCCGACGGGCATTGGATTGTCACGGACAAGGAAATAACCCCCGATACCGCGAACAATGCCGACCGCGATTACTTCAAATACCACCGTACTCAAGAAGATCGAAACGTGCGTATCGGCGACGTCGTCAAAAGCAGATCCACCGATGATCTGATCATTCCCATCTCCCGCCGCTTGAACAACAAGGATGGCTCCTTCGCCGGTGTACTGCTGGGAACCCTCAAGGTCAGTTACTTCATGGACTATTACGGCGATTTCAAAATCGATGACAAAGGCGCTCTGGTGCTGGCCTTGCGCAACGGAACCATCCTGGTTCGACGCCCTTTCATGGCATCCGTCGTCGGTAAAAGCCTGGCCAATAGCGAGATCTTCCAGCGCTACTTGCCACACGCCAACGAAGGCGTCGCAGAAGTCAGAGCGGTCATCGACGACACCGATCGCCTGTACGGTTACAGAGCTTTGACGACCTACCCCCTAGTCGTGCAAGCCGGGCTTTCGCGCGAGTCCATCACGGCACCCTGGCGCCGTGATCTTCTGAAAACCGGCTTCGTGCTGATTTTTTTGATCGCCGTACTCGCGGTCTTCGGCCTGATCGTCTTGAGTCAGTTGCGCCAAAGAATGGTGATGGAACGGCAACTGCGTCGCGTGCACCAGGCGATGCGGGACATGGCGCTGACGGACAGCCTGACCGGGCTGGGCAACCGTCGGCGTCTGGATACAGCGCTGGTCGATGAAATACGCCTGGCCAGGCGCCAAGGCTCATCGCTCGCCGTGGTCATGCTCGATGTCGACTACTTCAAACGCTACAACGACCGGTATGGCCATGCCGCGGGCGATGACTGCCTGAGCGCCGTGGGCGGCGCGATTCAGCGGGCGGTCAAAAGACCTGGTGACCTGGCCGTCAGGTACGGTGGAGAAGAATTTACCGTGCTGCTTCCCAACACGAACACCGCAGGCGCCAAACAGGTTGTCGAGGACATCCTGGACGCCATACGAGCCCTGAACATCGAACACGCCGAGTCTGCGCTGGGCAAAGTGACCGCAAGCGCCGGGATAGCGGTAAGCCGGCCGAGCATCGAAGACGTCACGCCGGCTGCCCTGCTGAAGTTGGCAGACGCGCAGCTCTACCTGGCAAAACAACAAGGGCGCAATCGCTGGTGCTGCGCCGACGGGCCCACTCATCAAGCGATTATTCCGCCGTTATGAGAAACATTCGCAAATAAGTGTTTGGCAATATTTCGTAACTGCGTATGATATTGATTCCCAATAACATCAAAATCATACGTGAGCTCGCATGCCCTCTCCCATCGCCCTGTGTTCACCCCATACCGTTACGCCGCGCGCGCCTTTGGCACTGCGCCCTCTGGCTCTGGCCGTGCACATGCTTGCGGCCGGCATCGCCTTCGCGGCGCCCTCGGTGCAGGCGGCGGAACACACTGAGCAGACAGAGACGGGAAGCTCTGTGATCTTGGCACCGATCGCTATCACGGAAACTGACAATCGCAAGCCCAGCGCGGTGACCGAAGACACCCATTCGTACACGACCGAGGCTGCACGCACGGCCACGCCGCTGAGCATGTCGCTGCGCGAAACACCGCAGTCGGTCAGCGTCGTGACCCAACAGCGCATACAGGACCAGGACCTGAAGACGATCCTCGACGTGGTCAATAACGCCACCGGTGTGTCGGTCAACCGCTACGAGACCAGCCGGGCACAGTTCAACGCTCGCGGCTTTGAGCTCAACTCGCTGATGATCGATGGCGTGCCCACCATCTATGAGCAGCCATGGAGTTCGGGGGAGATTTTCAGCAGCCTGGCCATGTATGACCGCGTTGAAATAGTGCGTGGCGCGAACGGTTTGATGACCGGTGCCGGCGACCCTTCCGCGTCCATCAATATGGTGCGCAAGCGCGCCAGCAGTACGGACCTGAAAGGTTCGGTCGAATTGAGCGGCGGAACATGGGACACCTATGGCGTCGAGGCCGATGTGGCCACTGCGTTGAATTCGGAAGGTACGATCCGCGCACGACTGGTCGGGGAGACCAACGAGGGCGACACGTGGATCGATATGAACTCGAACAAGCGCCAGACCCTCTACGGCACGATGGACATCGACCTGACGCCCGACACCACGCTCTGGTTCGGTTTGAGCCATCAGGAAAGCAACGCCGACTCGCCGATGTGGGGCGGTCTGCCCGTCTGGTACGCCGACGGCAGCCGCACCCACTGGAGCCGCTCCAAGACGACTTCTGCCGACTGGAGCAAGTGGGACACCACCTACAAGACCTACTTCGTCAACCTTGATCACACCTTTGCCAACGACTGGACAGTCAACCTCAGCTACAACCGTGGTGAGCGAACCAGTGACTCTTCCCTGCTCTACCTTTCCGGCAATCCGGGGCAGAACGGCAGCGCCGGCATGGCTTCGTTCCCGGCGACCTACAAGACCGAAACCACCCAGGATGACTACGGCATCCGCTTCAACGGCCCGTTCTCGATGCTGGGTCGTGAGCACGAACTGGCCTTTGGTTATGTGGACAGTAAACAGAAGTTCGACGCCGATTCACTCGACGCGCAGACGGGGTTCGGCGGGGTAGCCGACTTCGATGCCTACAACGGTAAGTTCCCCGAGCCGGTGTGGGGCCCGAAGACAGACTACGGCTACAGCGAGACCCGACAAAAAGGGCTCTACGCCGCCACCCGCCTGAACGTGACCGACGATTTCAAAGTGATTCTGGGCGCGCGTGAGAGCTGGTACGAGCAGACCAGTGATGACGTCTTTTCCGAAGTGAGCAAGACCGATGTCGATCATGAGCTGACCCCATATGCAGGCGTCGTCTACGACCTCAACGACAACCTCTCGGCCTATGCCAGCTACACGGAAATCTTCCTGCCGCAGTCGGTCCGCGACCGCAATGGCCAGACGCTGGAACCGATCGTTGGTGAAAGCACCGAGCTGGGGCTCAAGGGTGAGTACTTCGATGGCCGCCTGAACGCCTCCGCCGCGATTTTCCAGATCAAGCAGGACAATCTGGGCCAGAACACCGGCGCGCTGATCGACCCTGCGAACCCTGTCGGCGGCTTTGCCTACGAGGCCAGTGAAGGCGCGACCAGCAAGGGTTTCGAGCTGGAAGTTTCCGGCGAGCTGGCAACCGACTGGAATGCCTCGGTGGGCTACACCCAGTTCAAGGCTGACGATGCCAACGGCGACGACGTCAACACGCTGTACCCGACCAAATTGCTGCGCACCTTTACCACCTACCGTCTGCCCGGTGCTTTCAACAAGCTGACCATTGGCGGCGGGGTCAACTGGCAGGACTCGATCTACACCTATGCCATCAACCCGGCAGGCAACTCCGAAAAAATCCAGCAGGATGCCTATGCACTGGTCAACCTGATGGCGCGCTACGAGATCACCGAAAACCTCTCGGCGCAGGTGAATGCCGACAACATCACCGACGAAAAGTACTTCGACATCTTCGACGCCTACGGCGCCCTGACATACGGTGCACCGCGCAGCTTTACGGCTTCGGCGAAGTATCGTTTCTAAGGCAAGCACTCGGCACCGGCGTTGGGCCGGTGCTGATCGGACCCGCTTGCGAGCGCAGCAAGTCCGTCCGGCCGATATCACCGGGAATGATCTATGATCGGCGGCCATTCCTTCGAGTGTTCCCCCCATGATCAAACGTTGCACGTTGCTCGACCACGACGGCTGGCTGCCGCTGCGTGTTGCCCTGTGGCCTGATTCCGCCGCAAACAATGACGATGACAAACAGACGATGCTGAGCGCGCCGGAGCGTTATCTGGTGCTGATCTTCGTCAGTGAGAACGGCACCGCGCAAGGATTTGCCGAGGCATCGATTCGGTCTGACTACGTCAACGGTACTCACTCCTCGCCTGTGGCCTTTCTCGAAGGCCTGTACGTTCAAACTGACAGTCGCCGCCAAGGCATAGCGCGGCAACTCGTGGCGGGCATCCAACAGTGGGCCGAAGAAACAGGCTGCACCGAACTGGCTTCGGATGCACTGCTGGATAACCAGGCAAGCCATGCCATGCATGAGTCATTGGGCTTCGCGGAGACCGAGCGGGTGGTTTACTTTTTGAAGCCTTTGGGGACTTTCAAGGCGTAGGGGCGACGCAAGACCGTTCAGTCCAGGCTCACCCAGGCACGCTTGGCACCTCAAGCCCGACCTTCACGCGGTCCAGCGCCACGATGGTCTTGAACCAGGTCACGTTGGCGTTTTCGGCAAACAACCGCCGCGCCAATGCCTGGTATTCCTGCATGCTGGCGACGGTCAGCACCAGGACGAAATCCACTTCGCCCGTGACGTAATAACACTGCTGAACTTCGGGCACGGCAAAGTGTGCCTTCATCGCTTCCAGTGCCTCGATACTGGTGCGCTCGGCCATGACTTCCACGATGATCGTGATCGGCCGGCCTACGGCGGTGGGGTCGACGATGGCGACATTGCCCGTGATGACACCCCGCTCTTGCATCCGCTTGATACGGCGCTGGACTGCGGCCGTGGAGAGGTTGACCTGTTCGGCCATCAGCCGCAGCGGTGTGGTGTTGTCACGCTGGACGAGGTCCAGGATGGCACGGTCGAATTTATCCAGGGATTCGGATGCAGCGTCGGTTTTGGCCATGGTCGTTCCGCGAGAAATTTTCTCGAAAACTAGCAGAAAACTGCGACCCTTTATCTAGCCGCGAGAAATATTATCTTGCCGACAGCCTGCAGGTGCAGCGTTGGTCGGGAACTCACACAGGATATTATCGGCATGCTCGCACTGTTCCATCTCTCCCCCGTCCTGTTGGTGACCGCCATGCTCGTGGTGCTGCGCCGGCCACCCGTTCACGCCGCCATCGCCGGCACGCTATTGGTCGTGGTGCTTTGGCTCGCCGGCGCGGCCGATGCCTGGCACCTGGGCAGTCTGATAGCTGCCGCTCAGGACACCGCCGTGCTGTTTGCAAGCACAGCCTTCGTGATCGTGCCGGGGCTGGCGTTCGTGATTTTTATCGAGCGTCTGGGCGTCAACCAGGCATTCAGTCAGTGGGTGCGTTCGTTGGGTCTGGGGCGCGGCGATCAGCTGGTGTTCATCGTCCTCGGGCTCGCACCGCTGCTGGAGGCAATGACAGGGTTTGGCGTGTCGTTGATCGCAACCGTACCTTTACTGCTCAGCCTCTTTGAACGTCGCGTTGCGCTGCGAATTGCCCTGGCTGGCATGGCAATCATGCCGTGGGGCACGCTGGGCCTGGCGTCGGTCATTGGTGCCTCGCTGGCTCATCTGGACGCCCCTGCCCTGGCGTCGACTTCGGCGTTGACCAGCGCGCCGGTGTTCCTGGCCCTCAGTGCGATGGCGCTGTACCTGGCCGGTGTTCGCGAGTCGCGGGAATGGCGGTCGCTGGGGGGGTTCTGGCTGCTGTTCGTGGGTGTGCTGTACTGCGCCAGTCGATGGCTGGGGCCGGAAGTGGCTGGCGTTGCTGCGGGTCTGGTGACGGCAGTAGCCGTGCTGTCCGCCGGGCTGCGTCGCCGTGATGGCGAGCGCGGTGCGGTGCAATGGCCGCGTCAGGCATGGCCGTATCTGGCGCTGATCGTTCTGATTGTTGCGTTGAAGACCGTGTGGGCGATCACTGCCTGGCAGGATCACTGGGTCGTACAGGGCGCGCAGGTCAGCTGGAAACCCCTCGCCTCGCCTGGCGTGGCGTTGATTCTGGTGCTGATCGGGCTCTGGTTTCACACGCGCACTACACAACGCCAGCCAGGGTCTGACGTCAGCCTGCCGGCTGCGTTGGTCGCTCGGGCAAAGCGGCCGCTGTTGACGATTTTCTTCTTTCTCGCGATGTCGCAAATGATGGTGAAAGCCGGCTTTCTGGCGGGCTTGATGCAATTGCTCGCAGGCCTGTCGCCGACCGCCGCGACGTCACTGGTGGCGATGCTTGGCGCGCTGTCTGGCTACATGACCGGGTCGAATGTGGGTGGCAACGCGATCTTCATGCCGGCTATCGCCCTGTTGCCCGAAGGCTCCCGCCTGTTGCTGGCCGCCGTGCAGAACAGCGCGGCGGGTCATGCCGCACTGGGTTCGCTGTCGATCGTCATGCTGATCCTGGGACTGGCTAAAACTCAGGCGCAGGAAGAAAGCGATCTGGTCAGGTTCGGTTTTGCGCTGGTTTGTCTCAACACGGTGTTAGTCGCGTTGGGCGCGGTGTTGCTCACTTAGATGATCTCCAAACGAGCAAAATTCTGTGGTGAGGGGATTTATCCCCGTTGGGCTGCGAAGCAGCCCCCAACCCTGCAACCTAGGTCTATCAGGTTCACCGATAGTGATGGTTTTGGGGCTGCTGCGCAGTCCAACGGGGATAAATCCCCTCACCACAAATGTATCCGTACCGCTCAAGTGAACAGCACTCTACAATTGTCGGCTTTTTTCGCGACAGGAAGTCACCATGCAACGCGTCGTCATTCTGGGCAATGCCGGTAGCGGCAAATCCACCCTCGCCCGCGCACTTGGCGAGCGCCTGGGTATCCCCGTGGTGCACCTGGACAAGCTGTTCTGGGAACCCGGCTGGGTAGAACCCGACGCCGAGCAATTCCGCGCACGGGTCCGCGAAGCCATTGAACCGGACGCGTGGATTTGTGAAGGCAACTATGCGCGTCGCACCTTTGAACTGCGCCTGCCTCGAACCGACCTGATCATCTGGCTCGACACGCCGCGCCTCACCTGCTTGACCCGGGTGATCCTGCGCAGCGTCATGAACCGCCCTCGCCCAGACCTTCCAGCCGGCTGTACCGAGAAGATCGACCGGGCGTTCCTGACCTTTTTGAACTTCGTGTGGACTTTCGACCGAGGCTACCGTCCAGGTATCGAGTCAGTGCGCCTGGCCGTTGGCCCGCATGTTCCAACCCTGCACCTGCGTGGCACCCGGCAAATTGCCGCGTTTCTCGATAGCCTGCCCGCGACTTCTGAAGGTTGCCTTGAATAAAGCGAGGGTGGCCAAGCACTGACTTGGAGAACCGCTCGGCTCTTGTTTCAACAGAACACCCAAGACAACGAACCCGGCGATTACACAGTGGTCAAACCATGTGATGGCATCGCCCCTGAGCAAAGGCCTCAAGCCAGTTTCATTCACGTGCGACGCTTGCGATTCACACACTTCAGGGTGCACCGGATAACCTTCAGTCGCCTCGCTCCTGCCTGACGCAGACGTCGAATGCCACTGCTGCCATCCACTGCTCCCTTATCGGAGTACGGACATGACTCATTCGATGCGCTTCTTCCTCTCGATCTTCCTCGCGACCGCCTCATTGGCCTCGGCGAGCTTCCTCAACACAGCAGGGGCCGCCACCGCCGAGGACCTGGATGCCGATTCTCGACAGGCGTTGCAAACGCTCTACAAAGCTACGCCCTTTGCCGAAACCATCGCGCACAAAGCCAAAGCCGTGCTCGTCTTCCCGAAAATCATCAAGGCCGGCCTGGTGTTCGGCGGCAGCTATGGCGAAGGCACCTTGATGAAAGGCACGAAAGTGGAGAACTATTACAACTCCGTCACCGGGTCATGGGGGCTGCAGGCAGGTGCCCAGTCGTATGGGTATGCAGTGTTTCTGATGACCGACAAAGCGGTGAAATACGTGAGTGAAACCAAGGGCTGGGAAATTGGTGTCGGCCCAACCGTTGTAGTGGTCGATGAGGGGGCTGCGAAAAACCTGTCCAGCTCGACGCTCAAAGACGACGCGTATGCGTTTATTTTCGACCAGCAAGGCTTAATGGCCGGGGTCAGTATCGAAGGGACGAAGATTTCTTTGATCAAGCGTTAAGGCGGGCAGGAAAAGATAACTGTGGCGAAGGGGTTTAATCCTTCGCCACAGCTTCGTTACACGCTCTACTGGCATGTACTCGTCGAGCTTCGGTTACAGTGCCTCACTGAACCCCACTCACGGACAGCTTCATGGAGCGACTCCCTCCTCGTGGCATTGATGCAAGCGGCTACATCCTGACCTTATCCGACGTCGACATTCAGCCGGAGTTTGAGGGCCTGATCGCGGATGTGTGCGCAACGCTCACTCCGTCGGCACCACTGCTGGACGGAATTTATCTTTACGGCAGTGTCGCAAGAGGTGATGCCACGCCCGGCGCTTCCGACCTCGACCTGACCCTCGTACTTCGTACCCCTGCGACCCTTCACGATAGGGAAGCCCTGAAGCGCAAAAAAAGTGCGCTGGAAAGGCGGCACAAGGAGGTCACGAAAATCGATTTCGACATCGGCAGTCGCTCTGAAGCGCTCGCAGTGGAAAATCGATTGAGCTGGGGCTACTGGCTCAAGCATCACTGCCGTTGCTTGTGGGGGAATGATCTGGCTGAGCGCTTTGAAAAATTCAAGCCGTCTCGTGATATTGCCATTGCCGTGAATGGTGATTTTGAAAGCGTACTCACCCGGTACGCCCGTCAGGTAGAGCAGGCGCCAACGTTCAAGGAGTTGCAACGACTGCAACGGGAAGCGTCCCGAAAACTCGTCAGGGCGACTCACATACTTCGCTCGGATCAACAACCGATGTGGCCGCAAACACTGGATGAGCATGTTGAACTGTTTCTCCAGCAGTACCCATCGATGAGCACTCAGATCTCCTATTTTCTGTCTCAGGCAAAACGTCCCTGCGCAGAATCGAATGAGTTTTCGACTCGGCTGCGGCAGTTCCTTACCTGGATGGCTGCCGAAATAACTTAAACAGAACCGGGCTTCCCCGTGGTGCACGAGCCCGGTCAACCGCTATAAAAAAGTGCACATAACCAGCGCCCCATTCCCGCTCACCGTGCGCAAAAAGATCGCAGCCTCGTTGCACTCGACAGCTCCTACAGGGGATCACGTGTTTACAGCCGGGGCAGTAGCGTTCTGGCTCGCCATTTGCAATCACCTGTCTCGCAGTCAACGCTGATTGCACATACATACGACAAAGGCGCCGTGTAGCTCCCCGTTTTGACGGAGGGGTTACATGGCGCCTTTTTTGTTTCCGGCGGGCAGGTGTTGGCAGAGTGTCGAGGGGCGAGGATGGCTAGCAAAACCGTACGCAGCGTGTGTCCCTATTGCGGAGTGGGCTGCGGCATCGTCATGCAGGTCGAAGCGAATTCGGTGGTCAAGGTTGTGGGAGACAAGACCCACCCGACCAACTTCGGGCGACTCTGCACCAAAGGCAATACCTGTGGCCAGGCGATCGAACAGTCGGGCCGGATGGAAAACGCCTACTTGCGCCAGGAACGCAATCGAGACCCGGTGCGTCTCGCGATGGACACGGCGATCAGTGAAACGGCCAGGCGGTTGCGCGAGGTCCTTGATGCGCACGGCCCCGACGCGCTGTCGTTTTATGTCTCCGGGCAGATGTCGCTGGAAGCCCAGTACCTGGTCAACAAGTTGGCCAAAGGCTTTGTCCGCACGAACAATATCGAGTCCAACTCACGCCTGTGCATGGCCAGCGCCAGCAGCGGTTACAAGCTCTCCCTGGGGTCGGACGGACCACCCGGATCCTATGAGGATTTCGATCACGCCGACCTGTTCTTCGTGATCGGCGCCAACATGGCTGACTGTCACCCGATTTTATTCCTGCGCATGATGGATCGGGTCAAGGCAGGCGCCAAGCTGATCGTGGTCGACCCTCGCCGCAGTGCCACGGCGGACAAGGCCAGCCTGTTTCTGCAAATAAAACCCGGCACCGACCTCGCCCTGCTCAATGGCTTACTGCACCTGCTGGTGAAAAACGGCCACACCGACCCGGACTTCATCGCCTCCTTCACCGAAGGGTGGGACGTCATGCCCGGGTTCCTGGAGGACTACGCTCCCGATACTGTCGCCGCAATCACCGGGATTCCCGAGGCTGACATTCGCCAGACGGCCGAGTGGATCGGCCAGGCCGCCGAGTGGATGAGCTGCTGGACGATGGGCCTGAATCAAAGCACCCATGGCACCTGGAACACCAATGCCCTGTGCAACCTGCACCTGGCCACCGGAGCCATTTGCCGGCCGGGCAGCGGACCTTTTTCCCTGACCGGGCAACCGAACGCCATGGGCGGTCGAGAGATGGGTTACATGGGACCCGGTCTGCCTGGCCAGCGCTCGGTGCTCGTCGAGGCGGACCGGGCGTTCATCGAAGACCTGTGGGACATTGCGCAAGATAGCCTGCCCCGAACTGTTGGCGGCGGCACCGTGGCGATGTTCGAGCAGATGCGCTCAGGGCACATCAAAGCTTGCTGGATCATCTGCACCAACCCCGTCGCCTCCGCCCCCAACCGGCAGACCGTCATCGAAGGCTTGCAGACTGCCGAACTGGTCATCACCCAGGACGCCTTTCTCGACACCGAGACCAACCGCTACGCCGACATCCTGCTGCCCGGCGCGCTGTGGGCCGAGGCCGAAGGCGTGATGATCAACTCCGAGCGCAACCTGACGCTGATGCAAAAAGCCGTGGAGCCACCCGGCGAGACGCTGCCGGACTGGCAGATCATCGCCCGGGTCGCCTGCGAAATGGGCTTCGCCCAGGCCTTCAGCTACGCCTCTGCTTCCGAGGTGTTCGATGAGATAAAACGCGCCTGGAACCCCAAGACCGGCTATGACATTCGGGGCGCGAGTTATGCGCGCCTGCGCGAAAAACCGCTGCAATGGCCCTGCGCATTGGATGACACGCCGGACCGAAATCCGATTCGCTACCTCAACAACGGCGCCAGCCAGACGCTCAAGGTCGAAGCCGATGGCAGCCAACCCGCCATCGTGTTTCCCACTGACAACGGCAAGGCGACGTTCCTGGCGCGTCCGCACCTGTCACCGGCGGAAATGCCGGGGCAGGATTTCGCCTTCGTGCTCAACACCGGTCGCCTGCAGCATCAGTGGCACACGATGACCAAGACCGGCAAAGTCGCGACGCTGAACAAGCTCAATCCCGGGCCCTTCGTCGAGATACACCCGCAAGACGCCGCCAGCCTGGGCATTAAGGACAAGGACCCGGTCGAAGTCCGTTCGCTACGGGGCCGGGCGGTGTTACCCGCCGTGGTCACCGACCGCGTGCGGCCAGGCAATTGCTTTGCGCCCTTCCACTGGAACGATGTGTTTGGCGAAAACCTGGCGATCAACGCAGTGACCCATGACGCGGTCGATCCGATTTCCCTGCAGCCCGAATTCAAATTCTGCGCGGTCGCTTTGCAACGGATCGAGCTGATCGAGCATGCGTTCCTGGACATCCCGACCCGTATCGATTCAAGCACGCCATCCGTGAGCAGCAACCCTGCGACCGCGCCCTCTTCCACAACGGACAACACCCCCTCGGTGACGCTGCTGTGGGCGTCGCAAACAGGTAACGCCGAAGCCCTGGCCGAGCGTTTTTCCTCGCGTTTGCGCGACGCCGGCCTGGCGGTGGAGCTGAGTGCAATGGCCGACTTTCCGGCGAGCAAACTGGCCAGCACCCAGACACTGGCGTTGATCAGCAGCACCTTCGGTGACGGCGATCCTCCTGACAACGGCGAAGGTTTCTGGCACACCTTGAACACTGCCGAGACACGCCTGGAATCGCTGCGTTTTGCGGTACTGGCGTTGGGTGACCCCAATTACGACCAGTTCTGCCAGCACGGCAAAAGACTCGATCAGCGTCTGCAGGAACTGGGCGCGACACGGCTGATGGAACGCGTCGATTGCGATACCGAGTTCGAGGCTCGCGCAGACACCTGGCTGGCGCAGTTGCACAACACGTTGATGCCCGCGCAGTCGGTGAGGGTCGCGCCCACACAAAACGTGGTGGTTCACGCCATCGAGACGCCCAGCAAGGCCAATCCCTACTCGTCAAGGTTGTTGGTCAATCGGCACCTGAACCACCAGAGTGAAAACAAGGAAACCCGAATGTTTTCACTGGCCCTGAATGACTCCGGGCTCACCTATGAGGCCGGCGATGCCTTGGGTGTCTGGCCGCGCAACTGCCCGGAACTGGTCGGCGAGTTGCTCGAACGAACCCGACTGGGCACTGACACCACCGTCAACGTCGATAAGCTGGGTGATATCCCGTTGCACCAGGCCCTGACCGAGCATTTCGAAATCGCCCGGCCGAACAGCGACACCCTCGCATTCATCGCCGAGCGCAGCCCCAACCCGGCGCTGAAACAACTGCTGGGCAGTGAGCGCAAGGCGCAACTGAAAGACTGGCTGTGGGGTCGGCAACTGGCGGACGTGTTGCAGGAGTTCCCGATCGACTGCTCGGCCAGCGAATTGTTGGGCACGCTCAAGCGCCTGCAACCGCGCCTGTATTCAATCGCCTCGAGCGCCAAGGCACATCCCCACGAAGTCCATCTCACCGTGGCAGCCGTCCGTTATGGCAAGCGTAAAGGCACCTGCTCGACCTTCCTCGCCGATCGCGCAGAACGCGGTGAGGTCCCGGTATTCGTTCAACCGTCGAAGCACTTTCGCCCACCGGTCGATGGCGACCTGCCGATCATCATGATTGGTCCTGGCACGGGCGTGGCACCGTTTCGAGGGTTCCTGCAAGAACGACGTGCGCGGGGTGACGAAGGTCGCAACTGGCTGTTCTTTGGCGAGCAGCACGCCGCGACCGATTTCTACTATCGAGAAGAACTGGAAGGTATGCAGCGTGATGGTCTGCTGACTCGACTCAGCCTGGCGTTTTCCCGTGATCAGTCAGAGAAAATCTACGTGCAGGATCGCATCCGCGAACACGGCGCCGAGCTTTGGCGGTGGCTACAGGAAGGGGCGCAACTGTACATCTGCGGGGATGCCAGTCGCATGGCCAAGGATGTCGACCTGGCCCTGCGCGAGGTCGCGCAACGCCAGGGTGGACTTGACCCGCAGGGCGCCACTGAATACTGGCGTCACCTGAGCGAGCAGAAGCGCTATCTGCGAGACGTTTACTGACTAGACACAGCATCAGCCCAGGCGGGCGCAGCGATTTTTGCCCCGCCTGACGCGGTCGATTGCGATATTCGGTTACATATTACCGCTGCGTTAAACGCTTCGAATCTCCCCGAACCTGGCGATATTAAGTTTCGTTTAAGGTCGTCTCCCTACTCTCGCGCCCAGGCACATCGCTGCACAAACACGTGCAAACAACTGGGCATTCAGGTTATGAACCACCTTTCAAACAATACGAATCCACCGTTCAGCATTGTTCTGGTCAATTACAAAACACTCGACATCACCAAAGCCTGCCTCGAGCTTTTACACAAACACGTCGGTCACAGAAACATCCCGGTCTGGGTCGTTGATAACGACTCTGCGGATGAGAGCGTTGAATACCTGCGCTCGCTGGACTGGATCAACCTGATCGAACGCAAGCCAGCCGGCAAGGAAGCGGGTCACATGGCGCACGGCAGAGCGCTCGACATGGCGCTGGCGCGCGTCTCGACCGACTACCTGTTCCTGCTGCACACCGACACCTTCATCTACGATGAATCGGTGTTCGACATGATGTTGAGCAAATGCATCAACGATCCGCAGGTAGCGGCCGTAGGCTGTGTCGAGCAACTGGATCGCGGGATGATCAGGTCTTCCTGGCGTTATGCCTCGCGGCTATTCAAGCACCATTTCCGACGCCTGAAACAAACCTTGGGGATGCGCTCCAAAGACCCGAAGCCCTGGCGTGAAGTCCACCTGAAGAGTTTTTGCACCCTGTGGAACAGCGGGCTCATGAAGCAGCATGAACTGCATTTCCAGCTCGATGATCGTGTGCCCGGTTACACGCTGCAAGATCGCATGGTCGAGATGGGATACCGCGTCGAATTCCTCTCGCCCGGAACGATATTTAAGTACCTGGACCACATCCAGGCCGGCACAGTCGCTGCCGCCGGTGGCTACAACACCACCCACCGCCGCAGCAAGATGTACAACGACATGCTCAAGCGCATCGGCAAAACCGGCTTTGCACAATGAACGTCCTGCTATTGGCTTGACCGATAGCAGCGTCGGCGCCTGCGATGCTCCAAGCGATTTCTGCACTTTTTCTGCAGGTGATCACTGGATTTTCCGCCGTTCATACCTACGCTCTTTTGCGGGGGACTCTAGTTCACCGGTGGTCCGGGGCTGGGCCTGTCCCGAACGAAATGACGGCTTAAACCCTTGGAGCAAACACCATGACCTTGTCACGAAAACTGTTCATCGGCGTCGCCCTGACCAGCCTCCTGCTCAGCGGTTGCACCTCGAAAGTCACGGAGCGTCAGCAGTACTCCGGCTTCCTGCCCAACTACAACAACCTTGAAGAAGTGACCACCACC
Organism: Pseudomonas sp. MDV22-iso1; assembly: GCF_058145095.1. Classification (NCBI taxonomy): domain Bacteria; kingdom Pseudomonadati; phylum Pseudomonadota; class Gammaproteobacteria; order Pseudomonadales; family Pseudomonadaceae; genus Pseudomonas; species Pseudomonas sp. MDV22-iso1. The sequence continues at coordinate 57,011 of NZ_JBYVMF010000029.1, forward strand.
AGCGGCGAAAAAGCCATGCGCTGGGTGAGCCCTTCGTGGAATCCGAACGCGTATGACACGGTGGTTTTCAACAAGCTGGAACTGTACCCGGCGCCGCAGCCGAATGAGCGCGTCAACCGTCAGACGCTGGATGATTTGCAGAATTACATGACCAGTCAGGCCAAGGGCGTGCTCGGGCAGAAGTATCGCGTGGTGACGAATCCTGCCTCCGCCACCGCGTCGAAGACCTTGATTCTGCGAGCAGCAATTACCGGGGTAAACGCCGAGAACGAGGGCATGAAGTGGTATGAAGTGGTTCCGGTGGCGGCCGTGGTGGGCGGTGTGACCGCCATTACGGGACATCGTGATCAGGACACCACGCTGTTCATTGAGGCCGAGCTCATCGACGCAAGCAACAACCAGACGGTGGCAAAAGTGGTACGCAAAGTCTTCGGTACCACCTTGGAAAACGACAGCCAGAAAATCACCGCCAATGACTTCAAGGTAGCGATCGGTAAGCTGACCAGTGATTTGAGGGCGTTCATCAAGTAGTACACCTAAAGGTAAGGTGAAATATTCGAGATCGCGCGCGCTGTTTAAACGTCCTTCTCCCCCACGGGAGCAACGTCATCAATCGCACTGCGCGCGGCCTCGACGCCTTCCAGACAAGCGAGCGCCAAACCTATCCCTTGGATCGGGTCTTAACGGTCTTTTTACGCCCCTTTGCAACGACCTCCTGGTATTCATCGGTACCGGTCTCTTTCGCTGAGCTTGCGAGCGCAGGGCTGCTGCGAACGCGATAACTGGCAGGGGTCTTCTTGACTGAGGAGCGAGCGGTTTGGATGTGAGCCGCCTCGGTCGGCGCCGGGGACACGAAAGCGCCCGGCTCCATTGCAAATCGTTGGGCCAGGGCATAAGCCATCTTGTGACTGATGGGCCGATCGCCGTTCAGCACCTTGGATACCGCTGTTTTATCCCCGATTTCAGGGAGGTCAGAACCGGTGAGCCCAAGTGTCTCCATCAGATCCCTGATCAGTTGCACCGGCGTACACGTCGATTCAAACGCAGCACTCGATTCGCGAAACTGTTCGGAGTCGCGCTGATAGGCGAGCATTTCGTCCTCGAGCTCCACGAGGATTTTCTCCTCAACCTTGCTCAGTTCGCGCCCGTCGTTGAGTTCATCGAGCAGGTCGGTCGCGCGCTCAAAGTCGGCGGGGGTCTTGATGCCGTGCACGAACTCACCGCGCAGGCGCTCCAGCACCGCGGTCAACTCGCCAAGCGTGGCAATCATTGTTTGTATATCAGGGCGGCCTGCGCTCATCGTTTCATCCCTTTATTGCTTGCATACCAAACGTTGGCGGCGTCGTAATCGGCGTGCGTGTAAATGTGTTTGACGTAGAACTTCTGCCGGAAATAGTTGACGCCACCTATCACCCGCAAATTATTGCCGCCTACGTCGATCACCACCCAATTGGCCGCAGCTCTCGGCTTGAACAAGTCAATACCGTGCAAGCCGAACAGCTTTTGCAAGTCCGGGAACGATGTCGGGCGGGCCATCTTCAACAATCGCCGGCAACGTTCAAGGCCAGCCCTTTCGTTCGGGTATAAGATCGCCGCGTCGTCAAAACGCGATGGCGTGAGTATGTCCATGGGCTTCCTTGTCTATGGGCCGATGCTACTCTAGTTGTGTTTTTTGACAACCCCTGTTTGTCGGTAGCATCGTTTGAAGATCATAGGTGAGCATCAAGGCGCGGATGGCGGTTGGCAACAGCCGCACATACGTTCCACCTTCGGGGAAAATCAGTCGGCGCTCGATTTGCAAGCGATGGACTCAAATGCTCCTGGCGGAGCGGAGATTTCATGCAGGCGGTAGTCAGGCCAGATGACTTGCCAGGTCCAGCCCGATACCCTGACCTCCTCCCGTCGCCCACTTCACCCAGACGAGCATGTCATGAAATCCCCCGCAGGTTTGTTGCTGTCAGCCATCGAGCTGGATCGTGCCAGCGCCATCCCCTTGTATCGCCAACTGTATCTGCAGATTCGCAAACAGATACTCAACGGCAGAATCCAGGGCGGTGTACGCCTGCCCTCGACCCGAACCTTGAGCAACGAGTTGGGGTTGTCGCGGATCACCATTCTCAATGCGTTCGATCAGCTGATAGCCGAGGGTTTCCTGGCCTCGCGCACGGGCGCAGGAACCTACGTCGGCACGGACTGGGAAAGTCGGGGTACCGAGAACGAACAACAGTGTCCGCCACCGCGCCTGTCCGACCTGAGCCAGTCGATGCTGTCACTGCGCAGCGATCATTTTCGGGGGGTGTCCTATGCCGATTGGGACCCCTCCACCCCGACCTCCTTTCTGCCCAGTCACTGCTCCTATGACGCCTTCCCGCAAGCGATCTGGCGGCGCCTGATGAACCGGCATCTGCTCAAGCCCACCAAGACCATTCTGGGTTATGGGGAGTTGCAGGGCTTGCAGGCGTTTCGTTCGGCGATTGCCGAATACGTCTTCGATGCCCGTGGTATCGAATGCAGTGCCGGGCAAGTGGTGATCGTTTCCGGTGCGCAACAGGCGTTCAACCTGCTGGCGATGCTGCTGCTCAATCCGCAGGACAGCGCCTGGATGGAAGACCCGGGGCACATTGCCGCGCGCATCGCACTGCAGGCCCAGGGCGCTCGGATCGTGCCGTTGCGTATTGATGAACAGGGGATCGATGTCCAGCAAGGGCTCAGCGAATGCCCTGATGCACGGCTGGTGTTTTGCACGCCGTCGCGCCAGCATCCGTTGGGCGTCACCCTCAGTTCTGCACGGCGCCAGGCCCTGATCGACTGGGCCGCGCAGCATCAGAGCTGGATCATCGAGGACGATTGCGACAGTGAGTTTCGCTACGCGGGCCGCCTCCTCCCGGCGCTCTACGCCATGGACCAGATGGCCCGGGTGATCTACGTCGGCACGTTCAGCAAAGTGCTCTTCCCGTCATTGAGGCTGGGTTACGTGATTCTGCCGCAAGCCCTGGTCGAACCCTTCTGCACGTTGCGCGCGGTCATGGATCGCAGTCCGCCGACATTGCTGCAAGCGACCACGGCGGACTTCATGGAAGAAGGCCATTTTCTGGGACACATCCGCCGCATGCGGGCGCTGTACAAGGCACGCCAGCACGCCTTGATCGAGCAGTTTGAAAAGCAGCTTGGCCACTTCTTCCGGATAACCCAAACGGAAGCAGGCATGCACCTGATCGCCTGGCTGCCTCCCGAAATTAATGACGCTGACCTCGCCCGGCAATTGTCCTTGCACCACATCCACACTTACGCCTTGAGCGATTACCGCATCAAGCATGCCCTGCCGCCGGCCCTGTTGATCGGCTTTGCCGGCACGCCTGAAAACCAGGCGAGGGAGCGAGTCGAAGCGCTGGCGGTGGCCTTGCGCACCCTGGGTTATCTGCCAACGACTGCCTGATGCCAGGCAAAGTGGTCATAACAATTAACTGATAATGGATCTATCGAGAGTTCCTGACTGGCGCGATAAAGAGTGCGCCGGTAGACCCGGTGTCTGAACCAGGAACGACTCTAATGAACAATAAGATCCAGGAACGATTCAACGCTTTGCTCAGCCATAACGTCGTCGAACACGGGGACGTTCCCGTGCTGAATGACGCACTGGCCCGGCGGCTGCTGGAGCGTCTGGGGCAATTACGCCTGTTTGCCCACGCCTACCCGCTACTGACCAACCTCACCCACGGTCGTGTCACCCCGGCCGAGCTGCTGGACTTCGCCTACCGCCACGAACTGCAAGGCCTGAGCCTGCACTTGCTCGATGGCGAGGAAAACAGCCTGAGCCAAATGTCACCCGCCCAACTGCTGGCGTTTGCCGCCAAGGCGCGGGCGCTGGAGCTGGATGTGCACCTGGAAATCAGCAGCACGCTGAAAAAGGATGTCGATCAGGTCGTCGCCATTGCCTTGACCCTGGGGGTGCGCAACATCCGTGTCTACTCCCGTTACGAGGGCACGCTGTCGCAGGTGATGGACGTGATCGAGACCGACCTGCACTACCTCGCGCAACAAGCCGACCAGCACGATCTTTACTTCGACTTCGAGCAGCATGAAGAACTCAAGAGCGGCGAAATCGCGCAGTTGCTCAACCGTGTGAATCACCCACGCCTGCACGCCCTGTTCGACTTCGGCAACATGATCAACGCCTGCGAACAGCCCCTGCAAGCCCTGCGCAACCTGGCCCCGCACATCCGCCAGACGCACCTCAAAGGCGTACGCATCGTCCCGGAACAAAACGGTTTCGGCCATTACGGTGTGTTGCAGGGCAGCGACGAAGACGACCTTCCCGGCGCCCGCCTGCTGTTCGAATTGTTGATGCTGGGCGAGTCTTCTCCCCAGGTCATCGCCTTCATTCTCGAGCAGGAAAACCACTACGTGGCCCCGGCTTTCCGTCAAAGCCAGGAGGCAGCCGATCCCTTTATTGCCTACCGGGAAATGAGCGATACACCGCTGCCGGAAGGCTTCTCGCTTGAGCGAATGCTGGCTGATGAACACCGTTGGGCGAACAACCAGGTCGCCTATGTCCGCAGTGTCCTGGCCGAATTGCGCACCTTGGCCGAACTGACCCTGGCCAGCTCATCCAACGCCTGATCCCGACGACCTGATAACGCCCGGAGAACAATAATGACAACCCAAAACAAGGCCAAATGGTTCAGATTCCTGATCCTCATCCTCGGTGGCGGCACCATCTACAAACTGGCGAACCTCAAGGACGCGTTCTATGTGCCCATGCAGGAATTCATGGGGCTGAGCCATACGGAAATCGGCGTGCTGCTCAGTGCCAACGCGATCATCGCCACCGCGTTGTTTGTACTGGGCGGGATGCTCGCTGACCGCTATGACACGCGCAAAATGATCCCGCTCGGCCTGATCGGCACCGGCGGCCTGGGCTTGTACCTGGCCACCTTTCCACCCTTCAGCAACCTGCTGATCGTGTTCGGTCTGCTGGCCGTGTGTGCCGATTTCCTGTTCTGGCCATCGCTACTCAAAGCCGTCCGTAACCTGGGTGACGATCAGGAGCAAGGCCGCTTGTTCGGTCTGCTCGAAGGCGGGCGTGGCGTGGTGGATACCCTGGTGGCCTTTTCCGCCCTGGGCGTGTTCGTCGCCATGGGCTCTGGCGAAGCCGGCCTGAAGTCGGCAATCCTGTTCTACTCGGTCATCGATATTTCGGCCGGCACCCTGACCTGGTTCCTGCTCAAGGGCGGCAACGCACAGTCGGTGAGCAAGCCAAAGAACGGGCTGGCAAACCTGATGGAAGCGATCAAGGTGCCGGGCATCTGGCTGGTCAGCCTCAACGTCTTCATGGTCTATATCGTCTATTGCGGCCTGACCTATTTCATCCCCTACCTCAAGGAAATGTACGGGTTGCCCGTGGCATTGGTGGGTGCCTACGGCATCATCAACCAGTACTTCCTGAAAATCCTCGGCGGGCCTGCCGGCGGTTTCATAGCCGACAAGCAGTTCAAGAGCACCAGCCGCTACCTGAAGTGGGCCTTCCTGGCGCTGCTGCCGCTGATGGGCATCATCATGTTGATCCCGAAAAGCCCGGGATTCATCTATGCCGGCATGGCTGCCACCCTGTCCTTCGCGCTGATCGTGTTCTCCATGCGCGGCGTGTTCTGGGCGCCCATGGGTGAAGTCGGCATTCCCCAGCACATTACCGGTTCGGCCTTCGGCATCGGTTGCCTGATCGGCTATGCACCGGGCATGTTTGCCTACGTCATCTATGGCTCGATCCTCGACCACTTCCCTGGCGAGCAGGGTTACAACTATGTCTTCACCCTGATGAGCCTGCTGGCCATGGTGGGGTTCATGGTGTCCAGCCTGCTGTATCAAGCGGTGCGTAAAAGGTCCACGGCCACTGCCGGAATGAGCGCGGCGCAAGCCTGATCATCGTCATGGCCTAAACAAAAGAGGAATCGCGCAACACGCCGATTCCTCTTTTGTTTTTTCATGCCGTCTTCGGGACAACCCCGTGTTTGTTACGGGTCGACTTGCAGCTCATGCAGCAAAAATTCGAGTGACTCCACGGCGGCGCAGTCACCTTTTTCAGAACGCAGTCCATCCCAGGGCATCGCATCGTCGGTGCAAAAATCGCCGATGCATTCCATGCTCAACGCGTCATCGAGCAGCCCGAGCGGTATCCAGAAATACGGCGACTGGCGAAGCACATTCGGCACGGTCGAACCGCATTGCGAGCAAAAGTCATTTCGGTAGCCGCTTGGTTTTTGCCAACTGCTAATCACGCCCTGCCCTGCATCCCATTCAAAAGCACTGGCACTGACCAGCGTAGCGAGATTGTGGCCGACACCCGTTTGCTTGCGGCACAGGGAGCAATGGCAACGGTAGAAAAATCGTGGTTCAACCTTCAGCGAAAAACGTACAGCGCCACAAAGACATTGCCCTGATGCCATGAATCTCTCCTTGAATGTTCACCGACATTAACCCTCCCCTGTGGGAGCGGGCTTGCCCGCGATGGACGTCAACGATACCGCGGATTGTCTGAATAACCACATCGCCCAGACCTGTTTTGCGAAGGCGTAATGTCAGTCAGCCCAACAGGACTCTGGTCGGAAAAATCTTGCTTTAAATATATGGATATCCGTATATTCGACTATCCATATGCAATAGGTACCCGGCATGTTCACCCCTCCAGAAGTCTTCAAATGCCTGGCTGACGAAACCCGCGCCCGCGCCACGTTGCTGATCGCCCATCAGGGAGAGCTGTGCGTCTGCGAATTGATGTGTGCCCTCGACGACAGCCAACCGAAGATCAGCCGCCACCTTGCCCAGTTGCGCAGCAGTGGGCTGCTGCTGGACCGCCGCCAGGGTCAGTGGGTCTATTACCGGCTCAATCCACAACTGCCCGCCTGGGTGCACGACATCCTGCAGGTAACGTTGCTGGCCAACGCCGACTGGCTGCAACACAACGCTTCTCGTCTGCAGTCCATGGACGCGCGGCCTGTCCGCGAAGTGGCCTGCTGCTGATTTTCTGTTGACCCCCCTCTCGGCGCAAAAGCGAAGGAGCACCCCATGCGAGTCCTGTTCATGTGCACGGCCAATAGCTGCCGTAGCATCCTTTCAGAAGCCCTGTTCAATCACCTGGCACCGCCGGGATTCGAAGCGGTGAGTTCCGGCAGCTTCCCGAAAGGGCACGTGATGCCGCGTAGCCTGACCACACTGCAACAAGCCGGCATTTCCATCGAGGGTTTGAGCAGCAAAGGCAATGACGCGTTCGAGGACAACCTGCCGGACATCGTCATTACCGTGTGCGACAAGGCGGCCGGCGAAACCTGCCCGGTGTATTTCGGCCCGGCACTGAAAGCCCATTGGGGACTGGAAGATCCCTCCGACGTGACGGGCGACGAAGCCGTGGTTGACGCCGCGTTCCGCGCCACGCTGGCGCACATCGAACGTCGCTGCAACGCATTGCTCGCCCTCCCCTTTAATAGCTTTAACCGCGATCAGCTCAAGCACGAGCTGGATCGCATCGGCACTCTTTGAGCAGGAAAAAATACGATGTCAGAGCAACTACCCCACCTGGACCTCTCCCTGTTCGATGACACGCAGACAGCGTGCCGCCCGGACGGTCACAAGCCGCGCATCCTGTTGCTCTACGGGTCGACCCGAGAACGCTCGTTCAGCCGCCTGCTGGTCGAAGAAGCCGCGCGTCTGCTTGAGCATTTCGGCGCAGAAACCCGCGTCTTCAATCCTTGCGGACTGCCACTGCCCGACGAGGTCCCTGTGGATCACCCCAGGGTGCAGGAACTGCGTGATCTGGTGATGTGGTCAGAAGGTCAGGTCTGGTGTTCACCAGAGCGCCATGGTGCGATGTCGGCCGTGTTCAAGGCGCAGATCGACTGGGTGCCGCTGGAACTCGGCGCGGTTCGCCCGACCCAGGGCAAAACGCTGGCGGTGATGCAGGTTTGCGGCGGTTCCCAGTCGTTCAACGTGGTCAATCAACTGCGGGTGCTGGGACGCTGGATGCGCATGTTCACCATCCCCAATCAATCCTCGGTGCCAAAAGCCTACCTGGAGTTCGATGAAGCCGGACGGATGAAACCGTCGCCGTTTTACGACCGCGTCGTCGACGTGATGGAAGAGCTGGTGAAGTTCACGGTACTGCTGCGCGACCGCCAGGGTTTTCTGACGGATCGCTATTCCGAGCGTAAGGAAACCGCCGAGCAACTGATGGATCGGGTCAATCAGCGTTCAATTTGAGGCCCAGCATCCCCCCAACAACAAGCCAGATAATCACCTCTGGCCACTCGGTGACTGCCCGGTTTTCGATGTAAACAGAATGTAATCCTGTGTCGATATCAGACACGGTGGTGGCGTGATCAGGCTACTGATTCATCGGACAAGCCGGGTAAGGTGGCGCACCTTTTCATCGAAACGCCCCCTTTCGCGATGATGATGGGTTTTATAAGAACTGCAGCGTTTGATCGGTGCTTCGTTGAGGAAGCCTGGCAGGCGGCAATGAGGGTCTGTTGCCCCGATCAATCCGCTTAACTGTCGATCAGCAGAGAATAAAACCAATGATTAGCCCGAGCTCCAAGGATTCGAGTGGCCAATTGGCGCAGGGCTTCAAGCCTCGTCACGTCACCATGCTGTCAATCGCCGGGATTATCGGCGCCGGTTTGTTCGTGGGCTCAGGGCATGCCATTGCGGCGGCGGGCCCAGCGGTTCTCCTGGCCTATCTGTTCTCAGGTTTGCTCGTCGTTCTGGTCATGCGCATGCTCGGTGAAATGGCGGTCGCCCATCCGGACACCGGCTCGTTCTCCACCTATGCCGACCAGGCCATCGGGCGCTGGGCCGGCTTCACCATCGGTTGGCTCTACTGGTGGTTCTGGGTGCTGGTGATTCCGATCGAAGCGCTGGCAGCCGGTCATGTGCTCAACCAATGGTTTCCGCAAATCGATGCCTGGCTGTTCGCGTTGGTGTCGATTGTCGCCCTGGTGGTGACCAACCTCTTCAGCGTGTCCAAATATGGCGAGTTCGAGTTCTGGTTCGCCATGGCCAAGGTCGTGGCGATCATCGGTTTTATCGGCGTGGGATTTGCCGTATTGATGGGCTGGGTGCCCGACCGTGAAGTCAGCGGATTAAGCGGCCTGATGGCCGAGCACGGCGGGTTTGCACCCAACGGCCTGTCAGCGGTAGTCGGCGCCTTCATCACCATCATGTTCAGCTTCATCGGGACCGAAGCGGTCACCATCGCCGCCGCCGAGTCCAATAACCCGGCGCAGAACATCGCGAAGGCCACGCGTTCGGTGATCTGGCGCATCGGGGTGTTCTACCTGCTGTCGATTTTCGTGGTCATCTCCGTGGTGCCCTGGAACGATCCGTTGCTGGCCTCGGTAGGCTCCTATCAGCGCGCCCTGGAAATCATGAACATTCCCCATGCCAAGTTCATGGTGGACGTCGTCGTCCTGATTGCTGTGGCCAGTTGCATGAACTCCTCGATCTACATTGCCTCCCGCATGTTGTACTCGCTGGGCCGGCGTGGCGATGCGCCGAAAGCGCTGAAGGTAACGTCCTCGGAAGGTGTGCCGCGGGCGGCCGTCATCGCCAGCACCGTGCTGGGTGCGGCGATCACCGTGTGGAGCTACTTCATGCCCGCCGGGCTGTTTGAGTTCCTGCTGGCCAGTTCCGGTGCGATTGCCTTGCTCGTGTACCTGGCCATCGCGGTGTCGCAACTGCGCATGCGCCGGATATTTCGCCGGCAGAACATCGAATTGACCTTTCGCATGTGGCTGTTTCCATGGCTGACGTGGCTGGTGATCGTGTTCATCTGCGCAGCGCTGGCGGTCATGATGATCACCCCTGAACACCGTACCGAAGTGAGCACAACCATCGGATTGGCCCTGGTGATTTCCTTTATTGGCCTCGTGACGTCGCGTCACCCTGCGCAGGCTGCGAGCGTGACGTCAGTGGGGTAAAAACCACGGAGGTATCAGCGCCAACCCTGATTCGCCCTGCGCCACGGTGCGGGCGAATGACTAGCTGCTGTGTCTCAGGCAGTCACCGCTTTTTGTGAGGACATGACCCCGATGTCATCGAACTCCACCGTGCGCGACGGTACGACTCAATCCGTTGGTTTTCTGTTGCTGGATAAATTCACACTGATCTCCCTGGCGTCCGCCGTAGAACCGCTGCGCATGGCCAATCAATTATCGGGACGGGCGCTGTATCGCTGGTACACGTTCAGCCCCGATGGAGAGCCTGTCTGGGCCAGTGACGGCGTGCGGATCACGCCGGATGCCTCGTGGAACAATCCATCGGTAGCAGACACGGTCATCGTGTGCGGCGGCGTTGGTATCCAGAGCGTGATTACCCGCGAGCACATCACCTGGCTGCAATCCCTGGCGCGGCAATCCAAACGATTAGGCGGTGTGTGCACCGGCAGCTGGGCGCTCGCAAAAGCCGGGTTGCTCGACGGCTACGAGTGCAGCGTGCATTGGGAATTCATGGCCGCCATGCAGGAAGCTTTCCCCCGCGTCAGCATCAGCGCAAGCCTGTTCACCCTCGACCGAAACCGCTTCACCAGCTCCGGGGGAACCGCGCCGCTGGACATGATGTTGCACCTGATTGGCCGCGATCATGGCCGTGAACTGTCCGCCGCCATCTCCGAGATGTTTGTCTACGAACGCATGCGCAACGAACAGGACCATCAGCGCGTTCCGCTCAAGCATGTGCTCGGCACTCATCAGCCCAAGCTGCAAGAGATCGTCGCGCTGATGGAGGCCAATCTCGAAGAACCGATCGACCTGGATAACCTTGCAGAATACGTCGATCTGTCACGCCGACAGCTGGAGCGGCTCTTTCGCAAATACCTGCACTGCACGCCTTCACGCTACTACCTGCGGTTGCGTCTGGTTCGAGCGCGACAACTGCTTAAGCAAACATCCATGTCGATGGTTGAGTTGGCGTTTGTCTGCGGTTTCGTGTCGACACCACACTTTTCCAAATGCTATCGCGAGTACTTTGGTGTGCCGCCGAGCGAGGAGCGTTCCGGCGCAGAAATAAATCGCAAGCCGGTAACGCTGGCGACGCTGCAACAGTCCTCGACCGAGCCGCAGACGGTACTCGACCAGGCACGAAACGAGTCGACTTTTGCCAGTGTGCGGATGATTGATCGCCGAGGGCTGTAAGCGGAACCGTTATTCGCGAACTCACGCTTACGAGTCCTCGGAATAATTTCTCAGGGCGGATCAATCTGATCCAGCACCCGATTCGCCGTGATCTCCGCCAACATGATGCTGTTGGAAATGCCCAGCAGCGCGTTGCGGTCGCCGCCTTCCAGATGATCGACCAGTTGATGAACCATCACATCGACCGAGGCCAGGGTTTCGACGAGGTAGACCATTAAGGTTTCGGTGGAGGTTTGTGGGTTTACGGTAAACAGGGTGCTGGGTGCGCGCGGGGTGGCTTTGATGTCGGCGGGTGAGGCGTAGTCGGTGTTGAGGGTGTGTTTGGGGAATTCGTTGAGGTTGTTTGAGGCAGGGTCAGATGGGGATGCCGGATCGGTTTCCGGGGGGTTGGGTGAATGCTTTTTCATGGCTGGAGTCCTAAATGGAGTGCCACCCTCTTGCTGCTAAACATAAAGGGAGGCAGCTGTACGCAGGTTAGCAGACCGGGGACCCAGCAAACCGGCGCGCCCGAAGGCGCCCTGCGCACAGCTACCATCAAGCGCGGCAATGCCTGCTGATAGAGCTTGTGCACTTCACTGGAAAACCACGAGCTGCTAAACCCGATCACTGATGAGCAGTGACGCGAATCAAGTTACCGATGGGTCCCCAAGCGCACAAGCCGGCGGATTCTGGCGTAACCGTAGGCAACGGCGCAAGGTTTCGTAGCTTTCATCTGGTAACTGTAGGAGCCGTTAAACAAGCGCTCTCAGGGGATGTTTAGCGATCAGGTACGCACGGGAGGGGTATCGCTTGGATGGCAGTTGAATCGCTCGAAAAACCAGTCGCGCTGACTGCGATGTTCAGCTTATGTAAAGCGTTTCAAAAGTGGTTTCATCCTGATCACATGGCATCGACCAATGCCTTCTCATGAGTCGCGAAATCATCTTGTACCGGCAGGAACCCGCAGCGAACGTAAAACGCGGCGCCCTCTGGTGTATCCGTGGTCAGGCGCACGACACTGAATCGCTGAGCCGCATATTCAAGGAGCTGCTGCACCAGCGCCCTACCCACATTCTTCCCCCTTGATGCGCGCGCGACGTAAACCCTGCGCAGCCTGCCGATGTCCGGTCCGGCATAGGGATCATATGAAAGACCACCGATGGCAATCAGTTGTCCGTTGCAGAACGCTCCCAAAAGGCATTCACCCGGCTGATCAAATCGATTGGAACCGTTCTCCCAATCGGCAACCAAGCGCGTCAGAAACCTGAAACCGCCCGCAATGGCCTCCGCTTCAAGTATCAGGATGTCGGGAGGCAGCGCTGAGAGTTGTCGTATTGCCAGTTCGTCCAATGAGGTGACCTCTCGATGTCTCTTTGTTTACTTTGGAGCCGTATATAACCTTACTTTACGCGCGGGGAACACTACGCCAGATTTGGAGGATTAGCTCTAGGGAGCATTTTTACAAACTGAGACCCCATTGGGAATCGCCCGTGACATATCAATCAGCGAAAGACCGACGCTCGCCGATGTCTGATATCGGCCAAAAGCTGCCCTTCGTAAAGGAGAGAGATCGACCCATTCCGGCCTCTCGGCGCCGGCAAGTCGGTCAAGAGCAGTCTGTAGCAGTCCACAGCGAGCGGCCACTTAAGGTGTGCTCGATGGACAATACCTAACTACGCTGATAGCGTAACGCCATCTTCGGCTTTAGAAAATTAATTAATGTGAGAGTTTGGTATGGCAAAAACAAAAACCGAAAAAGAATTTGAAATCTTAAACAGAATTTTTAAGAAGGACGATTGCTGCACAGTAATAAAAACTGAAATGCCAGATTTTATTCTAGAATATAAAAATACTAATCTAGGAGACACCTTAATCGGCATTGAAATTACCGAGCTGTATCTTGACGGAGCAACAGCCCGATTAGTAAACATGCCAGATTACGCAAAAAAAATCATGGATGGCACTTATATACACAAAGATGATAAGCTCAAATTAAGGCCCCAGAACATTACATATTTTGGAAAAAGCAATAACTACCAACCGATCAAGACCAAAATTCTACACCTGCCAAACTATACCTTGAAGGATTTCCAAGATGCTTTTTTGGATTCTTTGAAAGGTAAAAATGAGCGATTAAAAAAATACAGGAAGGATATCGAACAATGCTGCTTAGTAGTTTACGATTCATTTCAATTTATGAAAAAGCGTAAGCGAGAGAATTTTGGAGCAGATTTTTTTACAAGCGAGGTATTGAGCGCGATTCGTAAATCTTCTTATAACGAAATTTATCTTGTCACTGGCTTCGATGGGAGTGACGATGAGTTTTACATTCAGTTAAAGGCCTGGGATTTAATATCCGAGTCTGCTAGGGTTGGCACCTACCTTAAATATCCTCCACATCTGAAAAAGCTAAAAAGCCTTAACTTGAGCAACAATGAAGTATTTGCCGAGATTTTGTTAAGGCGCGGATTTGCAAAGATTCAAAAATCAAGCATAGACTCAACCTCCACTGTAATGTGCAACAGATATGAACTATCAATTAACGATGATAGGTCACCGTTTTTTGATAACTTCCCTTTTTTGAAATCTGGTCTGGAATTTTATAGCCTTAACGAAAATAGAAAAAACTACTTTTCGCCCAAGTCATTTTCTCACTATGAACGCCTTTGGAAAAAAAAGAATACAAATACAGACTATGGATTTCATGCTCTAAAACCGAAGCAGCCTGATATTTCACCGAAATAAGATTCGACAGGCTGTCCTCGACAGTCCGCTTTGGGTCGATTGCTGCCTTTCGCGACTGTCAGCAATCGACCCATTGCCGACGCTCGCGCCCCTTGCATCTTAGTTAAAAACCTCTACATCCACCTCTTCGGGCTCAAAAACGTCATCTAATGAGCCGTGTACATCGTGGAATTCAAAAGCTCCCAGCGCCCGCTTACCTACCTGAAGTCGGCTTGTTATCTCGATTTCTATGGTCATGGTACGTCCGGAAATAGAGCTGTCACGGCGATGACTACCTTGAGCATCTGCCTGAAGCTTGGCGGAAAACCCTCGATCAAAAGCTACGGTATTAATTGAATCTAGAGTTACTTCATCAAAAATAGTATCCGATTCAGCAATCGCGCCTGATACCCCCTCATGTTCTAGAATCGAGTAGTTATGCTCCTCGAAGAACTCAACGCACTTCTCCTCTAGTGTGTCGAGATCAACAAAGCAATAAGGGAGATCATCAAACATTAGAATAATAAAATCGAATAGTGCTTCAGAAGTTAGATTTATACCTATAATCTGCTCATCTGAAATAACAGATTCCAGTCGTGAAGCCAACCACTCAGAGTCATAATAAACGTACTCGACTCGGGAGAAAGCGTCATTATTAAAGCCCTCATCATCTAGAACTTTCTTGAAATTTTCGTATCCGAATATTGCGGCAACTACGGCCCCTAATCCTGTAAGGGAAAGTTGTAGATCATCGAGCCTTATGGTTTCGTCAAGCTTGGCGATAAAAAGATACGCCGATGGGAAACGGTTTGAAGTCGCTGCTGCTCGCAACTTGGAACTATTTATATTAAAGCGTTGCCGCTCAAGTTCCATTTGGTTTTTTTTGTGCTCTTCGTCTTGCTGGGCAATACTCATTCTGCTTTTGGCTGCAGAAGCATTCGCCTCTGCCTCTGTAGCTTTATGTCTTTGTTCAACAGCCTTTGATTTTAAGCGCTCCCCCCTATCTTTCATGTGCTTCAATATCTCCGATTTACGGTCGAGATCCGATTGCACGCTTTGTTCTATAAACTGCTTGTCTGGATCGGATAGCAGTCTTGCTTTGTTTAGATCCTCTTGCTGTCGCACTCTATACAGCTCTACACTTATCGCTTGTTTGTAGAGCTTGTCGTTTACGACCTTGAGACATGCTTTAACAAACAAAGAGGCCCAAGGAAAAATAAAGAGATAAAATAAAGTGAATATCAAGGGGAATATGAGGATCGCATTGAATGAAAATAAATCAGTTGTTGTTAGATAAAGGTAAAAACTATTAATGCGCTCCGATGGTTTTCCCTCTCCCAAAAAAAGCAAACCTATCTGGTTCCAATTGCAAATCAACCAAGATATTGTAAAAGTCCCGATGAAAGGGTCATTAATTCGAGTGCGATCCACGAACCCCACATTCCAAGCCAATAGCTGACGGCTGATGCTGT